>NZ_JACHNH010000001.1:8102500-8402500 GCF_014205335.1 Amorphoplanes digitatis | reverse complement strand
ATCGCCCTGGGCTGCCTGGTCGGATCGCTCGCGCTGAGCCGGGGTGCGGAGGCGCCGGAACCCATGACGGGCATCGCGCCGGAGCCGGCAGTCACGGCGCCGCTCCACGACGAGGTGGACCTACCCGACTGACGACCCGTTCAGTCGATCTTGGGCAGGGGTGGGCCGAGCACGTCGTCCGCGTCGACGATCGTGTAGGCGTACCCCTGCTCGGCCAGGAAGCGCTGGCGGTGCGCCGCGTACTCGGTGTCGATGGTGTCGCGCGAGACCACCGTGTAGAAGTGCGCCTGCCGGCCGTCTGCCTTCGGGCGCAGCACCCGGCCCAGCCGCTGTGCCTCCTCCTGGCGTGAGCCGAACGTGCCCGACACCTGGATCGCCACGGCCGCCTCGGGCAGGTCGATGCTGAAGTTGCCGACCTTGGAGATCACCAGCGTGCGCAGCTCGCCCGAGCGGAACGCGTCGAAGAGCCGCTCGCGCTCCTTGTTCGTCGTCGAGCCCTGCAGGACCGGGGCGTCCAGAAACTCGCCCAGTTGGTGCAGCTGGTCGATGTAGGCGCCGATCACCAGCACCTGCTCGTCCGGGTGCTTCTCCACCAGGGCCCGGATCACCGGCAGCTTGGTGCGGGCGGTGGCCGCCACCCGATAGCGCTCCTCGGCCTCGGTCACGGCGTACGTCATGCGCTCGGCGTCCGTGAGGGTCACCCGGACCTCGATGCACTCGGCCGGGGCGATCCAGCCCTGCGCCTCGATGTCCTTCCACGGCGCGTCGTAGCGCTTCGGACCGATCAGCGAGAACACGTCGCCCTCGCGGCCGTCCTCGCGTACCAGGGTCGCGGTCAGGCCGAGCCGACGGCGGGCCTGCAGGTCCGCGGTGAACCGGAAGATCGGGGCCGGCAGCAAGTGCACCTCGTCGTAGATGACCAGGCCCCAGTCGCGCGCGCCGAACAGGTCGAGGTGGGTGAAGGCGCCGCCGCGCCGCGAGGTGAGCACCTGGTACGTCGCGATGGTGACCGGGCGGATCTCCTTGCGCTCGCCCGAGTACTCGCCGATCTCGTCCTCGGTCAGCGAGGTGCGGGCCACCAGCTCGCGCTTCCACTGCCGGCCGGCGACCGTGTTCGTCACCAGGATCAGGGTGGTGGCCGAGGCGACCGCCATCGCCGCCGCGCCGACGAGCGTCTTGCCGGCGCCGCAGGGCAGCACGACGACGCCGGAGCCGCCGGCCCAGAAGCCGTCGACGGCCTCCTGCTGGTAGGAGCGCAGCTTCCAGCCGTCCTCGGCCAGTGAGATCGCGTGCGCCTCGCCGTCCACGTAACCGGCCAGGTCCTCGGCCGGCCAGCCGAGCTTGAGCAGCGCCTGCTTGAGCCGGCCGCGCTCCGAGGCGTGCACCGTGATCGTCTCGTCGTCGATGCGGGCGCCGAGCATGCCGGCCAGCTTCTTGCTCTTGGCGACCTCGATCAACACGATCTTGTCGAGCCCGCGCAGGACCAGCCCGTGCGACGGGTCGTTGATCAACTGGAGCCGGCCGTAGCGGTCCATGGTCTCGGCGACGTCGACGAGCAGCGCGTGCGGCACCGGGTAGCGCGAGTATTTGATCAGGGAGTCGACCACGCTCTCGGCGTCGTGCCCCGCGGCACGCGCGTTCCAGAGGCCCAGCGGGGTCAGTCGGTAGGTGTGCACGTGCTCGGGGGAGCGCTCCAACTCCGCGAACGGTGCGATCGCCATCCGACAGGCCTTCGCGTCCGGATGTTCGACTTCCAGCAGCAGAGTCTTGTCGGATTGCACGATCAGAGGTCCGCCGGTCACCAGGTGCCCTTCGACGAGCGAGAGAAGACCCTCCAGTGTGACACGGCGCCCGACGTACTGAAGAAGGTTGATCCCGTATGCAACCCTTCGCTCAGGCTCAGCGTTGAAAGAGCGGTACCACGCGGACGGGAATGGATCGCGCGCGGCGGGTAACGGGGGCGCGCGGTCCCATCCTTCGCCGAAGCCGCTACTCCTCGACGACCGCGGCCGTGATCCGGTGCAGGGCGAAGGTATGCAGCGTTTCGGTCCGTTCGTCCTCGGCGCGAAGGTAGCCCGCGCTCAGCGACACCGGCCGGACCAGCCGGGACAGCGTCGCCCCGTGCGTGTCCACGTAGCCGACCCAGACCCGGACCTTGTCGCGTACGGCCTGCTGGAGCACCGCCATCGCCTGGGTGTGTGCCTGCACCGAGGTCAGCCCGGGAACGCTCTGACCGTTCGCCGCGCGGACCGTGACCGGGGTGCGGCGGGCCGCGCGGGTCGCGATGTCGCCGCGCCGGATCTGCTCGACCACCCCGGCCAGGCGGGGCCCCGCCAGCAGGGGCACGGCCTGGTCGGCCAGCCGGGCCGAGGCGGAGGTACGGGTCGGCGCGCGCCGGACCTTGGGCCGGGCCAGCACTGCCGAACCGGCGGCGTCCTCGGCCACCGGGGCGAAGCCGGCGTCCCGCAGCGCGCCGAGCAGCCGGACCAGTTGCAGCGGGCTGCACAGCACCGTCGGGGCGAGCCTGCGCAGCGCCAGGCTGCCCAGCCGCTTGTCGGCCAGCACCTCGGCGATCAGCGCCTCGTCGTCGCTGCGCACGTACGACCCGGCCGAACCGGCGCGCAGGCCGCCGTGCCGGCGTGCCGAGTCGTCGATCAGGTAGGTCATCGCCTGCGGCACCGGGGTGCGTGACCGGCGCTGGAAGAGCGCGTGCAGGTCGCCGGCGCTGTAGCCGACGTCGAGGGCCCGCCGCACGCTGGCCGCGGTCACCCGGTGCACGCTGGCCCCGCCCGCGGACTCGGGCTCGGCGACGACGTCCAGCTCCGCCGCCAGCTCCGGCTCGGGCGGGCCGGGCACGACCACGGAGAGGTCCGCCTGGACCAGCACGTGGTCGACCGGGGCGGGCAGCAGCGCGTCGAGGGCGCGTACCGCCTCGGAGACGCCGGGCACCCGCTCGCCGCCCGCTCCGGCGCCCAGCGGGTCCCGGTCGTCGGGCCGGGCCTCGGCCAGCAGCAGCCGACCGTACGAGGTGATCGCGCCCAGCCCGGTGACGCCCAGCGTCGCGGCGCCGGCCAGGGCGTCGCGGTGCACGGCCTCCCGGCCGCGGGCCCGGCGCGGCGCCTGCCAGGCGAGCATCTCGAGGACCTCGCCGGCCTTCGGCGCGGTGCCGTGTGCGAGGTCGGCGAGCACGGCGAGGACCTCGCGGCGTGCCTGCGGGGACCCGGCCCGCTCGGCGTCCGGCGCGAGCGTGTTGATCGGCCGGTCGCGGTCGTCGCGCTGGCCGATCAGGCCGGTCTGGCGGGTCATCGCGAGCCACGAGTTCGCCAGCGCCTCCCAGCGCCGGGCGATGCTCATGGCCCGCCACAGGTCGTAGGCCCCGGTGGGCAGGAAGATCTCGTCGACCGCGGCGGCGGCCCGGGCGCGGCCGGCGCCGGTCACGTCGGACTCGCCGAGCAGGCCGGCCGCGTAGGCCACCTCGATCAGCAGGGCGGCCGCGGGCTCGTCGAGATTCGCGGCGCGGGCCAGGCGCTTGAGGTCGCGCACGCCGAGGCCGCCGGTCTTGAGCACCGCGGCCGGCTCGCCCGACAGCGCCTCCAGCAGGGCCTCGACGTGCCGGACGGCCTCCATCGCCTGTCCCGTCCCGGCCGAGTCGACGGACTTGGGGTCGCGCGCCGGGCCCTCGGGTACCGGCGGCGCCGGCCGCAGCGGGCCCAGCGGACCCGAGTCGCGGCGCAGCAGCATCCCGATCTCGCGCGGAAGCTCCACCAGCTCACCGTCGGACCGCGGCGCCCGGCCGGCCTCCGAGACCGGTACCAGGATGTGGTTGTCGATCAGCCATTGCACCGGCTCGGCGATCGTGCCGCCCGAGCTCAGCGTCCCGACCGGCGGGCCGGCGGCGAGCCGGTCGAGCACCGCCCGGGCGCCCGGCGGCGCGGCCAGCACGGTCCGGCGCAGCTTCGCCCGGTCCGCGCACAGGGCGGCCGTCTGCGCATCGAGGTAGTCGGCCGGGCGGCCGAGGCCGGCGGGGTACGGCGAGCTCACCTCGTCGACGGCGCCGACGACCTGGAGCGCGTCCTCGGGGCCGTGCAGCAGGAACCGGGCGCGGAGGCGGCCGATCGCGGTACGGACGTCCTCCGGGTCCGCGGCGCCGGCGGTCAGCTCGAGCACCGCGGTGATCGAGGTCAGCGCGGTCTCGGCCGAGCGGCTCAGCCGGCCGGCATCGAGGACGGCGAGCGTGAACTCGTCAAGGGCATCGAGGCAGCGGGCGACCGAGCCGCGGGCCTGCGCACGCACGGCCAGCGCGGAAACGTCGGACGGCACGGGCACGACGAGGTCGGGGCGCAGCTGGATCAGCGCCCCCAGGGCGTCATCGGTGAGCGACCGGAGCTGGTCGGCGAATGCGGTGGCCATCGTTACCAACGCTAGCCGTCATGGGACCATGGTGCGGGGTCCGGGGCGTGGCCGGATCCATCAAAGATCTTGAGGGGAGATACCTGTGGCGCGTTCACACGAGAAGGCCCGGGGTGCGACGGCTCACAAGGGTGCGGTCACGGTGAAGGACGGCCACCTGGCCGTCTCCGAGATCATCTCCGACCGTGCGGCCGCCCCGTCGCCGTTCGGCGACGACCAGACCTTTCCGCTGCCGGTGGAGCGCCTGACGTACCAGCCGACCATCTCGCTGTGACCCCGGCGGTCGGTTTCGACCTGGACATGACCCTGATCGACTCCCGCCCGGGCATTCGCCAGGCCTACCGGGCGCTGACGGAGAAGACCGGGGTGTGGGTCGACGCGGACCTGGCGGTCACCCGACTTGGCCCGCCATTGCGTACGGAGCTGAGCGAGTGGTTCCCGCCCGACGAGGTCGAGGAGGCGGTCACCACCTACCGGGCGCTGTACCCGGACCACGCGATCGCGCCGGCCGCCCCGACACCCGGGGCGGTCGAGGCGCTGGCGGCGGTCCGCGAGTTGGGCATGCGGGTGGTGGTGGTGACCTCCAAGCTGGGCCGGCTGGCAACACTGCACCTCGAGCACCTCGGCATGGTCGCCGACGAGGTCGTTGGTGACCTTTTCGCGGAGGGCAAGGCAGCGGCGCTGACCGAGCACGGCGTCCGGTGGTACGTGGGCGACCACGTCGCCGACATGGTCGCGGCGTGCACGGCCGGCGTCCCGGGCATCGGGGTCACCACCGGACCGTGTGACGAGGACGAGCTGCGTAGGGCCGGCGCCTCGCACTTGATGTCCGACTTGACGGCATTTCCGGCGCTGTTGCGAAAGATTGCGGTTGGGTGTGGCACGGCCGCTGGATAACCTTGCCGTGAGCAATTGAGTCCAATGAGTGAAGTTGAGGTCAGCGGTGCCCACGGGTCGAGTGAAGTGGTACGACGCGGCGAAGGGTTTCGGGTTCGTCACCAGTGACGAGGGTGGGGACGTGTTCCTGCCCAAGGGCGCTCTGCCCACCGGGACCGCCGACCTGAAGGCCGGTCAGCGGCTGGAGTTCGGTGTGGTCGACAGCCGCAAGGGCGCGCAGGCGATGGGCGTGAAGGTCCTCGACGCCCCGCCGTCCATGGTCGAGCTGCGCCGGCGCCCAGCCGATGAGCTGCACGGCATGGTGGAAGACATGATCAAGGTGATCGAGGCGAAGATCCAGCCGGACCTGCGCCGCGGTCGCTACCCCGATAAGCGCACGGCACAGAAGATCGCGCAGCTGGTGCACGCGGTCGCCCGCGAGCTCGAGGTCTAGGCCGAGAGCGGCTTGATCGCAGGTGTGATTCCCGCCGCCGCCGCGCGTCCGAGCAGGGCGTCGGCGGCGGCGTATCCTTCCGCGCCGAGCTCGAGGGTGAACTCGTTGACGTAGAGCCCGATGTGCCGATCGACCACGTCGGGCTCCATCTCCTGGGCGTTGGCCAGCACGAAGTCGCGGCTCGCGGCGGGATTGGCCCACGCCATGCTCACCGACTTGCGGATCCACTCGGCCGCCTCGGCCGGGTCGACCGCGCCCTTGCGGGCCAGGATCGCGCCCAGCGGGATCGGCAGGCCGGTGTCGCCCTCCCACCACTCGCCGAGGTCGACGAGCGCGGCCAGGCCGTAACGCGGGTAGGTGAAGCGGGCCTCGTGGATGACCAGGCCGGCGTCGTAACGGCCGTCGGCGACCCCCGGCATGATCTGGTGGAACGGCACGACCTCGATGCGGGCCGGCGGATTCTTTGCCGACCAGAGGCGGAACAGCAGGTAGGCCGTGGTGCGGTCGCCGGGAACGGCGACGGTCGCGCCGGTCAGGTCGCCGCCCGCCACCCGGCCGTCGCCGCGGGCCAGCACCAGCGGGCCGCAGCCGCGGCCCAGCGCGCCGCCGCAGGGCAGCAGGTCGTAGTCGTCGAGGAGCCAGGGCAGGGCGGCATAGCTGACCTTGACCAGGTCGAACTCGCCGCCAACGGCCGCGGTGTTCGTCACGTCGACGTCCGCGAACGTCAGCCGCACCGGCTCGGCGCCGGGGACGAGACCGTGCACGAGGGCGTGGAAGACGAAGGTGTCGTTGGGGCAGGGCGAAACCGCCAGAGAAAGCGCCACGCCCTCACGGTAACGACGCTAGCGCCGCGACACCCGCAACGAACCGTGTCTGCATCGCCACACCTGGCCCGGCCCACAGTGGTCGTCCACAGAGTTATCCACAGGCAGCCCGGGCCGCCGCGGTGAGCGCGGCGAACGCCTCGCCCAGGCGCCAGGCGGCCCGGTCGCGCGGTCCGATCGGGTTGGAGATGGTGCGCAGCTCGGCGAAGGGGACCGCGGCGGTCTGCGCGGCGCTGGCCACGCCGTAGCCCTCCATCGCCTCGGCGACGGCCGCCGGGTGCCGGGCCTGGAGGGCCGCCGCGGTGCCGGCCGTTCCGGTGACCGTGGCGAGCGTGAGGATGTCGCCGGCGATCGCGTCGGGGAGTGCCCGCGACAGGGCCTCGAACAGGTCCGGGTCGGCGTGCAGGACGCTGGTGCCGAAGCCGAGCTCGGCCACACCGATGAAGCCGTCCGGGGACTCCGCGCCCAGGTCGGCGGCGATCGTGCGGGCGGCCAGGACGGTCGCGCCGACCGGCGCGCGGCCCGGGAAACCGCCGGCTATGCCGGCGCTGACGACGCCCCGGTACGGACGCCCGGCGGCCTCGGCGAGCGCCAGGAGCCGTGCCGTGCCGGCGGCGGCCGCGGCCGGGCCGACGCCGACGGCCGCCACCTCGACGGCGGCCGGGTCGACGCCGGCGCGCACGGCATCGGCCTCGGCGGCGACGGCGGTGACGATCAGCAGGCGGGAGTGCGCCGGCGTCACGGGTTGGCCTCGTCGCGGCCGGAGCCGTTGGCCGCCGACGAAGGCCGGTAGATGTGGAATCCCGGCGGGGCCGGGTCGTCCGCAGGGGACGCGGGTTCCGCGGCGGGTGCCGGTTCGGGCGCCGCCGGCGGTGCCGCCGTCCGCCTGCCCGCGCCGGACCGGGAGAAGAGACGGCGCTTCGGCGTCGTGGCCTCGGCCTCGGCGGCGGGCTCGGGCGGTGCTGTCGACCTCGGCCGCGGCGCCCGGGGAGCTTGGGTCGCGCCGGCCGGCGCCGGAGACGTCGGGACCGCCTCGGCGCCGGACTCCGGTCCGTCGTCGGGTGCGGGTTCGTCGATTGTCGCGTCCGGACGGCCGTGCAGGCGTTCGGCGTGCAGGCGGCCCGCCACGAGCGTGCCGCGCACCGCCGCGGCCACCGCGAAGGCGGCGGCGATCGAGACGCCCAGGCGGCCGTCGAGCGGGATGATGCCGACCGCGCCGCCGACCACCCAGGCGAGCATCAGGACGGTCTCGGAGTGCGCGAACGCGCTGGCCCGTAGGCGTTCCGGCACCCGCTCCTGGATGCTGGCGTCGATCGCGAGCTTCGAGATGCCGCTGAAGATCGCGGTCACCAGCGACAGCAGCGCCACCATCGGCAGGGTGAAGAAGATCGCGGCAAGGACGGCGACGCCGGCGGTGATGGTCAGCCCGCTGGACTGCAGCGCCAGCGGGCGGTGGATGCGCAGCCGGGTGCCGACCGCGGTCGCCAGGAACGTGCCGACCGCCAGCGCGCCGCCGATCAGCGCCACCGCGCCCTGGCCGCCGACGTCGCGGCCGAAGAACGTGGTGTCGAGCGAGCCCGCCTTGACCGCGAACGCGAAGTAGAGCAGCAGGAAGCCGTACAGGCAGCGGAAGCTGGCGCTGCCGACCAGCGTGGCGATCACCAGCCGGCCGGAGAGCGGGCGGTCGTTGCCGCGGCGCAGGCGCAGCATCGTGCGGAACGGCCGGGGCACCGCCTCCGGCGGGTCGGAGTCGGCCCGGGGCGGCAGCCGTAGCGAGATCACCATGCCGACCAGGAAGATCAACGACGCGACCCGCAACGGCCACTGCGAACCGAACCAGAACGCGGCCAGCCCGATCGGCGCGACGACTGCGCCCGCGAACGTGCCGTAGACGCTGGCGCGGGCGCCGACCTGGGACAGTCCGACGCCCTCGGGCAGCAGCCGGGGCACCGCCGCCGAGCGGGCAACGCCGTACGCCCGGGAGAGCGCAAGGACGCCGAACGCCGCCGGGTAGAGGCCCCAGCCCAGCAGGTTGTCCGCGATCACGTACGCGAGGAAGGCCCGGCCAAGCATTGTCGCCGCGAGCGCGTACCGCCGGCCGTGGCGGAAGTGGTCGAGCAGCGGCCCTGCCACGGGTGCGAGCAGGGCGAACGGCACCATGGTGATCAACAGGTAGAGCGCGACTTTGCTCCGCGCCTCGCCGAGCGGCACGTCGAAGAAGATCGTGCCGGCCAGGCCGATCGCGAGGAGCGTGTCGCCGGCGCAGGAGAGCGCATGCAGGTCGAAGAGCCGGACCATGCCGATCTCGTTGGCCGCGCCGCGGGCCCGGGCGTCGCCGACCCGGCGGGTCGCCCAGGCGCTGCCGCGCAGGGAACCTCGCACGAGCACCCGGAGCGCCTTGACGCCGGTGCCAACGGCACGTCCGACGGTAGGAAGCAGCGGCATCGCCCCATCCTGTCTCATCGAGGCGACTTCCGTCCCCTCCCGGGGCGGAGATCTGGGGGAGTCGCTGCGCCGCCCGTACACGCGTGAGGGACAATGGCGGCGTGACGACCAGGACCGCAGCGCGTGCCGCCCGACTCGACCAGGTCTGTGCCGATGCCGTCGGGATCGCGCGAGGCGCCATCACCGAAGTGGAGCCCGCCGACATCGGCGAGCACCTCGAGGCCGTGGCCGAGGGCGACCGGGTCGTGACCCACTTCTTCGAGAGCCACCTCGCCGGCTACAAGGGCTGGCGCTGGGCGGTCACGGTGACCCGGGTGCCGCGCTCCCGGCACGTCACCATCTGCGAGACGGTGCTGCTGCCCGGGCCGGACGCGCTGCTCGCGCCCGGCTGGCTGCCGTGGAACGAGCGGGTCCAGCCCGGCGACCTCGGCGTTGGCGACCTCATGGCGACCGCCCCGGACGACGAACGGCTGGCGCCCGGCTACGTGCTCAGCGACGACTCCGCCGTTGAGGACGTCTCCTGGGAGCTCGGCCTCGGCCGGCCCCGGGTGCTGTCCCGCGAGGGCCGGTCCGAGACCGCACAGCGCTGGTACGACGGCGATGCGGGCCCCGAGGCGCCGATCTCGACGGCCGCGCCGCGCAACGCCCGCTGCGGCACCTGCGGCTTCTACCTGCCGCTGGCCGGCTCGATGCGCACCATGTTCGGCGTCTGCGGCAACCTCTACGCCCCCGACGACGCCAAGGCCGTCAGCGCCGACCACGGCTGTGGCGCGCACTCCGAGGCGCTCGTCGGCGCGACGGAGCAGCCGGTCGAGGAGCTTCCGACGATCTACGACGACAGCGAGGTCGAGGCGGTGGCGGTCAGCCGCGCGCACGGCTCGGTCGAGGCCGGCGAGCCCGCGGAGCCCTACGGTCACTCCTAGCGCCGGCTAGGCGTTCTGGTTCACCTTGAACTCGGGGTGGGTCAGCGCGCGGCGGCGGCGCCGGTTGGCGTCGTGCCGCAGCATCGTGAGCAGGCCCGGTATCCCGCACAGCAGGCCGGCCAGGCAGGTCCAGAGCCAGCTCTCCGGCGCGTCAAGCAGCAGCAGGATCACCCCGGCGACGGCGAAGCCGGCGAGGCCGGCGAGGGCGAACGGCACCATCGGCGGATCGAGCGGCTCGGGCCGCGGCTTCGTGCCCGCCACCGCGTCGAGACCATGCTGGTGCCACTCGTGCTGGGCGGGGGACTTCTCGGCCACGAGCATCAGACTACGTCTGTGGAGATCGTCAGTGTGAGCTCGTGACGGTTGTAACAGTTCTGATCTTTTGCCGAGGTCAGTGTTCTGCTTTGATGCGCCCATCGACCCCCGTTGGTCCTGTGGAAGGGCGCGAATGTCCACTGCTGCTGCCGCCGATGCGAGCGCTGACTCGTCCGGGCGTACCCCCAAGAACGCTTTTGATCGATTCTTTGAGATCTCGGCCCGCGGCTCGACCGTCGGCCGAGAGGTACGGGGTGGCCTCGCCACCTTCTTCACGATGGCCTACATCGTGGTGCTCAACCCGCTGATCCTGGGTGCCGGGGTCGACGCGGTCGGCGGCAAGCTGCCCATCGCGGCGCTGGCGGCCGGCACGGCGCTGGTGGCCGGCGTGATGACGATCCTGATGGGCGTCGTCGCCCGGTTCCCGCTGGCGCTGGCGGCCGGGCTGGGCGTGAACGCGCTGGTGGCGTACGAGATCGCGCCCGAGATGACCTGGGCCGATGCGATGGGCCTCGTGGTCATCGAGGGCGTCATCATCGGCGTCCTGGTGCTGACCGGGCTGCGCGCCGCGGTCTTCCGGTCCGTGCCGACGCAGCTGAAGACGGCGATCGGTGTCGGCATCGGCCTGTTCCTGATGATCATCGGTCTGGTCGACGCGGGCTTCGTGCGGCGTATCCCGGACGCCGCCGGCACCACCGTGCCGGTCGAGCTGGGCATCGGCGGCAAGCTGACCGGCTGGCCCGCGCTGGTCTTCGTGGTCGGCCTGCTGCTGACGCTGGTGCTGTTCGTGCGCAAGGTCAAGGGCGCGATCCTGATCGGCATCCTGGCCACCACCGTGCTGGCGATCATCGTGGAGGCGATCGCGAAGGTCGGCCCGTCGTTCGTCGACGGCAAGCCGAACCCGAGCGGCTGGTCGCTGAACGTGCCGGCGCTGCCGGACAAGATCGTGGACAAGCCGGACCTGTCGCTGCTGGGCCACTTCAACGTGTTCGACTCGTGGGGCCGGGCCGGCGTGCTCGTCGTCATCATGTTCATCTTCACGCTGCTGATCACCGACTTCTTCGACACGATGGGCACGATGGTCGCCGTCGGTCAGGAGGGTGGCCTGCTGGACGAGGAGGGCATGCCGCCGCGCACCCGGGAGATCCTGCTTGTCGACTCGATCGCCGCGGCCGCCGGCGGCGCGGCCAGCGTGTCGAGCAACACGTCGTACATCGAGAGCGCCTCCGGTGTCGCCGAGGGCGCGCGTACCGGCGCGGCCAACCTGGTCACCGGCGTGCTCTTCCTGCTCGCGATGTTCCTGGCGCCGCTGGTCGTGATCGTGCCGTTCGAGGCGGCGTCGGTGGCGCTGGTGGTGGTCGGCTTCCTGATGATGACGGCGGTCCGGCAGATCGACTGGACCGACTACGAGATCGCGATCCCGGCGTTCCTGGCGATCACGTTCATGCCGTTCACCTACTCGATCTCCAACGGCATCGGCGCGGGCGTCATCTCGTACGTGGTGATCAAGCTCGCCCTCGGCAAGGCGCGCGAGGTGCACCCGCTGCTGTACGGCGTCGCCGTGCTCTTCGTCCTGTACTTCCTCCGTGGTCCCCTGGAGTCCCTTATCTGACGTTGTGCAAGCGTGGTCGCCGGGTGCGTTACCGTGCCCGGTGACTACGGTCATAGGCGTAGACGATGTCGTTAGCCAAGCTCATTAGCTAGGCTAAGTAACGTGATGGAGCGGTCGGTGGCGGAGCGGGTAACAGCCGAGCAACTGGCCATTTCGCTGCGCGAATCGATCACCCGGCTCAATCGGCGGCTTCGGCAGGCCCGTGCGGTCGGCGATCTCACGTTCAGCCAGCTCTCCGCGCTGACCAGCCTCCAACTGGCCGGCGCGATGACACCCCGGGAGTTGGCCGACGTCGAACGGGTCCAGCCGCCGACGATGACCAAGATCGTTGGAAAGCTGGAGGATCTCGGACTGGTCGCGCGTACGCCCCACCCGACCGATCGTCGCCAGGTCATCCTGGCCGCGACCGAGCAGGGCCGGGTCGTCTACGCCCAGTTCGAGAAGGCGCGCAACGAGTGGCTCGCGCTGCAACTGGCCGAGCTCACCCCGGACGAACGCGACACCCTAGAGCGGGCCGCGCAGATCCTGCGGCAGGTCGCCCGCAACTGAGCGTCCCCGCCCCAGGTCGTTCCGTCACATGCTGATGACGCGTATGACCAGGAGGAGGCGCAACCCGAGTGCGGGCAGTGCTGAGTACGACATTCCGGTCCTTGCAGGTCCGTAACTACCGGCTGTTCGCCACCGGTCAGCTGGTGAAGCTCGTCGGTGTATGGATGATGTTCACCGCGCAGGACTGGCTCGTGCTCGACCTCTCCGGCAACTCGCCGGGGGCGCTGGGCCTCGTCACCGCGCTGCAGTTCCTCCCGGTCCTGCTGCTGACGCTGTGGAGCGGCAAGCTGGCCGACCGCTTCGACAAGCGCAAGCTGCTGGTGATGGCGAACACCACCTTCGCGGTCACCGCGATCCTCTTCGCCATCCTGGTGGCCAGCGGCGTCGTGGAGCTCTGGCACGTGTTCCTCTTCGCCTCGCTGCTCGGCGTGGCGAACGCCGTCGAGACACCGGTCCGGCAGTCGTTCGTCTCGGAACTGGTCGAGCTGCCGCTGCTGCCGAACGCGCTCGCCCTCTCCGCGGCGACGTTCAACACGGCGCGGATCGGCGGCCCGGCGCTGGCCGGTGTGGCGCTGGCGCTGTTCCAGACCGGTCCGGTGTTCCTGATCGCCACCGTGCTCTCGATCGCGCCGATCTTCAGCTACCTCAGCATGCGGCCGCTCGACCTGCACCGCTCCATGGCCCGGCCGTCCGCTGGCGACACCCGGATCGTCGACGGCCTGAAGTACGTCTGGAAGCGGCACGACCTGCTGCTGCCCCTCACACTGATGGCCGCGATCGGCATGATCGGCTTCAACTTCCCGGTCACCCTCGCCGCGCTGGCGAAGATCAACTTCCATGCCGGCCCGTCGTCCTTCGGGCTGCTCACCACGGCCCTGGCGGCGGGCGCGCTGTGCGGCGCGCTGGCGGGCAGCGGCCGCAGGAGCCGGCCCAGCGTGTACGTGGTCCTTGGCGCGACGCTGGCGTTCGGCGTCTTCGAGGTGGCGGTCGGCTTCGCGCCGAACTTCATCGTGGCGATGATCCTGCTGGTGCCGACGGGCTTCTTCTCGATCTACCTCGCGCAGGCGGCGAACCACCGGGTCCAGATGGGCGTGCACTCCGGGTACCGGGGCCGGGTGATGGCCCTGTACGTCCTGGTCTTCCTCGGCACGACGCCGATCGGGGCGTCGCTGGCGGGCTGGTGGGGCGAGCACTTCGGTGTGCCGTCGAGCATCTGGGCGGCCGGGATGTTCTGCCTGGTGGCCGGCGTGGCGGCGGTGGTGTGGCAGCTGCGCAGCAGCGGCGACCGGCTGTCGCTGCGAGGCGGCTCCCGGCCACGCCTGACCCTGGTCCGGACCGCGCAGGACGAGCCGGTCGTCGAGCCGGCGCTGCCGGCCCCGGTGGAGCCGGCGCGCACCATCGCCGCCTGAACCTCCGGCCGCGGCTCGCGGGCCACCGGGTCGTCATCACCTGCCACACCTGGGCCGGCGTCCACCGCGAAATGGGGATGCTGTATCGATCATCGCCGAGGTAATCTGCCGCCGTGCAAAACCAAGATCCGCAAGGGACAGAGCCGCCCGCCGACGCCCGGCAACTGGCGGCGCCGGCTCCGCAGCTCCTCCCTGTCGGGCAGCCGCCTGTTGGGCAGCCGCCTGTTGGGCAGCCGCCGTATGGCCAGGCGCCGTATGGCCAGGCGCCGTATGGGCAGGCGCCGTATGGGCAGCCGTCCTATGGGCAGCCGCCGTATGGGCAGTCGGATTGGGCCGCGGCGCAGAGCCTCGCCGCTCCGGTGTCGGTGAGGACCAACGGTTTTGCCATAGCGTCGCTGGTCCTCGGCAGCCTGGGTGGCGTCCTGCTGAGCGTGATCTTCGGCCTGATCGCGCTGCGTCAGATCGACCAGCGCGACGAGAAGGGGCGCGGGCTGGCCATCGCCGGGCTCGCCCTTTCGGGATTCTGGGTGCTGGTCGTCGTCGCCGTTTTCCTCTTCGTCCCGTCGGGCTTCGAACCGGAGCAGGACCCTCGGCCGGAACGGGCGCACAGCAAGGTTCTGGCCCCGGGCGATTGCCTCAACGCCGCCCTCGACGATGTGCTGCCGTGCACCGAGCCGCACGCCGGCGAGGTGTTCACCGTTTTCACCCTCCCGGCCGGCCCGTACCCCGGTGATGCCGAGGTTGAGGCCGAGGCCGAGAAGCGCTGCGTCCGGTCGTTCGAGCCTTACGTGGAGGCGGCGTCCGAAGACATGGAATTGCGCTATCTGGGGCCGTCGTCGCAGTCCTGGTGGCTCAGCCGGACGGTCACCTGCATCGCCGCCGACCCGTCAGGCACCCTGACCGGCTCCCTGGTCAAGTAGCCGGTCGCCGGGCCGTAGAGCCCTCGCGAACCCGTCTGGCCTCGCACCGGTCAGCGGGTGACTTCGCAGCTCGCGGTGTGTGTCATCGCCTCGGCGGTCGCCGCGGCCGGGTCGCCGGCGCGGATGGCCTCCAGGAGCCGGGCGTGGTCCATGCGGTTCTCGGGGCGCAGCTCGGCGCCGACGTGCTCGCGCAGCGAGTCGCGGATGACCTGGCCCAGGTCCGCGTAGAGCTCGACCAGGACCCCGTTGTGCGAGGCCGCGACGACCGCGAGGTGGAAGGCCGAGTCGGCGTCGACGAACGCGTCGCGGTCGCCGGACGTCCAGGCCCGCTCCCGCCGGGCCAGCAGCCGGTCGAGCAACTGGAGGTCCTCGTCGGTGCGGCGGCGGGCCGCGAAGCCGGACGCGGCGGCCTCCAGCGTGCCGCGCAGCTCGGTGACGTGCCCCGGGTCCGCCGTGGCGAAGCGGCGCTGCATGACCCCGGCCAGCTCGCTTGTCGCGACCACCCAGGTGCCCGAGCCCTGGCGGATGTCCAGCAGGCCGTTGTGCGCGAGCGCCCGGACCGCCTCCCGGACCGTGTTGCGGGCGACCCCCAGCTGGGTGACCAGCTCGGGCTCCGTGGGGATCCGGGAGCCGACCGGCCACGCCCCCGAGGTGATCTGTTGGCGCAAGCGGGCGATCACCTGGTCGGAGAGAGATGCGCCACGCGGGACTCGGGCCAAATTCATCCCATGATTCTATGATGGGGCCATGACGATGACCAGTAGCGACTCGCGCACCGGCGGACGGATCCGGATCCTCGCCGTTGTCGGCCTGGTGCTGGCCGCGTTCAACCTGCGGCCGGCCGTCACCAGCCTCGGGCCGGTGCTGGAGGAGGTTCGCGAGGGCCTCGGCATGAGCGCCGCCGTGGCCGGGCTGCTCACGTCCGTTCCGGCGGTGTGCTTCGCGCTCGTCGGCTTCGCGGCGCCGCGGCTCGCCCGGCGCTGGGGCACCGGCGGCGCGATCGCCCTCGGGACGGTGGCGCTGGTGGTGGGCCTCGCCGTGCGGCCGTTCGCCGGGGGCACGGCCTCGTTCATCGCGCTGACCGCGCTGGCGCTCGCCGGCATCGCCTTGGCGAACGTCCTGCTCCCGGTCGTGGTGAAGCAGCGCTTCCCGGACCGGGTCGGCATGATGACCGGGCTGTACTCGGTGGCGCTCAACCTCGGCGCCTCAACGGCGGCGGCGGTGACGGTGCCGTTGACCGGTGCCTTCGGCGGCGACTGGCGGCTCGGGATCGGGGTGTGGGCGCTGGTCGCGGCCGTCGCCCTGCCCGCCTGGGCGCTGCTGGCCCGCGAGCGCGGCCCGTCGGAGGCCGCCGCCGGCCGGGCCTCGACCACGGGCGCCGGGGAACCCGGAACGCGGCTGACCCGGAGTCCGATCGCCTGGGCGCTGGCCGTCTACTTCGGGCTGCAGTCGACCGCCGCGTACGTGATCATGGGCTGGCTGCCGCAGGTCTTCCGCGACGCCGGGCTCCCGGCGGACACCGCTGGCCTGCTCTTCTCCGTGACCGCCCTGCTCGGCGTGCCGCTCTCCTTCGTGCTCTCCGCGACCGCCGGGCGCCTGCGCAGCCAGAGCTGGGTCGCCGTCGTGATCGGACTCTTCGGATTCGCCGGCTACGCCGGGCTCTGGGCCGATCCCGCCGCCGCGCCCTGGCTGTTCGCGGTGCTGCTCGGCGTCGCCAACTGCTCGTTCCCCCTGGTGCTGACCATGATCGCGCTGCGCGGCCGCAACGCTGCCACGGTGGTCCGCCTCTCGGCCTTCGCGCAGAGCACCGGATACCTGATCGCCATACCCGGGCCGATCCTGGTCGGCGCCCTCTACGAGCACGACGGCGGCTGGGAGACTCCGCTCGCCCTCATGGCGCTGCTGATGGTGCCGCAGATGATCGCCGGATTCCTCGCCGGACGGGACCGCCAGATCGGCTGACCACAGATGGCGAAATCTCGGGCAGCCCGTCTCCTCCGAACGGCCCTCTCCGTTCGCCGGGAAGAGGCCTTAGCGTCAAGTGGTGGCAATTACGCACATAGTCGGGCTGGTTGCGGCATTGCTGGCTTTGCTGTGTCTTCCGTGTGCCGTGGCGATCGTCGTCTGTGCGGACGAACTGGTCGCCCGTCGCACGTGGACCCGGCACGGCCGGCAGGAGGTCCGTGCCCTGCGCAGCCTCGAGCGTGAGCTGGCCGCCGTCGACCCGGAGACCCGGCCGCCGGACCGCGAGCAGGGCATCGACGAGCTGGTCGCCGAGCTGCGGCGGCTCGACCGGCAGCGGTGCAGCGCACCCACCACCGACTCGTCGGCCTGGCTGGCCGCCGTCATGCGCGCCTACGACGACCGGCTAGCGCAGGCCAGCCGGTGCCTGGGCCTGGAGGAGTACCTCGACCAGCTCGAGGGGATGGATCGCGACATCGAGCGCGTCCGCGTCGAGGGCCTGCTGCACGCGGCCGGCCTGCGGCTACGGGCCGGCTGACCGCCACCGGGCCGGCGAACGGCCCTCCACGGTGGATGCGAAATCCCGCGCCCACCTCTAAAGTTCCCGCGTGCGACTCTTTGTGGCGGTCTTCCCGCCGGACGATGTGCGCAAGGATCTACATCGGCGACTGACCGAGCCGGCGGACGACGGCGGCCGTCAGTCCGATGTGACGAATGGTTACGGCGGGCCGTTCGGGGCGCCGAACGACGACCCGTCGCTGTCGCCCGGCCTGCCGCGCCGGCACAAGGGCGGGGTGCGGCTGACCGCCGTCGACAAGTGGCACGTGACCCTTGCCTTCCTCGGCGAGGTCCCCGCCGAACGGCTTCCCGACGTCGAGCGCGCCCTCGACGCGGTCACCGTGCCGAGGGGCGTCGAGCTTCGGCTGCGCGGCGGCGGTCAGTTCGGCCGGGACAGGTCGACGGTGCTGTGGGCCGCCGTCGACGGGGACCTGGGCCCGCTGCACGCCGAGGTGCACGAGAAGCTGGAGGCCGCCGGCCTGCCGCACGATGATCGCGACTTCACGCCGCACCTCACGGTCGCCTACACGCAGGACGCCGCGGTCCGCCGGGCGCTCGGCGGCTACCGCGGCCCGTCCTGGACGCTGCACGAGATAGCCCTCGTCCGCAGCGATCCGAACGAGGGCTACACGCAGCTGAGGACCTGGTAGCTACGAGCTTTCGCGGGCCGCGGGGCCGCCGCCGAACAGGACGTCGTCCCAGCTCGGGAGGCGCTTGCGCGGCTTCGCCGTCTCCTCGGACTCCGACTGGTCGCCGCCGGTCGCCTGGCCGACCGTGCGCCGCGGCCGCAGCACCGCCAGGCTCGGCACCGCCGGAACCTCTTTCGGCAGATCGGCGTCGTCGTCGAAGGCGGAACCCGGGCCGCCGCTGAGCAGCGCGGCCGCGCCACCGGCCACCGGCCGCCGTGGCTCGTGTGCCGCCGGCTCCAGGCCCCGGCCCGAACCCTGGCCGAGCGGGCGGTCCAGCGATGCCAGCAGCGCGTCCCGGCCGGCCCGGATCGGGTCGCGGGTCGGCCGCGGCGAGTCCGCCGACGGCAGGGCCCGGCCGCCCCGGCCGGACTCGATGCGCGACGGGCCCGGCAGGCCGTGGCCGCCGCGCTCGTGCGGGGTGCGCTCGGGGACCGGCTCCTGGCCGAGGATCTGCGTCGGGCGCTCGGCGCACAGGTACTGCGCCATGTCGTCGTGTGGCGACACGACCTGGCGGCCCTTGTCGAGGTCCCACATCGCCTGGGCGGTCGCCTTGCCGGACGGCCAGGTGGCGACGATGCGCCAGGTGCCGTCCTCGCGGCGGAACGCGTCCCAGGAGATCTTCTCTGTGTCTATGCCGTGCTGGGCGAGCCGGCTGTCGACGACCTCGGACAGCGGTGCGCCCGAGTCGGAGGTCTTGAGGCGGGTGCGGCGCGCGTGCTGGGCCAGCATGGCCCGCTCTTGCAGCACCGGGCCCGCATAGCGCAGCACGCGGTCGACCGGGACGCCGGCGACGCGGGCGACGTCCTCGGCGGACTCGCCGGAGCGGATCCTCGCCTGGATGTCGCGCGGGGACAGCGACGCCATCACCTCGGCATTGGCCACCGCGACGGCCGTGCCGATCACGTGGGGCGTGCCGTCGGTGTGCAGCGCGCCACTGATCCGGTCGTCGATCGGGAGCGCCAGGAGCCGGCCGACCTCGTCGGCGAGCACCAGGGCCTGACCGTCCTCGGAGAGGGCCACGAAGCGTACCGGCCGCATGCGTTGCCTCCGTCCCGTCGCTGGCCTGTGCTCCCGAGAGTCAGCCACCCGGGCGCGTTTCGGAACACGGTACGCGCCTCGGTCACCCGATGGTGGTAAGCCACGCCGTCAAAGTCATTGACCTGCGAAGATGATCTTCGCCCTATGTTTATGGCGTTGCACGCCGGGCACCGCCGCCTTAGAAAGGCGGCATGACCGTCGAGCTGCGCCCGATCACCGGCGAGAACTTCCAGGCCGTCATCAAGCTGGAGGTGCTGCCCGAGCAGAGCGGCTTCGTCGCGCCCAACGTGCGGGGCATCGCCGAGACCTACATCTATCCGGACGCCGAGCCGCGCGCCGTCTACGACGACGACGAGCCGGTCGGCTTCGTGCTCTTCCACCCGGTCGACAAGGACCGGCCCGCCGAGGGTCACTGCATCGTGCGCCTGATGATCGGCCACCAGTTCCAGGGCCGGGGGCTCGGCCGCCGGGCGCTCGAGGCCGCCGTCGAGTGGATCGTGCGGGAACGCCGGGTCGGCCGGGTCCGGCTCAGCGTGGTGCCGTCCAACTCGACGGCCCGCGGCCTGTACCGGTCCGCGGGCTTCGTCGAGACGGGCGAACTGGACCACGACGAGATAGTCATGGTCCGGGAGATCTAGCCATTCACCGCCCGGCGCGCGGCGTACTCGGTGGTGCGGTGGGACGGGTACTGGATCAGGTTGTCCGGCTCCTCGTCCACCGTGCTGGCCCAGCGCCGGCCGACCTCCACCGGCTCGTCGTCGTAGGCCGAGCGCGAGCGGAACTGGCGGCCGTAGTCCATCATGCCGTCGATGAGCCGGTCCACGTCGCGCGCGGGCCGCACGACCAGGCGCATGAACTGGCTGGTCATGCCGAGCTTGTTGCCGCACTCGCGGGTGTAGACGCCGTGGTTGGCGACCAGGTAGTCGCGCAGGGCTACGCCGGACCACTCGGTCGGCAGCTTGACCAGGATGAAGTTGCCCTGCGACGGGAAGATGGTCAGGCCGGGGATGCGGCCCAGCTCGCCGGCCATGGTGCGGCGGTCCCGGCTGAGCAGGCGCAGGCTGTCCTCGTACTCCTCGTCGTGCTCCTGGATCATGTAGACGACCTTCTCGGCGAGCGAGTTGAGGTTCCACTTCGGCAGCGCCTTGGCGATCCTGCCGGCGATCGCCGGGTTGGCCATCAGGTAGCCGAAGCGGATCCCGTGCAGGCCGAAGTTCTTGCCCAGGCTCTTGAGGACGACCGCGTTCGGCCGGATCACCGCGTCGGGGCCGACGGACGGGTACTGCTCCGCGTCGGAGAAGTCGATGAACGACTCGTCGATGACCACCAGGTCGAGGTCGCCCAGCGCGTCCATGAAGCGGATGACGTCCCGGCGGGCCAGGTAGCCGCCGTCCGGGTTGTTGACGTTGCAGACGACGGCGACCCGGGAGCCGCGGTCGCGGATGAACCGGACGTAGTCGTCCAGGTTGAGCCGGAAGCCGTCGCGCTCCTGGAGCGGGAACATGTCGACCCGCTTGCCGGTCTCCAGCGGCTGGTCGGTCCACCGGCCGAACGTCGGGATCGGGATCGCCAGGCTTTCCTTGATCATGAGGTGGTCGATCCAGGTGATCAGCTCGGTCGACCCGTTCGCCATCGCCACGGTCTGTGGGTGCAGGCCCAGCACGCTGGCCAGCTTGTTGGTGATGCTGGCGGAGTCGCTCGGGTAGTACTTCAGGATGTTCTTGAGGTCGCGCGAGAGCTCGTCGAACATCTCCGGGGTCGGGAAGTACGGGTTGCACGGGATGCAGAAGTCGACGATCTCCGCGCCGTCGGCCGAGGCTCGAGAGAGATCGAAGTAAGAGGCACTGTGTGCCCCCTTGTGCAGGATCGAGGTGTCGATACCCGTCCGCGCCATCGTGCCTCCCGAGACCTACGACAATGCCGCCCGCTTGTACGGGCGGCATCGCAGGATCGTTCAGAACTTATGGATGACGTAATCAATGCACTGGGTCAGCGCCTCGACGTCGGCCGGGTCCACGGTGGGGTAGAGCGCGACCCGCAGTTGGTTGCGGCCCAGCTTGCGGTAGGGCTCGGTGTCCACGATGCCGTTGGCACGGAGCACCTTGGCGAGCGCCGCCGCGTCGACGCTGTCGGCGAAGTCGATCGTCGCCACCGCGTTCGAGCGCAGTGCCGGGTCGGTCACGAACGGTGAGGCCACCGCCGAGCGGTCCGCCCAGCCGTAGATCGCCTCGGCGCTCTCCCGGCTGCGCTTGGCCGCCCAGCCCAGGCCGCCCTGCGCGTTCATCCAGTCGACCTGCTCGGCCGCCAGGAAGACCGTCGCCAGGGCCGGGGTGTTGTAGGTCTGCTCCAGGCGGGACTGCTCGATCGCCGTGACGAGGTCCAGGAACTGCGGGATGTAGCGGCCGGTGGCCTTGATCTCGTGGGCACGCTCGATGGCGGACGGCGACATCAGCGCGATCCACAGGCCGCCGTCGGAGCCGAACGCCTTCTGCGGCGCGAGGTAGTAGACGTCGGTCTCGGCCAGATCGACCTCGAGGCTGCCGCCGCCCGAGGTCGCGTCGGTCAGCAGCAGCGCGCCCGGGTCCGCGCCCGCGACCCGCCGCACCGGCACCGCGACGCCGGTCGAGGTCTCGTTGTGCACGCTCGCGTACGCGTCCACGCCCGGCTCGGCGGTCAGGTAGGCCGCGCTGCCGCCGGGCGCCTGGTGGACGGTCGGCTCGGCCAGGAACGGCGCGTCCCGGACCGCCTTGACGAACTTGGCGCCGAACTCGCCGAACTCGGCGAACTGGGCCTTGTCGCGGATCAGCCCGAAGGCCGCCGTCTCCCAGAACGCGCTGGTGCCGCCGTTCGAGATGATCACCTCGTAGCCGTCCGGCGCCGAGAAGAACTCGGCGATGCCGGACCGCAGCCGGGCCACCTGGTCCTTGACCGTCTTCTGCCGGTGCGAGGTGCCCATCAGGGTCCGCGACACCCGGGACAGCGCGTCGACGCCCTCCGGGCGGACCTTGCTCGGACCGGAGCCGAACCTCCCGTCGACGGGCTTGAGTTCGTCGGGAATCCGGATCGGGTCAGCCACGGGGGGTCCTTCCAACGGGTGGATCAGCCGTTACAGATTATGCGGGACCGCGTCCCAGCCCTCCACTTCTTGCGGCTTGCGGGGCTCCGGTCCCACGTAGAGGGCGCTCGGGCGCACGATGCGGCCGAGCCGTTTCTGTTCCAGGATGTGCGCGCTCCAGCCCGCCACCCTGGCGCAGGTGAACATCGAGGTGAACATGTGCGCGGGCACCTCGGCGAAGTCGAGCACGACGGCGGACCAGAACTCGACGTTGGTCATCAGCACCCGGTCGGGCTTGCGCGCCTGCAGCTCGGCGAGCGCGGCCCGCTCCAGCGCCTCGGCCACCTCGAAGCGCGGCGCGCCGAGCTCCTTGGCGGTGCGCCGCAGCACGCGGGCGCGCGGGTCCTCCGCGCGGTAGACGCGGTGGCCGAAGCCCATCAGCCGCTCGCCGCGGTCGAGCACGCCCTTGACGTAGCCCTCCGCGTCGCCGCTGCGCTCGACGCCCTCGATCATGTGCAGCACCCGGGACGGCGCGCCGCCGTGCAGCGGGCCGGACAGCGCGCCGATGCCGGAGGAGATGCAGGCCGCGGCGTCCGCGCCGGTGGAGGCGACGATGCGGGCGGTGAACGTGGACGCGTTCAGCCCGTGCTCGGCCGCCGAGATGAAGTAGGCGTCGACCGCCTTGACGTGCCGGGGGTCGGGCTCGCCGCGCCAGCGCTTCATGAACCGCTCGACGATCGTCTGCGCCTTGTCGATGTCCTTCTGCGGCACGGCCGGCAGGCCCAGCCCGCGGGCGGCCTGCGCCACGAACGACAGCGCGGTCACCGAGACCCGGGCCAGGTCGGCGCGGGTCTGCTCCTCGTCGATGTCGAGCAGCTGGCTGAGCCCCCAGTACGGCGCCAGCATGGCGACGGCCGACTGCACGTCGACGCGGATGTCGCCGGAGTGCACCGGCACCGGGAACGGCTCGGCGGGCGGCAGCCCGGGCCCGAAACGGCCGTCGACGAGCAGCGCCCAGACGTTGCCGAAGGACACGTGACCGATCAGGTCCTCGATGTCGACGCCTCGGTAACGCAGCGAACCGCCGGCCTTGTCCGGCTCGGCGATCTCGGTCTCGAAGGCGATGACGCCTTCGAGGCCCGGCTTGAAATCGGACACGTCACGCCTCCAGAGGACCCCGCCGGACGAAAGCCGTGGGTGTTTCATCTTGCCTGCTGGGTGACCGGCGGTCGACCCGCGGAAATGTGCTGTCTGCGACACCCATCCTCGCCGAGCAGACGCATCGCCGTCCGGGACTTTAGGTTCGTGGGGTCAATCTTCCCGGAGGAGAGCGCGTGAACCCCGAACCGTCGTCGTCGCCCGCCGGTATGCGGCGCGACTACACCGAGCGTGGCGCGCTGCTCGAGAGCGACCTGGCCGCGGACTGGACCGCCCAGTTCACCCGCTGGTTCGCCGATGCGCAGGCCGCCGGCCTGCCCGAGCCCAACGCGATGATCGTCGCTACCGCGGACGCCGACGCCCGGCCGAGCGCGCGCACGGTCCTCCTCAAGGGGTACGACGAGCGCGGTTTCGTCTTCTTCACCAACTACCGCTCGCGCAAGGGCGTTGAGGCGCTGGCGAACCCCGTCGCCAGCCTGGTCTTCCCCTGGTTCGCGATGCAGCGGCAGGTGCTTGTCGCCGGCGCCGTCGTGCCGGTGGACCGGGCCGAGACCGAGGCGTACTTCGCCACCCGGCCGCGCGGCTCGCAGCTCGGCGCGTGGGCCAGCCCGCAGAGCCAGGTGCTGCCGGACCGGGCCGCGGTCGAGGCCGGGCTGGCCGCGGCGATCGAGCGCTTCGGCACCGAGGGCGAGGTTCCCGCGCCGCCGCACTGGGGTGGGCTGCGGGTGGTGCCGGAGACGGTCGAGTTCTGGCAGGGCCGCGGCAGCCGGCTGCACGACCGGCTGCGCTTCCGGCGTACGGGCGAGGGTTTCGTGGTGGAACGGCTCGCGCCGTGAGTCAGGAGCCGGTCGAGGCGGCGGCGAAGGTCGCCGAGGAGGCGGCCGAGGGCGGGCGCCGGAGCTGGGTGATCGACGTCCGGCCGCTGCGCGGCGCCGCCTACCGGCGGATGTGGATCGGCAACGGCGTCGGGTTCTTCGGCTTCCAGTTCACCGCCGTCGCCGTGCCGGTGGAGATGTTCGCGATCACGGGCTCGTCGGCCTGGGTCGGCCTGCTCGGCGTCGCGAGCCTGGTACCCCTGTTGATCTTCGGGTTGTGGGGTGGCGCCGCGGCCGACGTTGTCGACCGGCGCAAGCTGCTGCTGGCCAGCTCGATGCTGGCCTGGCTGTCGACCGTCGGCCTGCTGGCGCAGGCCGTCCTCGGGCTGGAGAGCCCGGGGGTGCTGCTCGCGCTGACCGCCGTGCAGTCGGCGGGCTTCGCGATGAGCTCACCGGCCCGGCAGGCGATCATCCCGCGGATCGTGCCGGGCGAGCTGGTGCCGGCGGCGAACACGCTCGCGTACACGACGACAACGGCCGGCGGCGTCCTCGGGCCGCTGGCCGCGGGCCTGATCTTCGGCGCGTGGTCGACGGGTACCGGCGTCACGATCGCGTACGCGGTGGACGTCCTGCTCTTCACCGTCTCGTTCTGGGCCACCTACCGGCTGCCGGCGATCCCGCCCGTGCACGACGACGGCGCGGCCGAGCGGCCGACGGCCGGCGTGCGCGGCATCGTCGACGGGCTGCGCTTCCTGGTCACCCAGCCGGTCCTGCTGCTGTCGTTCGCGGTGGACATCGTGGCGATGGTGCTGGCCATGCCCCGGGCGCTGTTCCCGGAGATCGCCGAGGACCGCTTCGGCGGCGGCTCGGCGGTCGGCTGGCTCTTCTCCGCGATCGCGATCGGCTCGCTGGCCGGCGGCCTGACGTCGGGCTGGATCGGCCGGGTCCGGCGCCAGGGTGCCGCACTGGTGGTCGCCGTCGTCGGCTGGGGCCTCGCGGTCGGCCTGGCCGGCCTCGCGCACTCGCTGTGGCTGATGGTGCTGCTGCTCGCGGTCGGCGGCGCCGCGGACCTGGTCAGCGCGGTCTACCGGCAGTCGATCCTGCAAACCTTCGCGCCCGACCGGCTGCGCGGCCGGCTACAGGGCGTCTTCACGGTCGTGGTGGCCGGCGGTCCCCGGCTCGGCGACCTGCGGGCGGGCGCGACGGCCGACATCGCCGGCCCGACCTTCTCGTGGGCCGGCGGCGGTTTCGCGGCCGCGGGTGTCGCCGTTGTGCTGGCCGCGGCCTTCCCCGCCCTGCTTCGATACCGTCCTCCCGCTGACGCGGAGGTCACCCGATAATGTCAGGGGTATGACCGACGGTATTCCTGTGCCTCGCGGCGCCGGGAAGCAGAGCGAGGCGGTGGCGTGACAGACGTCGTGGCGGCGAAGTCCGGTTTGCAGTGGACCATCGAGGCCGAGGGGCACCGTGCGGTGATCGCGGAGGTCGGCGGCGTGCTGCGCGGCTACTCCGTGGGTGAGCGGGAGGTCGTGGACGGCTTCGGGCCGGACGAGATCTCGCCCGCCTCGGCCGGCCAGATCCTGGCGCCGTGGCCCAACCGCATCCGCGACGGGCACTACACGTTCGAGGGCACGGCCTACCAGCTTGCGCTGACCGAGCCGGCCCGGCACAACGCGATCCACGGGCTGGCGAACTGGGCACGCTGGCGGCTGGTCGAGCAGGCGGACGACGCCGTGACGGTCGAGCTCGATCTGCCGCCGCAGATGGGTTACCCCTGGTCGCTGACGCTGCGCACGCGGTGGAGCGTCTCCGCGGACGGGCTGCGCTCCGATCAGGAGGCCGTCAACACCAGCGACGGCAACGCGCCGTGGGGCTTCTCCGTGCACCCGTACCTGCGGCTGCCGGGTGTCGCGGTGGAGGACATCCTGCTCCAGGTGCCCGGCCGCAGCCGGGTACTTACCGACGCCCGGCTGCTGCCCATCGGCGCGGTCAAGGTCATCGGCAGCGACTACGACTACACCGAGCCGCGCCGCATCGGCGAGGCCGTGCTGGACACGACGTTCGGCGACCTGACCTATGCGGCCGACGGCGGCTCATCGGTGCGGATCGCCGCGCCGGCGGGCGGGCCGTCCGTGACGGTCTGGGGCGACGAGAACTTCCGCTGGTGGCAGATCTTCACGGGCGACACCCTGCACGGCGAGCGGTTCCGCCGGTCGGTGGCGATCGAGCCGATGACGTGCCCGCCGGACGCGTACCGCTCGGGCCGGGACCTGGTCGTGCTCGAGCCGGGGCAGACCTGGCGCGCCTCCTGGGGTGTCCGGCCGGCGGTCGCCTGATCATGGAGTTCGACGAGGTTCTCCGCCGCCGGCGGATGATCCGCACGTACGACCCGGACCGGCCGGTGCCGCCGGAGATCGTGGACAAGCTGATCAGGCACGCCCTGCGCGCGCCCTCGGCGGGCTTCTCGCAGGGCTGGGGCTTCCTGGTGCTGCGCGACCAGGCCGACCGCGACCTCTACTGGTCGGTGACGGCCGAGCAGGACGACGCGACCGCGGGCTCGTGGCTGGACCGGATGCGCACCGCGCCGCTGATCATCGTGGCGCTGTCCAACAAGTCGGCCTACCTGGACCGGTACGCCCAGGCCGACAAGGGCTGGACCGGCCGGGACGAGAAGCGCTGGCCGGTGCCCTACTGGGACATCGACACCGGCTTCGCCGCCCTGCTCATCCACCTGACCGCGGTGAACGAGGAGCTGGGCTCGCTGTTCTTCGGGGTGCCGGCCGCGCGGGTCGGTGCATTCCGGGAGGCTTTCGGCGTTCCGGAGGAATTCACCCCGGTCGGGGTCCTCACCGTCGGCTATCCGGCGGCGGATAAGAGGTCACCGTCACTGCGCCGGGGGCATCGCCCGGTAGACGAGGTGGTGCATCATGGCCGATGGGCCACGACGGACCGGCCCGGCGCGAGTGACATCT
The DNA here is from genome assembly GCF_014205335.1 of Amorphoplanes digitatis. NCBI lineage: Bacteria > Bacillati > Actinomycetota > Actinomycetes > Micromonosporales > Micromonosporaceae > Actinoplanes > Actinoplanes digitatis. Next base: position 8,375,516 of record NZ_JACHNH010000001.1, on the reverse strand, counting down.
GACGACGGGTGCCGGCGGGCGGCTCGCTAGGCTGGCGTGACGTGTGTGAGGACCGAGGGGAGCGTGCCGTAGTGATCTTCAAGGCGGTACGAGACGGAGCACCGTACCCCGACCATCACACGACGCTCAAGAAGTGGGCGGAGATCCCTCCGCGCCCCATCCGGCTCGCCGATCTGATCACCACCAAGCGCGAGCTCGCGCTGGACAAGCTGCTCGCCGAGGACTCGACGTTCTACGGCGACCTCTTCCCGCACGTGGTGGAGTGGCACGGCGGCCTCTACCTGGAGGACGGGCTGCACCGGGCGCTGCGCGCCGCGCTGCAACAGCGCAACCAGATCCACGCCCGGGTCCTGGTCATCGACTAGGCGCTAGGGTCGATCCATGGCCGCCGTCTCTCCCCTTGACCTTCTCGACCTCGACGACCTGCTCAGCGAGGAGGAGCGCGAGGTCCGCGCGCTGGCCCGCCGGGTCGTCGACGATCGGGTCCGGCCCTACGTCGCCGACTGGTACGAGCGCGGCGAGGTGCCCGTCCGTGAGCTAGCCCTGGAGTTCGGCAAGCTCGGCCTGCTCGGCATGCACCTGACCGGCTACGGCTGCGCCGGCGCGTCCGCGGTCGCGTACGGACTGGCCTGCCTCGAGCTGGAGGCCGCCGACTCCGGCGTGCGCTCGCTGGTCTCCGTGCAGGGCTCCCTGGCGATGTACGCCATCTGGAAGTACGGCAGCGAGGAGCAGAAGCAGCGCTGGCTGCCCGGCATGGCCGCGGGCGAGCTGATCGGCTGCTTCGGGCTGACCGAGCCCGACCACGGCTCCGATCCCGGCAACATGGCGACCCGGGCCCGCCGCGACGGCGACGACTGGATACTCACCGGCGGCAAGATGTGGATCACCAACGCCCCGGTCGCCGACGTGGCCGTGATCTGGGCCCGCGCCGAGGAGGGCGTGGTCGGCTTCGCCGTGCCGACCGCCACCGAGGGCTTCGCCGCCCGCGAGGTGCGGCTCAAGCTCTCGCTGCGCGCCTCGGCCACCGGCGAGATCACCCTCGACGACGTCCGGGTGCCCGAATCGGCCCGGCTCCCCGAGGCGCGCGGCCTGCGTGCGCCGCTGTCGTGCCTGACCGAGGCCCGGTTCGGCATCATCTGGGGCGCGCTCGGCGCGGCCCGCGACTGCCTGGACGCCGCCATCGCGTACGCGACCAGCCGCGAGCAGTTCGGCCGCCCGATCGCCGGCTTCCAGCTGACGCAGGCGAAGCTCGCGGACATGGCGCTGGAGCTACAGAAGGGCTACCTGCTGGCGGTGCACCTCGGCCGCCGGGCCGACTCGGTGGGGCTGCGCCCGGAGCAGGTAAGCGTCGGCAAGCTCAACAACGTGCGCGAGGCCATCAAGATCGCTCGGGAGTGCCGGACGATCCTCGGCGCGAACGGCATCAGCGGCGAGTACCCGGTGCTCCGGCACGCGAACAACCTCGAAAGTGTGCTCACGTACGAGGGAACTTCGGAGATCCACCAGCTGGTGATAGGCCAGGGATTGACCGGGCTCAACGCCTTCGGCGGCTGACCGCGCTGCGAGTGTCGCACCCCTTCCGTACCGTGGATGGCAGAAGGAAGGGGTGAGCCCCGATGGCCAAACCGAGCGAGATCGACGAACCCACCCGGGAGTATCCAGAGGTCGAGGACCAGCCAACGCCTGCACCGGAGCCCCGGACCGGCATGGGCGGGTTCGCCCGCGTTCTGATCTTCACCGGCGTGGTCTTCGCGCTGATCGTGGCGATGTGCCTCGGCCTGCGTGCGGTCAACGTCCTGCCCGGCTTCGACAACCCGTTCTCCGACAAGACCACCGACCGCAGCCAGCCGGTGCTGTTGCAGTCGATGCGCGACCTGAGCCGCTACGTGGCGGCCGACGGCACCTTCCAGGTCATCGTCGACCTCCAGGAGAACCGGGAGAACATCCCCGACTTCCTGCTCAACAAGCGCACGCTCTTCGTGGGCTCCGGCACGGTCGAGGAGTATGTCGACTTCGGCCAGCTCGCCGAGGGTGCGGTCAAGGTCGACAACAACGACAAGTCGGTCACCATCGAGCTGCCCCCGCCGCAGCAGGGTCAGGCGGCCCTCGACATGGAGCGCAGCTACGTCGTCGCCGAGGAGCGCGGCCTGCTCAATCGCTTCGGCGACGCGTTCCGCAGCGACCCCGGCCAGCAGCAGCGGGTCTACCAGCTGGCGCAGCAGCGCATCACCGAGGCGGCCCGGGCCAGTGGGCTGGACCAGCGTGCCCGGGACAACACCACAAAGATGTTGCAGGGCCTGCTCACCAGCCTGGGCTACACCTCGGTGACCGTCACGTTCGCCAGCCCCTGACACCCGGGACAAGGAGCCCCGGCCCGATCGGGCCGGGGCGCCAAGCCGTGGGGTCACTCGTTGGGCATCATGATCCAGAGGATCAGGTAGATCAGGAACTGCGGGCCGGGCAGCAGGCAGGACAGGACGAAGATCAGTCGCACGACGCCGGAGGACAGGCCGAACCGGCGTGCCAGGCCGGAACAGACACCGGCGATCCATCGGTCGTCACGGGGCCGGGACAGTCGGCGGGTCACGTCTACCACTCCATTCGGTGCGGCTGCGACCGTGCGTCACAACCACGTTCAACGATATGAGCGCCGCACCGGGCCGCCCTCGGTCCCGAGGTGGAGAAGTGCCCTCGCGTTCCCGTAAGGGCTACCCGTAGCCCGTGTGAAACCACTGTTAGCATCGGGCGATCCCGCCCCGGACACCCCGTCGCCATGGGCGGCGTATGGGAGGGATGTCTCGGTGACGCTCGCCGTGCTGTGCGGGAGTACCGGCAACGACCTCGACCCGGGTGCGGCCCGTCGGCTCGCCGACGAGCTCACCGCGGCCCTGGCCGCGGCCGGGGCCACCGCGGTCGTGCCGGTGGAGGGACTCGACGTCGCGGCGCAGCTGCGCGAGATCGCCAGGATCGCCGCGGACGCGGCGGAACCGTTGCTGCTGTGCGCCGACAATCTCGTCGCCCACCCGAGCCTGCTCTGGACCCTGGCCACCGAGCCGGCCGGCCGCAGCACCGCCCTGGTGATCGCGGAGGACGGCGGCGACCTGCGCGAGGAGCGCGGACGGCTGGTCGCGGCGGTGGACGGCACGACCCGCTTCCTCGGCGCGATCAGCATCGCCCCGGCCGACCTGCCGATCCTGGCCACGGCCGCCGCCCGCGCGGCAGATCACGTCCCGGCCGGCCCCGAGCCGGCCGGTGCCGCCGTCGCCACGACCGCCGGCTCGACCGGCGTCGCCCGGCGGGACGCGGTCGACGTGCTGCTGCCGGGGCTGATCGACGGTGGACTCGTGCCCATCGCCACCCGGGTGCGGCTGCTGCACGCCGAGCGGGTGCACACTCCCGCCGAGCTGACCGCCGCCCGCGCCGCGGTCGCCGCCGTCGACGAGGACTCCGCCCTGCTGCGGCTCGCGGTCAAGGAGAAGGACGACTTCTTCACCACCTATGCCGTCAGCACCTGGTCGCCGCTGGTCACCAAGTGGTGTGCCCGGCTCGGCCTGAGCCCGAGCGGCGTGACCGCGCTGTCCGTGCTGTTCGCGGTGGCCGCCGCGCTCGCGTTCTGGCAGGCCTCGCGGCCCGCGATGATCGCCGGGGGGATCCTGCTCTACCTGGGCTTCGTGCTCGACTGCGTGGACGGGCAACTGGCCCGGTACACCCGCAGCTTCTCCGCGTTCGGCGGCTGGCTGGACACGATGGCAGACCGGGCCAAGGAGTACGCGGTCTACGCCGGCCTGGCCGCCGGCGCCGAGCGGGCCGGCCTGCCGTACGCCTGGCCGCTGGCGATCACCGCGATCCTGTTGCAGACGGTCCGGCACATGACCGACACCTGGTACGGGGCGCTGCACGACGAGGCCGCCGCCCGGCAGTCCGTCGGCACCGCGGGCAACGCCGACGCCGGCGGCGGGGTGGGTGCGCGGCTCAGCCGGGCGTCCAACCGGGTGCAGGCGGACACCGGCTCGGCCGCGTACTGGCTGAAGCGGATCGTGGTCTTCCCGATCGGCGAGCGGTGGGCGCTGATCGCCGTGCTCGCGGCGTTCGGCAACGGCCGGATCGCCCTGGCGGCGGTGGTGATCTGGGGGCTGCTCGCGGCCGCGTACACGTTGGGCCTGCGCTCCCTGCGCTCGATCTCGATGCGCGTCGGAGTGCTCGACACGGTCGACACGTCGCGGCACCGCGACGACGGCCTGCTGGTCCGCGCCGTCCTGAGCGCGGCTCGGGTCGGCGCGCCGCTGGCCGCGACGGTGGTGGCGGCGCTCGCGGCGCTGGTGCTGGTGGTCGGCCTGCTGGCGGGCTGGGTACCGATCGGCACCTCGGTCGGCCGGTGGGTGAGCGGCGGGCTCCAGGTGGAGTTCGTCCGGGCCGGCGGCGGCGCCGCGGTCTGGCTCGTGGTGACCGCGGTGCTGGTGCTCGGCGCCGGGCTACCGGCCCGGTCCCGGCACGACGGGCCGCTCGACTGGCTGATCCCCGCCGGTCTGCGGGCTGCCGAGTACCTGGTCGTGGTAGCCGTGGGGTTGATCTGCTCGGTGCCGCCGCCGGTTGTTTACCTGTTGTTGTTCGTACTGGCACTCCGCCACTACGACCTGACCGCCCGGATGGAGAAAGGTGCACCGGGCGCCTCCGCGGCGAGGGCGTGGCTCGGCTGGGACGGCCGGGTCGTACTGCTCGTGGTGTGCGCACTGTGCGGGGCCGCCACCATCGGTGAGCTGCTGCTCGCCCTCGTGGTGGGCGGTTCCTTCCTGGCGGGGGCGGTCGGAGACTGGAGATCCGGAGGTTCGTAGTGCCCCTGCTCAGCGTGGTGCTGCCGGTGTACAACGTGCGGGGTTACCTGCGCCAGTGCCTGGACTCACTGCTCGAGCAGGCCTTCACGGACTTCGAGGTGGTCGCCGTCGACGACTGCTCACCGGACGACAGCGGCGCCATCCTCGCCGAGTACGCGGCGCGTGACCCGCGGGTCCGGGTCGTCTCGCTCGAGACGAACGCGGGGCTGGGCGGGGCGCGCAACGCCGGCCTCGATCAGGCGATCGGCGACTACGTCTGGTTCGTCGACAGCGACGACTGGCTGGCGCAGGGCGCGCTCACCGCGGTCGCCGGCCGGCTCGTCGACACGGACGCGGACGTGCTGGTCGTGGGCTTCGACCGGGTGTACTGGGACGGCCGGGTGGAGGTCGCCGGCGCCGGGGCGGTGCTCGCCACCGCGCCGCGGACGTTCACGCTCGCGCAGTGGCCGGTGGTGCTGACCGTGCTGCACGTGGCCTGGAACAAGGTCGTGCGCCGGGATCTGCTGATCAAGCTCGGCTTCCGCTTCGAGTCGGGCTGGTACGAGGACGTCTCCTACACGTTCCCGGTCCTGGCGGCGGCCGACCGGATCAGCGCACTCGGCCGCACCTGCGTGCACTACCGGCAGCGCCGGACCGGGGCGATCACGCGTACGGTCGGTGACCGGCATTTCGAGATCTTCAGGCACTGGGAGCGCGCGCTCGAGCTGGTGGAGGAGTACGCGGAGCGGCCCGAGGAGCTGCGTCCGTCGCTGTTCGATCGGATGATGTGGCACTACGTGGTCGTGCTGCGCAATCCCGAGCGGATACCGCCGGCCTCGCGCCGGGTCTTCTTCGACCGGATCGTCGCGGACTTTCACCGGTACCGGCCGGCCAAGGGCTATCGCCCGCCGCCGGGGGCCATGGGCCTGCGGCACCGGTTCATCGAGCGGGGATCCTTCCTGTCGTTCCGGGCGCTGAACCGGGCCGTCAACGTGGTCAAGGCCCTGAACCGGCGGCGGCGGATGCCCGCGCTGAAGGTGCGGGGGATGGCCAAGCGGGCGCGGCAGGCCGCCTACCGCGGCTACTACCGGCTACACCTGCGGCTGCCGGTGGACGACCGGCTCGCGCTGTACGCCGCGTACTGGTACCGCGGGGTGACCTGCAACCCGGCGGCGATCTCGAGCAAGGCCGCCGAGCTGGCCCCGGAGGTGCGCAACGTCTGGGTCGTCGGCCGGGCCGGCGCCCGTTCCGTCCCGCCGGGCACCGACTACGTGATCGCCGGTTCGCTGCCGTACTACCGGGCGCTGGCCCGGGCCCGCTGGCTGGTCAACAACGTGAACTGGCCGAACTGGGTGGTCAAGCGGGACGGCGCCACACACCTGATGACCCACCATGGCACGCCGCTGAAGATGATGGGCCTCGACCAGGCGGATCATCCGGCCGCGGTCAAGGACCCGGACTTCCGCGCACAGATGCGCCGCGCGGACCGCTGGGACTTCAGCATCTCGGCGAACGCGCACACCACGGTCGCCTGGGAGCGGGCGTACCCCTGCCGGTACGAGACCCTCGAGGTCGGCTACCCGCGCAACGACCGGCTGGCGTCCGCGTCGCCGGCCGAGACGGCGGCCGTGCGGGCGAGGCTCGGCATCGCACCGTCCGAAAGGGTCGTCCTCTACACGCCGACGCACCGCGAGTGGCTGCGCCTGGGCGAGCGGGTGCTGGACGTCGAGGCGTTCGCCGAGGCGCTGGGGCCGGAGACCGTGCTGCTGGTCCGCGCGCACTACTTCCACGTCGCTCCGGACGAGGAGACGCGGACGCGCCGGGGGCGGATCGTGGACGTGTCGGGATACCCGGTGGTCGAGGACCTCTATCTGGCCGCCGACGTGATGGTCACCGACTACTCCTCGGCGATGTTCGACTTCGCCGTGCTCGACCGGCCGCTGGTGATCTTCGCGCCCGACTGGGAGGCGTACCGGGAGCTGCGCGGCACCTACTTCGACCTGATGGAACAGCCGCCGGGAGCCGTCGCGACGACCTTCCCGGAGTTGGTCGGCGTCTTCGCCGGCGGCGGGTACTCCGGCGGTGAGGCGGCCGCCCGTCGTGCCCGCTTCCGGGAGAGGTTCTGCTACCTCGACGACGGCCGGGCCGCCGAGCGGGTGGTGCGCCGCGTCTTGCTGGGCGAAACCGCGCCGTAATTCTTCGCGACTGCGAACCCGGGCCCGCTCGCGTCCCGCGAACGCCCGTCCGGCCTGCCACCTGCACAGACTGTGCAGTTAGTTGATCTTGTGACGTCCGTGAATGGGTAATCGTCCGGTGACTGTGGGCAAATGGCCTTTTCACCCGATGGCAGACATCGATGTGTGTAGTCACGCTAAGCCATCGTCGCAGCTCAAACGCAGGAGGTTGACGGTGTCCACCGTCGCGCTCAAGGACGTCACCAAGGTGTGGCCGCACGGCAGCGTCGCGGTCGACCGGGTCAGTTTGGACGTCGAGGACGGTGAGTTCCTGGTCCTGCTCGGCCCCTCCGGGTGCGGCAAATCGACAATTCTTCGCATGATCGCCGGGCTCGAGGACCCCACCTCCGGCGCGATTCTGCTCAACGGCGAGCCGGTCATGGACCTTGCACCGCGCGATCGCCGGATCGCCATGGTCTTCCAGGACTTCGCCCTCTACCCGCACATGACGGTCGGCGAGAACATCGGCTTCCCGCTGAAGCTCTCCGGCATCGAGCTCGTGCCGCGCGGCGAGCGGATCGGCGACGTGGCGAGCGCCCTCGGCATCGGCGACGTGCTCGCCCGCCGGCCCGGGCAGCTCTCCGGCGGCCAGCGCCAGCGGGTCGCGATGGGCCGGGCCATCGTGCGCCGCCCGGGGCTCTTCCTGATGGACGAGCCCCTGTCCAACCTGGATAGCGGCCTGCGCGCCGAACTGCGTTCGGAGATCACCGGCCTCACCCGCGAACTCGGCGTCACCACCATGTACGTCACCCACGACCAGGCCGAGGCGCTGACAATGGCCGACCGGGTGGCGATCATGCGCAAGGGCGTGCTCCAGGACATCGGTACCCCCACCGAGGTCTACGGCAGGCCGGCCACCCTCTACGTCGCCGCGTTCCTCGGCGCGCCCCGGATGAACCTGCTCGAGGCCTCGGTGTACGTGCACCTCGATCGCTACATCGCGCTCAACCTCGGCGAGCAGGCGCTCTACCTGCCCTGGAACGACATTCGGTCGCGGGCGATCGCGCACTACCACGGCGAGCGCATCGTGGTCGGCATGCGGGCCGAGGCGCTGGCGCCCGTCGCACCCGACACCCCGGGCGACGTGCTCCAGGGGCGCATCCGCCACCTCGAACACCACGGCCACGAGTCCCTGGCCTTCCTGGACATCGGCGCGACCGCCGTCGTCGTCGACGAGCTCGCCGGCATGACCGCCGACTCCGTCCCCGATGCCGGTGCCTTCCGGCGGATCGGGGGAGCGCTGCAACGGCTCGCCGGCCGCGGCGACAAGGCGGTCCTCGAGCGCGACGACCCGGAGAAGACCTCGGTGCTCAGCGACCCCGGCCGGCACCAGCGGCGCCCGGCCGAGCTGGCCGTGCGGCTGGCGCCGTACCCGGCCGTCTCGCCGGGGCATCCGCTCGCGATCAGCGTGCGGATGGACGCCCTGCACTTCTTCAACGATCGCGGAGATCGCATCGACGTCGGTTGGCGCTGAAGCTCGCACGCATTGACGGCATGGCATATCGTTCCGCGCACGTCGGTGCGATGGCGTATCGACGTCGTTGATCTGAAGGGTGGCGGCCAGCTCGGTGATCGCACGCCGATCTCGCTCTTCTTCCTGATCACCGCACCGGACTACGGCTGGATCCTGCTCTTCGGCTTCGTCGGCACCCAGCTGGCGTGTTCTACGCGGAGATCTTCCGAACCCTGTCCGACCTCTTCTGAGAAGTTTCTTGGGATCTCTCGGCTGCCACGGAGGCGGTACACAGCGTAGGCTGCTCGGCGGTGGAGGAAACTGTCGACCACGATGTGCTGCGTCCGGCTCCGGGCAGGGAGTCGCCGGACGGTGCACCGGCGCGTACAGATCCTGATCGATCCGGTCTCACCCTGCTGGACCGCACGTTCGGCCGCGACGAGATCACCGTGGTGCGCCACGAGGTCACGGCGCGGCTCGATCGCGGAGCGCTCGGCGATCGCCTGCACGGCTTCGTGCTGGCGATCAACGAGATCATCACCAATGCCGTCCTGCACGCCGGCGGTCACGGCCGGATCGTGCTGTGGGGCACCGCCGGGTCCCTGTGGTGCACGGTGACCGACTCCGGGCCGGGGATACCGGAGCGGTTCCGGCATCCGCCGGAGGCGCCGGAGGCGTTCGAGGTGGGCGGCCGGGGCATCTGGCTGGCGCACCAACTGTGCGACGAAGTAACGATGGCCACCGGTCCGATTGGGACGACTATCGGACTCCGAATTGGCCTGCCCGGGCGTATTACCCTGTCTGACCTGGTCAACGGCGCTTAGGACAACGATTGAACACGGCATGAAACGCCGTGGAAATATCGTCCTGCGCATGGAGCGGTGTTGGCAACGCTGGGCGACTACATTGGTCCAGTGCTCGGACTACCTCCCCAAGTGACGGCCTGCCTTTTCGACCTCGACGGTGTGCTCACACAGACCGCCCTGGTACATAACGCGGCATGGAAGCAGACCTTCGACGCGTTTCTCGAGGCGTGGTCAGCGCGGCATGAACAGCCGTTCGTGCCGTTCGACTCCGGCGCCGACTACCACAAGTACGTCGACGGCCGGCCGCGCGCCGACGGGGTTCGCACCTTCCTCGCCTCGCGGGGCATAACCCTGCCCGAAGGCACGCCCGACGACGGTCCCGACGAGGAGACCGTCAACGGCATCGGCAACCGCAAGAATGAACTCGTCCTCCAGAAGATCGCGGAAGGCGCGGTACAGGTGTACGCCGGATCGGTCGACTACCTGCACGCCGTCCGGGACGCGGGCCTGCGCCGCGCCGTCGTCTCGGCCAGTGCCAACTGCGCGGACGTGCTGAACGCGGCCGGCATCGCGGACCTGCTCGAGGTGCGCGTTGACGGCGTGACGGCCCGCGCGGAGCAGCTGCCGGGCAAGCCGGCCCCGGACACCTTCCTGTACGGCGCCAAACTGCTCGGCGTGGATCCCGCAAACTGCGCCGTGTTCGAGGATGCCCTGGCCGGCGTGGCCGCGGGCAAGGCCGGCGGATTCGGCATCGTGATCGGCGTCGACCGGGTCGGCCAGGCCGACGCGTTGCGCGCACACGGCGCCGACATCGTCGTGCAGGACCTCGCCGAACTCCTGAAGTAAACCCCACAGACTTTCTTTCCTTTTCAGTGCGAGAGGCACCACCGTGATCCGTGAACGGGCCTACCCCGTCGATCCCTGGCATATCCGGGAGACCCGGCTGGACCTGGACCTGATGGCTCAGTCCGAGTCCGTATTCGCCCTGTCCAACGGCCACATCGGCATCCGCGGGAACCTGGACGAGGGCGAGCCGCACGGCCTGCCCGGCACCTATCTGAACTCGTTCTACGAGCTGCGGCCGCTGCCGTACGCCGAGGCGGGCTACGGGTTCCCCGAGTCGGGCCAGACGATGGTCAACGTCACCAACGCCAAGCTCATGCGGCTCCTCGTCGACGACGAGCCCTTCGACGTGCGGTACGGCGAGCTGCGCTCCCACGAGCGCACCCTGGACCTGCGCGCGGGCACGCTCGAGCGGATAGTGGAGTGGATCTCCCCGTCCGGCCAGGCGATCCGGGTGCGCACGGTCCGGCTGGTGTCGTTCACCCAGCGGGCGGTCGTCGCGTTCCTCTACGAGGTCGAGGCGGTCGACTCACCCGCCCGGCTGATCCTCCAGTCCGAGCTGGTGGCGAACGAGCAGCTCCCGCCGACCAGCAAGGACCCCCGCGTCGCCGCGGTGCTGGACCACCCGCTCCAGGCCGAGGAGCTGCTGGAGCAGCGCACCGGCGGCCTGCTCGTGCACCGGACCAAGGCCAGCGACCTGCGGATGGCCGCGGCGATGGAGCACCTCGTCGAGGCGCCGGGCAAGCACGCCGTCACCACCGAGGGGCACCCGGACTGGCTGCGTACCACGGTGGCCTGCAAGCTCGAGCCGGGGCAGAAGCTGCGCGTCGTCAAGCTGGCCGCGTACGGCTGGTCCAGCAACCGTTCGCTGCCCGCGGTGCGCGACCAGGTCGGCGCCGCGCTGGCCAGCGCCCGGCTGGACGGCTGGGAGGGCCTGGTCGAGGCGCAGCGCGACTACCTCGACGCGTTCTGGGACCACTCCGACGTCAAGGTCGAGGGTGACCCGGAGGTGCAGCAGGCGGTGCGCTTCGGCCTCTTCCACATGCTGCAATCCGGCGCCCGCGCCGAGCAGCGGCCGATCGGCTCCAAGGGCCTCACCGGCCCGGGCTACGACGGCCACACGTTCTGGGACGCCGAGACGTTCGTGCTGCCGGCCCTGACCTACACCCAGCCGTCCGCGGCCGCGGACGTGCTGCGCTGGCGGCACTCGACGCTGGATCTGGCCCGGGAGCGCGCGCAGACCCTCGGCCTGCAAGGCGCGGCCTTCCCGTGGCGCACCATCCGCGGGCAGGAGTGCTCGGCCTACTGGCCGGCCGGCACGGCCGGCTTCCACATCGGCGCCGACATCGCCGACGCCGTGCGCCGCTACGTCTCGGCGACCGGTGACTTCGACTTCGAGCGCGAGGTCGGCCTCGAGCTGCTGGTCGAGACCGCCCGGCTGTGGCGTTCGCTGGGCCACCACGACCGGCACGGCCGCTTCCACATCGACGGCGTCACCGGCCCGGACGAGTACACGGCCGTGGTCAACGACAACATCTACACCAACCTGATGGCGCAGCAGAACCTGTTCGCCGCGGCGGACGCGGTGAAGCGGCATCCCGACCTCGCCCGCAGGCTGGGCGTGGACGGCGAGGAGTCGGCGTCGTGGCGGGACGCGGCGGCGTCCGTGCACATCCCGTACGACCGGGAGCTCGGGGTGCATCAGCAGTCGGAGGGCTTCACCCGGCTTCAGGAGTGGGACTTCGAGAACACCCCGCCGGAGGCGTACCCGCTGCTGCTGAACTACCCGTACTTCGACCTGTACCGCAAGCAGGTGGTCAAGCAGGCCGACCTGGTCATGGCGATGTACGTGCGCGGCGACGCCTTCACGCCGGAGGAGAAGGCCCGCAACTTCGCGTACTACGACTCGCGTACCGTGCGGGACTCGTCGCTGTCGGCGTGTATCCAGGCCGTCATGGCCGCGGAGGTCGGTCACCTCGAGCTGGCCCATGACTACCTGGGCGAGGCCGCCCTGATGGACCTGCACGACCTGCACCAGAACGCCCGCGACGGCGTGCACGTGGCGTCGCTCGCCGGCTCCTGGATCGCACTGGTGGCGGGACTGGGCGGCATGCGGGACTCGGGCGGGCAGCTGTCGTTCGCGCCGCGCCTGCCGAGCCGGATCAACGCGCTGGAGTTCTCGCTGCTCTGGCGCGGTCTGCGGCTGCGGGTGGAGGTGACGGCCGACGAGGTCACCTACTCGCTGCGCAACGGCGGCGGCTCGGCCCGGCTGGACCTCCTGCACCACGGCAAGGAGGTCACGATCACCCAGGTGAAGCCGGTCGTGCTGGCCATCCCGCCGGCGCCGCCGACCGGACCGCAGCCGAACCAGCCGTTCGGTCGTGCCCCGGTCCGGCGGGCCACCGGCAGCTGACCGCCGACCTCGGCAGACAAGAAAGCCCCCGTCCGCCAGGACGGGGGCTTTCTTTTGGCGCGGGGATCAGAGCATCGACACGTGCACGTGGTCCGTGTGGTCGCTCGGTCCGGAGTATGACTTCCAGCCAGTCGCCGGGAACCAGATCTGCTTGTTCCAGATGACGTAGAGAATGCCCAGCCTGTCGGCGTTGCGCACCAGGAACGCCATCAGGTTGTTGCCGTACTCCCGGGTGTCCTGGTTGTGCCAGGGCGAGAAGCCGCTCTTCTGCAGCGACCAGTCGCAGGCCCGGCCCTTCGGATGCTCGAACGGGCCCCCGTTGCGGTGGCAGCCGACGAACCGCTTGAAGTTCGCCTTCTTCACTTCCTTGTACATGTGGAAGGTCCGCGGGGTGATGCAGCCGCTGGTCGTGGGGTCGTTAACGCTGCACGACTCGGGACTGAACTCGCCGTCGGAGTTACGCGGAGCCGCGGCGGCCACCGGCGAATTGACGAGCACGAAACCGCCGGTCACGATGTTGCCGCCGACCTTCGCCAGGGCCTTCTCCGCCGACTGCTTCTGCTTCTTCATCGCGGCGAGGTTCTGCTGCTGTGCCTTGACCTCCTGGTCGAGGCGGGCCTTGGCGGTGTTGACGTCGTCGATCGCCTGGTACAGCGCGTGCAGCTTGCCGTCGTTGAGGGCGCTGATCTCCTCGAGGGAGACCGCCTTCTTGAGGAAGCCTTCCGGGCCGTCCGTGTTCAGCAGGAAGCCCATGGTGGAGATGCCGCCGGTGCGGTACTGCTGTGCCGCGACGGCGCCGACCTCGGGAAGCATGGCGTCCCGGCGGGCCTCGGCGTCCTTGACCTTGAGGGCCAGGCCGAGCTGCGTCTTCGTCGACTTCGCGACCGCCGACTTCGCCGCGACGAAGCGTCGTCCGGTGGAGTCGAGCACTTCGTTGAGGAGCGGGTCGTCTTCGCCGTCGTCGGCGGTCGACGTCTTCTTGTCGTCCGGGTCGGCGTTTGCCGGGCCGGCGGGCACGAGCAGCATCGTGACCGCGACGAGCGGTGCCAGGGCGAGGACCAGCCACCGGCGGGGTCTTGCCGTCATTCAGAATCCTTCCGCGTGGCCGCCGACCGGGTTAGCTGACGGGTTCGGGACGGAAGCAATCCCTACCACTGTTAAGTGGATTCACCCCACTACTACGTGTGGTTCCCCGGCTCGCCTCGCGGCGATTAGGCGGTGGACTGCCGGCACCTTGGGGGCGGTGCCTTCCTTGGCAGTAACCGGCGGCCAGCTTACCCGACAACGGGCCGTCTGCCAGTCTCCACGACGGCCGTAAAAGCGTTACCCCGCAACGACTTTCCGTTACATTTCGATGGAATGGCCCAGGTGGTTAACGCCGGGCGGGCCATCGGTGTGAGTCACTGCATTCTTATCGCGCCGAAATTACGCCGAGTGGCGGCATTGTTGCCCTAAGTACGACACCTGTCGATTCCTAGCATCGATGGGTAGTGTTCGTCACGGTCTCCGCGGAGACCGTCGCCTAATCGCCGCATGGCGAGCCGGGGAACCAACCGAGTAATGGGGTGAATCGGGTCCGAGCCGCAGGCACGGACCTGTAGGGATCGCTTCCGTCCCGAACCCGTCAGCTAACCCGGTCGGCGGCCGACGGAAGGAAAGCACTTGAGGCTCAAACCTGCCCGCCGACGATTAGCGGCCGTCCTGGCCGCGCTCGTCGCCACCTCGGGGCTGGCGCTGACCGCCCCGTCCCCAGCCTCCGCCGCACCCCGCCCGCTCGCCGCGCCCGGCGACTCCGGCGACGACGGCGAGGGTGGCTCCAAGTCACTGGTGCAGCAGCTCGAGGCGGCGTCCAAGGGCTTCGTCGAGGCCAAGGAGGCCCTGGCCCGCTCCAAGACGCGCCAGCAGCAGTTGATCGCCAAGCTCAAGGAGATCGACGCCGAGCTCGGCCCCCGGCAGGCGGCGCTGGACGACATAGTCCAGCAGTCGTATCGCGTCGGGCGCCTCGGGCCGATGACCGCCCTGCTCAACGCCGACTCGACCGGCAGCATGCTGGACCGCGCGGAGATCCTCGAGACGGTCGCCGTCAAGCAGGACCGCGCGGTGCGTGATCTCAAGGACTCCCGGAGCCGGCAGGAGCGGGCGAAGGCCGAGATCGACGCCGAGATCCGCGATCAGCAGCGCCAGGTCGAGATCATGGCCAAGCGCAAGGCACAGGCGGAGGGCGCCCTCAAGGCGGCCAACGCGGCGAACGGCGTCGAGGAGGAGTCGTCGAGCGGCGCCGACTCCAGCAGCGGTGGCAGCAGCGACGGCGGCAGCAGCCTGCGGGCCGCGGCCGCGCCGCGTAACTCCGACGGGTCGCTGCCGAACCAGTCATGCAGCGTCAACGACCCGACCACGTCCGGCTGCATCACGGCGCGCACCCTGCACGCGATGAAGGAGGCGCAGAAGGACGGCTTCACCCACTTCGTCGCGTGCTTCCGCACGCAGAACAGCGGTGAGCATCCGAAGGGCCGGGCCTGCGACTTCGCCGCCGACAAGAACGGCTTCGGAGGCGTCGCCTCGGGCAGCAGCAGGACGTACGGCAACCGGCTGGCGAACTACTTCATCAACAACGCCAGCGCGCTGGGCGTGCTCTACGTGATCTGGTTCAAGCGGATCTGGCTGCCCAGCAGCGGCTGGAAGGCGTACTCGAGGGGTAACGGCGACCCCTCGAGTGATCACACGAACCACGTGCATCTCTCGATGCGCTAGCTGACAGGGTGCGGGGCCTACCGCTTGACGTAGGCCTCGTACTCCTTCAGCACGTCCTCGGTCGGGCCGTCCGCCCGGATCAGCCCCGACTCGAGCCAGATGCTGCGCTCGCAGGTGTCCCGGATCGACTGCTCGCTGTGGCTGACCAGGAAGACCGTGCCGGCCTCGGCCCGCAGGTCGCGGACCCGCTGCTCGCTGCGCCGGCGGAACTTCGCGTCACCGGTGGCCAGCGCCTCGTCGATGAGCAGCACGTCGTGCTTCTTCGCCGCCGCGATCGAGAACCGCAGCCGCGCCGACATGCCGGAGGAGTAGGTGCGCATCGGCAGCGAGCTGAAGTCGCCGCGCTCGTTGATCCCGGAGAACTCGATGATGTCCTTCACCTGGGACTTCACGTCGGCCGGTGACATGCCCATCGCCAGGCAGCCGAGCACGACGTTGCGCTCGCCCGGCAGGTCGTTCATCAGGGCCGCGTTGACGCCGAGCAGCGACGGCTGGCCGGCCGCGTAGATCGCGCCCCGCTCGACCGGGAGCAGCCCGGCGATCGCGCGCAGCAGGGTTGACTTGCCGGAGCCGTTGGTGCCGATCAGGCCGACGGCCTCGCCCTTGTACGCGACGAAGCTGACGCCCTTGATCGCGTGCACCTCGCGCAGCGTGGCCGGCTTGGTGCCGGTGACGAGCCGCTTGAAGCTCGCCAGCGGGCTGCCGGTGCCGGCCGTGGCGGCCTGGTGCACCCGGTAGACCACGTGTGCGTCGTCGACGATGACCGTCGGTTCGCGCCGGTCGGTGCTGGAGTTGTCAGCCACGGCCGTAACCCTTCTCTCCGCGCCAGAAGTAGACATAACCGCCGAGTCCGACCAGCGCGGTCCAGCCGATCGCCTGGAGCCAGAGCACCGGGGCCGAGGCCGCCAGCGTGACGTCCTCCATCAGCGCGTGCCGCATCAGCTCGATGAAGATCAGCAGCGGGTTGGCCTCGACCAGGTACAGCTTCCAGCCGCTCAGGTGATCGGAGAACTGGGTCACCGGGTAGAGCACGGCCGAGCCGTACAGCCAGATCCGCATGATGAACGGCACCAGCTGCTTGAAGTCGGCGACCTTGGAGCCCAGCCGGGCCGTACCCATGGCCAGGCCCGCGTTGAAGATCGACTGAAGCACGAAGGCCGGGATGATCAGCAGCCACTCCCAGGTGATCGGCTCGCCGAAGGCCAGCACGATGACCATGAGGACCGCCATCGAGGCGAACATGTTGCGAATCTCGACCATGGTGATGGCGAGCGGCAGGCTGGCCCGCGGGAAGTGCAGTGCCCGGATCAGGCCCATGTTGGAGCTGATCGACTGGATGCCGGACTGCACCACCGACTGGGTGAAACCGAAGACGAAGACACCGATGCAGAGGTACGCGACGAAGTTGTCGACGCCCCGCTGGGTGTTCAGGAGCACACCGAAGATCACGTAGTACACGGCCGCGTTGATCAGCGGCGTCAGCACCTGCCAGAAGGCGCCGAGTTTGGTGCGGCCCAGCGACGAGCTGACCTTGGCGTTCGCGTACGACGCGATGAAGTGCCGGTATGACCAGAGCTGCCGCGAGTAGTCGCGCAGGCTGGGCAGCTTGCCGGCGGCGCTCAGGCCGTGCGTGCGGGCCAGCTCCTTGAGCGCGAGGCCGGTGTCGGAATCGGCGACCGCCGTAGGGGGCATGGGGTGGCGCTCCGATCTTGTCGGTCCGATGGGGGCCGAGGACCTGGTTGAATCGTCCGGGGACACAGGTACAAGTGTGCGCGATGGAACGGGTTCGTATCGACGCTGGCCCGAAACTATCCGACCGGGCGCCGGAACGCAACCGTTGCGTCCTCGCGTATAGTGAGACCGTGGCAACAGCGAAACGTGCACCCGCCGGAGCGGCGGTGCTCCGCGGGGACATCACCGCGGCCATTCGGAATGCGGTCATGAACGAGCTGGCCGAGGTCGGCTACGGACGGCTCTCCATCGAGGCAGTTGCCCGCCGCGCGGGTGTCGGCAAGACGGCAATCTACCGCCGGTGGAGCAACAAGCTCGAAATGGTACTCGAGATAGTGTCCGCGGTAGCGGAGCGTAGCGTGCCCATGCCCGATACCGGAAGCTTCGCGGGCGATCTGCAACTGCTGATGTTCATCGTCAGCAAGGCGCTCGGGCACCGCATCGCGTCGCAGATCATCCCCGACCTGATGGCCGAGGCGGCACGCAACCCGAAGATCGCCGAGACGTTGCAGGGTGCGCTGCGCACCCATCAGCAGGCCGTCGGCGAGAAGATAGTCGGCCAGGCCGTCGCCCGCGGCGAACTGCCCGCGGGCACCGACCCCGACCTGGCCGTCGATCTGATGCTCGGGCCGCTGTACTGGCGGCTCGCGGTCGCCCGGACCCCCATCGACGACGACTACCTGGAGAAGCTCGGCGCCGCCGTACTGGCCGCACTGCGCGCCTGAGCTAAGGCGCCGCGTTCAGCAGATCCAGCGCGCTGTGCTGGCAGGAGTGGTTCGTGCTGACGTACGGCCCGGCCCAGTGGCTGCCGTACGCGTCGAAGCCGGTCCGGTCCCTGGCGTACGCGGAATCGGCCTGTCGCCGCAGGTAGGTGTCGTACGGCCGGCCGACCGCGGCGTTCAGCACGCCGAGCCCGCGGACGAACGCGCCCTTGAACGAGACGCCGTCACCGGAGCACTGGTCGGGCTCGTTGGGTTCGCGCAGGATGCCGCCGCTGTTGAGGTAGGTGCTCGTGGTGGCCGCGTCGGCGACCCGGCGGGCGACCGCTAGGGCGTTCGCGTCCCCGGTCAGCCGGTTGAGCTGGACCAGCGCGTTGATCAGCACGCCCTGGTTGTAGGTCCAGGTGACGTCGCCGTTGTTGCGGCAGGTGCCGAGGTTGACGCCGTCGTTCACCAGGTTCGAGCTGTTGATCATCCCGGTGCTCTGGAACCAGGCCCAGCCGGCCTGTGCGCGCCCGCGGTAGACGGAGTCGCCGGCGATCCGCTGGGACAGGGCCGCGTTGAGCTGGATGTAGAGGCTGTTGGAGATGGCGTTCTTCACGGTCCGGTCGGTGCGCCAGTAGATGCCGCCGCCGCAGCGGGTGTCCCAGTAAGCGAACATGTGGTCCGCGTCGGCCCGGGCGGTGTTCAGGTAGCGGCTGTCGCCGGTCCGGTCGTACGCGGCCACCCAGGCCAGCCCCCACCAGCCGGTGTCGTCGAGGTACTCGTTGCGGAACTGCCCCCGCGCGGCGTTGATCTGCTTGTCGTACGTCGCGGCGATCGCGTAGTCGTAGCTGTGCATGCCGCTGATCCGGCTGTTGTCGATCAGCGCGGTGAGCGCGTTGGCGCCGGTCCACCAGCCGTTGGTGTCGAACAGCCCGGTGCCCCGGTCGAAGCGCATCATCAGCGCGGTCGCCGCGGCCGTGCGCCGGTCCCAGGCGTTCCAGGTGCTCCGCGCCCAGCCGGTGCAGGTGAGCTCGGGGCGGTCGCCGGCCTTGCCGCAGGCGCGCAGCACGCCGACGCCGAGGGCGCCCCAGTCGTCGACGTTGAACATGGCGGTGCGCCAGCCGCCAGCGCCGGCGGGAACGACGGTGAAGCCGATCCGGCTGTCGCCCTGCCAGGTGCGACCGCCGTCGAAGGAGCGGTCCAGCCACACCTCGTCGCCGGGCCGGCCGTTCTCCACGGTCGCCCAGATCATCGCGTCGGCGTCGTTGACGTGGACCTTGAACGTACGGCCGTACAGGATGGCGCTGGTCGCGACGCGGTCGCCGGGGGAGAGCGCGGGGTCGCGGCCGTCGCAGTACCGGTTGCAGACGGTGGCTGCCAGGGCCGGGGACCCGGCCGGCAGCTGGAGCAGGGCGGTGGCGGCGACCGTGGCGGCCGCGATCCACTTCGTGTGCATGGGGATACCTCCGTGCCGGGGATGCACTTGGGTATCTGTTAATAAAGTACACATATTCTTAACAGTCAATGCCTTGCGCGCCATCTGTCAGACCGCTAAGCCCGGCCCGATCGGGGCCGAAACTGGGTGCATGCGGTACAAGAAGGCCCTGCTCCCGTTGCTGGCACTGCCGGTCGCGCTCGGCGGGTGCGGCCTGCTCGGCATGGGCTCGGCCGGCACGCAGGCGGTGTCCGCGACGCCGACGCCCGGCCAGACCTGGATGGTCGTCGCCTCGGGCAGTGCCACGCCGAGCCCGAAGCCGTCGTTCACCGGAACGCGGCCGCCCGCGCTGCCGCCCGTTTCGTTCCTGCCGGTCGACCCGCAGTGCACCAAGGACAACCGGATGGTCCGGGAGGGCCAGGCGCTGATCCCGCTCGAGGTGGTGCCCGGCGCCGGCAGCCTGACCGTGACCTGGCCGCGGCAGTACATGTCCGACTACCGGGTCACCGCCGTCAAGCAGCCGCTGAGGGGCGGCAACCAGCCGGACTACACCTGGCAGAGCGTCCCGCCCGCGACCAGCTGCACGGTCACCGCCACGATCACCGGGCTCAAGAAGGGCACGCCGTACATCGTGTGGCTGGACGCCCCCAACACCGGCTATCTGCGGGACGGCACGCGGCATCCGTACAGCGGTCGTTCGGGCGTGGTCTTTCCGCGCTGAGTAGTCAGGTTCCGTAGTAGACGCCGAGGGGTCCCCGACCCCTCGGCGTCTCTGCTTTTGCGGCACACGGGGATTTCTCATTTTTGGTTGGGGACTTTGCTCAAGGTCGGGTCAAGGCGGGCGATAACTCTGGTGTCCGAGCGATCGGGCACAGGAACGGGGCCGGAGGGCCCAACCCTTTAAGCCCCAAACTCACGGAGGAGATCTCATGAAGGTTCGCGCTTACCAGGCCGGCGTCGCCGCCGCCGCCATCGCCGCTGGTGTCGGCATCTTCGGTCTGTCCGGCACGGCGTCCGCCGCCGTTGGCGCGCTGGACCCGGTGGTCACCAAGCTCAGCGTTTCCAAGGGCAGCACCGCTGGCGGCACGGTCCTGACGATCACCGGTAAGAACTTCGACACCGCCACGGGCGTGAAGGTCAACAGCGTCGCTGTCACGTCCTTCCTGATCGCTTCGCCGACCACGATCGTCGCCAAGGTTGCGGCTTCGACCGGCACCAAGACCCAGGTCGAGGTCACCAACCCCTCTGCCTCCAGCGCCGACAGCACCGCCGATGACTTCACCTTCCTGGCGCCGATGAACGCGACGGCGGCCTCGGCGCTGCTGAACCCGTTCGGCAAGAGCGTGATCACGGTTACCACCACCGGTGCGGGCACGACCGCAGACCTCTTCAAGGCCAACAAGGTGACCGCGACGGTCAACGGCACGGCCGCCACGGTGGCGTGGGTCAGCGACACCGTCGTCAAGGTGACGGCTCCGGCCGGCACCCCGTCCGCCACCGCCGCCACCGTGAAGCTGTACCGCGACGGCGTTGAGGGCACCCCGGACACGACCAACGCCAAGTACGCCGCGGTCATCACCAAGCTGAGCAAGGTCAGCGGCTCGACCGCCGGCGGCGGCACCATCGCCATCACCGGCAAGGGCCTGTCCACCGCCACGGCGTTCAACTTCGGCGCCACCGCCGCGACCGGCTGCACCGCGGTCTCCGTCGCGAAGCAGGACACCGACTGGACCTGCACCATCCCGGCCGCCGCGGCCAACGGTGTCGCAGTGAAGGCCGTCCTGCCGACGATCTCGTACGGCGTGCTCCCCTCGGCCGCCTACGTCTTCAGCGACATCAGCTGAACCAGCACCACTGACTGACCCGTCGGCCCGGCCCCCCACCAGGGGGCCGGGCCTTCGGCATTCGCCGATCAGGACGCGGTGGCGGGGTTCTCATTTTTGGTGGGGGACTTTGCTCAAGGTCGGGTCAAGGCGGGCGATAACTCTGGTGTCCGAGCGATCGGGCACAGGAACGGGGCCGGAGGGCCCAACCCTTTAAGCCCCAAACTCACGGAGGAGATCTCATGAAGGTTCGCGCTTACCAGGCCGGCGTCGCCGCCGCCGCCATCGCCGCTGGTGTCGGCATCTTCGGTCTGTCCGGCACGGCGTCCGCCGCCGTTGGCGCGCTGGACCCGGTGGTCACCAAGCTCAGCGTTTCCAAGGGCAGCACCGCTGGCGGCACGGTCCTGACGATCACCGGTAAGAACTTCGACACCGCCACGGGCGTGAAGGTCAACAGCGTCGCTGTCACGTCCTTCCTGATCGCTTCGCCGACCACGATCGTCGCCAAGGTTGCGGCTTCGACCGGCACCAAGACCCAGGTCGAGGTCACCAACCCCTCTGCCTCCAGCGCCGACAGCACCGCCGATGACTTCACCTTCCTGGCGCCGATGAACGCGACGGCGGCCTCGGCGCTGCTGAACCCGTTCGGCAAGAGCGTGATCACGGTTACCACCACCGGTGCGGGCACGACCGCAGACCTCTTCAAGGCCAACAAGGTGACCGCGACGGTCAACGGCACGGCCGCCACGGTGGCGTGGGTCAGCGACACCGTCGTCAAGGTGACGGCTCCGGCCGGCACCCCGTCCGCCACCGCCGCCACCGTGAAGCTGTACCGCGACGGCGTTGAGGGCACCCCGGACACGACCAACGCCAAGTACGCCGCGGTCATCACCAAGCTGAGCAAGGTCAGCGGCTCGACCGCCGGCGGCGGCACCATCGCCATCACCGGCAAGGGCCTGTCCACCGCCACGGCGTTCAACTTCGGCGCCACCGCCGCGACCGGCTGCACCGCGGTCTCCGTCGCGAAGCAGGACACCGACTGGACCTGCACCATCCCGGCCGCCGCGGCCAACGGTGTCGCAGTGAAGGCCGTCCTGCCGACGATCTCGTACGGCGTGCTCCCCTCGGCCGCCTACGTCTTCAGCGACATCAGCTGAACCAGCACCACTGACTGACCCGTCGGCCCGGCCCCCCACCAGGGGGCCGGGCCTTCGGCATCTCAGGACGCGGTGGTGTTGCGGCCGCTCCACTTGGCCGCGTACAGGCGGCCGTCGGCGGCCCGGAACAGGGCGTCGCCCGTCATGCCGGGCGACCAGGCGGCCACGCCGACGCTCACCGTCAGCCGGGCCTCCGGCAGGACCTTCGCCACCGCCACCGCGGAACGGACGCGTTCGGCCACCTCGCGCCCCGCCGCGCGGTCGCCGCGGAGGAAGATCACGAATTCGTCGCCCGCGTAGCGGACCGCCTCGTCGCCCGCGCGGCAGTGTGCCCGCAGTATCGTCGCCACCGCGCGCAGGGCACGGTCGCCGGCGCTGTGCGAGTGCGCGTCGTTCACCGCCTTGAAGTGGTCCAGGTCGATCAGGAGCAGGGTCAGCGGCCCGCGGTCCACCCGGCCGTCCACCTCGGCGATCAGCAGGTCGAACTTGCGGCGATTGCCAAGGCCGGTCAGCGGATCCAGCAGGACCTCGCGCGCGGCCCGGTCGTGCGCCGCCTCGATCTCCTCGCGCTGGGCCGCCTGGCGCAGCATCGCCAGCCGCTGGAGCCGCAGCCGCCACAGCTCGCGTACCTGGCCCTCGACCGTCTCGAACAGGTCCCGGCTGGGCTGGCCGTCGTCGAGTTCGAGCGCCGTCAGCGCGAGCTCGAAGCGGATGATCGGCCGTTCGTCCGGCCGGCAGCCGTACTCGCTCAGCTCACGGGCGGCGATGAACTCGCGGCGCGACTCGTGCAGCAGCCCCTGCGCGCGCAGGCTGATGCCCAGCGCCAGGTGCGCCATCCGGGCGTACTGGTAGGTCTCGCCGAGGCGCAGCGGCATGATCGCCTCCCGGGCGAGCTTCTCCGCCACCGTCGTGTCGCCCAGCTTGGCCAGCGCCAGCGCGTGCGCCGCCAGGACGTGTGAGTCCGGCCGGTGATCCAGCCGGCGGCCGGTGATCTCCGCGCTGCGGCGCAGCCGGGCGCGGGCCTCCTCGGTCCGGCCGACGTGCGCCAGGCGAAGTCCCCAGTAGAGCAGCGTCACCGCGTGTACCAGGTCGAACGACGACGCCGTGCGGTTAGGCGCGTCGTCCGCGCACAACTGGTCATATGCCGTCGCGGCGACCTCGTACATCTCCGCGACGGTCGCGGCCTCGGCGAACGAGCACATCGCCGAGCGGTACCGGTCGCCGCCGGCCGGACCCGAGCTCAGCATGACCCCGGCCCGGGCGAGGTTGCGCATGCAGTCGACGTAGTGCCCGCGTAGCAGGTGCAGCTGGGCCAGGTCGCAGAGCGTCTTGGCCTCGTTCAGCAGGGTTCCCGCGGTGTGCAGGAGCTCCTCGCCGAGGAGCATGGCCTCGCCGATCCGGCCCATCGCGAGCAGGGCGTACATCTTCGACTGGGTGAGGAAGCGGACCGACCTGACGTCGCCGACGGTCCGGGCGATGACCAGGTACGCGTCGGCGGCCGCGATCGCCTGCTGGGGCCGTCCGTCCTCTGTCATCCGGTGTACCCGCTGGACCAGCAGGTGCAGCGGGCCGAACGCGGTCACCGGCACCGGTAGCCGGCCGCGCGGGGAGATCCAGTCCGCCATGACCCAAGTATCAGCCGTTTACCACGCAAGTAAATGTGCGCGCGGAACGTTGTCCAGTTGAGATACACAGTGCAACGCCTTGCATGCGTATGGTTACTTATGGCGTACGCCGGGTCGGGTCGGCGCAGGGCCGCCTCGCTGGCCCTCGCGATCGAGATCCTGCTCGCCGGCCTGGCTCTCGGCGCCGGACTGGCGCGCCGCGACCCGCTGGGCGCCGACTACGTCCACATAGAGGACGTCGCCGCCCGGCCGTCCGACTTGGGCACGGGCTCGTACACCTGGGACTGCGGGCGCAACGAGATCGGGCATCGCAACACCGCGAACGTCGTCGTGACGCCCGGCCGGGCCGGGCCGTCGCACCACGTGCACGACTACATCGGGAACCTGTCCGTCGACGTCGGCTCTACCGTCAGGTCGCTGGCCGGGGGAGGCACCACCTGCGGGAACGGCGACGAGTCCAGTTACTACTGGCCGGTGCTGCGCACCGTCGGCGCCGACGGCGCGCAACACGGGGGCGCGGTGCAGGTGCCCGTTTCGCTGACACTCACGTACTACGGCAACGCGCGCGGTCCGGTGGTCGAGATGCCGCGGCTGCTCCGCGGTGCCGTCGGTGACGCGTACGCGTTCACGAACGGCGGGGCCCGGGCGGCGCCGGTCTGGAGCTGTTCCGGCAGCCCGGACCGGTGGTCGGCGCGGTACGTGATCTGCCCGGACTCCGAGCGGGTGCTGCGGGTCTTCGACTTCCCGAGCTGCTGGGACGGCCGCCGGGCCGACAGCAGCGACCACCGCCGGCACCTGGTGTTCCCGGCGCCGGGCGGTGGCTGTCCGATCTCGACCTTCGCGGTGCCCCACCTGCGGATCGTCGTCGCGTACGACATCGCGAAGGGCACCCGGTACCGGATCGACTCGTTCGAGGCTCAGCGGCACAGTCCGCTGACCGATCACGCGTTCTTCGTCAATCTGATGCCGAGTGCCCTGATGCGCGAGATTGTGCGCTGCTTGAACGCCGGGCGGGTCTGTCAGTAGCCGTTGCCGGCCGGTGCGTCGTCGGCGGGGGCGTCGTCCGCGCCGCCCGTGCCTCCGGCGGACTCGGGCAGGGCTCCGGTCTTTCCGCCCTTCGGGTTGATCGCGAACCAGGTGCCGCCGACGCCCTGGCCCAGGATGTCGCCGGGCTTGGCGTCCTTCGCGAAGAAGTAGACGGGCCAGCCGTTGATCGTGACCTGGCAGTGGCCGTCGGCGCGCTCGACGTACCCGATGATCTTGGGGTTGATGCCCTTGGGGTAGATCTTGCCGGGCGACTTGATCAGGAGCGGCGGCCAGGCCTTGGCGCAGTCGCCGTTGCAGGTCGCCTTCGGCGGATCCGCGGAGTCCTCGTCGAAGCGGTAGAGCGTGCGGCCGGCGCCGTCGGTGACGTAGGTGCCGATCACCTTGTTCTCGGCCGTCTCCAGCTCGACGGTCTTGCTGCCCTTGCGGATGCCGGCCGGCGGCGTGATGTCCTTGTCCGACTCGCCGCTGAAGATCTTCACCCACTTCTGGGTCTTCGCGACCGTTGGCTCGGGGATCGGCTGCGCCGGCGCGCCGGGTGTCTCCTCGGCCGCGAGCTGCTCGGTGTCGACGGCCGGCGCGGGCGGCGCGCTCGGGTCGGCGGTGGGGTCGGCCGGCGCGTCATCCTCCGCGGCCACGTAGCTGACCGCGGTCGGCACCCCCGTCCCCGCACACGCGGTGAGGCCAAGTGCGCTGGTCAGTGCCACTGCGGCTAGGGCGATCCGGCTGCGCTTCATGATTCCCCCTGAAAGTGAGCGCGTACGCCACCCACACGGGCATCGATGCGATCCGGTTCAGCCGTAAGTTTGTCTGAACCGTTTTTGACTCAGCCACGTGTGAGGGGAGTCAGACCGACGAAACGGGGGTCGAGGGTGGCCGGGCCAGCGCTCCGTCCGGCCAGCCTCGGCATGAAGTCCGCCGTCACCTGGGGGTAATAGATGCCGGGGTTAAGGCTCCAACGTCGCCGGGAGGTGGCCGATGAAGCACTTGTCAGGTCCTTGTTCTCCGAACACGGGGCGGCGATGCTCGCCTACGCGACGCAGCTGACCCGGGACCGGGCCGCCGCCGAGGACGTGGTCCAGGAGGCGCTCGTGCGTGCCTGGCGACATCCGGACAGCCTGGTGAACGGCAAGGGTTCGGTGCGCGGCTGGCTGCTCACGGTGGTCCGCAACATCGTCACCGACCAGGTCCGGGCCCGCAGGGCCCGGGCGACCGAGGTCCGGGAGAGCCCGATCGAGGCCGCTGTCGAGGGTGACCACGCCGAGCAGGTGGTCAACTCGATGGTCGTGGTCGACGCGCTCAGCCGGCTCTCCGCCGAGCACCGCGAGGTCCTCGAGCAGGTCTACCTGCTCGGCAGCACGGTCGCGGAAGCGGCCAAGACACTGGGCATCCCGCCCGGGACGGTCAAGTCGCGCTCCTTCTACGCCCTACGGGCATTACGCGAGCTCCGGTCGCTGAATGTAGCCGGAACGGAACGGTCAGCCTCATGAAGACCAATCACGAGGACCTCGCCGGCTACCTGACGAAGTCACTGGACGCGGAGCAGTTGCGGCAGTTCGAGGAGCACCTCGCCGGCTGCGCCGAGTGCCGGGCCGAGGCGGAATCTTTGCAGGAGTGGACCATGGCGCTCGAGGCTGTGCCCGAGGCGATGCTGCTTGACGGGCCGCCCGAGGGCGGTGACCTGCTGTTGCAGCGCACGCTGCGGCAGATCCGTGACGAGTCCGCCGGGAGGCGGCATCGGCAATCCGCGCTCGTAGGCGCGGCCGCGGCCGTCGTGGTCGCCGCCGCGATCGCTTCGGGTGTCGTTGTCGGCCGCTCGACGGCCGAGCCGGCGAACCCGATCGCGCAGCCGCCGGCGACGGTGGAGCCGACGACGATCCCAGGTACGAAGACCGCGACCGCGCTCGACCCGGACACCGGGGCGCGGATCACCGTCGCGGTGGCGCCGGCGCCCGGCTGGGTGCGGATCAAGGCCGCGGTCGTCGGGATCCCGGCCGGCGAGCGGTGCCGGCTCGAGGTCGTCGCCGCGGACGGCAAGTCGGTCCTGGCCGGCAGCTGGGTGGTCTCCGAGAAGGGCGCGGCCGAGGGCACCACGCTGGACGGCAGCGCGCTCGTGCCGCCGGACCAGGTCGCGTCGGTCCGGGTCGTCACCGAGACCGGCAAGCAGTACACCAGCGTCAACGTCTGAGCTGAGCCCGGTGCCGGTCCGTTACGGCAGGTACCGGGCCAGTCCGTCGACAAGCATGTCCAGGCCGAACTCGAAGCGCTCGTCGCCGTCGCCCGTCGTCAGGGTCTTGGCGTGCGCGCGGATGTTCGGGAAGCGGTCCGCGGGCAGGGCGCCGTAGAAGTCCCGGAGCTGGGTGACGAAGCCCTCGAAGTACTCCTTGGTCTCAAGGCCCGGCCGCATGTTCTCCATGTGTAGCGAGTTCTCGTAGGCGTCCGCGACGATGTACAGGAACAGCCGGTCCAGCGACCAGGCCGCCACCTGCGGCGGCACGCCGGCGGACAGCATGATCGCCAGCATCGCCTCGGAGACCCGCAGCGCGTACGGCCCGGTCGGCACGGTGGCCAGCGCGGCGCGGGCGAGGTTGTTGTACCTGCACATCACCGCGTGGCTGTCGCGGGCCATCTCCTTGATCTGCTCCCGCCAGCGGGCCGGCTCCGGCTCGGGCGTTGCCACCTCGCCGCAGATCCGGTCGAACATCAGCTGGAGCAGCTCCTCCTTGTTCGCCACGTGTGCGTAGAGGCTGGACGCGCCGGTGTCGAAGACGGCGGCGACCCGGCGCATGCTCACCGCCTCGATGCCCTCGGCCATGACGATCCGTAGGCCCGCGTCGACGATCTGGTCCTGGGACAGCGGGGCCTTGGCGGCACGGGTGCGCTTGGCGACGGCGCGGCGCCAGGGGGGAAGTGGGATTTCGCTCATCGACGTACAGCGTACTTGACTCGAACGGTGTTCGTCGGTAGAACGGTGTTCGACACTACGAACATCGTTCCGGGGGAGATCAGATGCAAGCCGTGCTGGAGAGGCCGTCCGAGGCGGCGTACCGCTGGCGGTGGGTCGCGCTCTTCGTGATCCTCGCCGTCGAGGTCATGGACCTGCTCGACTCGCTGGTCACCACGATCGCCGGGCCGGTGATCCGGGCGGAGCTGGGCGGCTCGCTGAGCCTGATCCAGTGGCTCGGCGCGGTCTATACGCTGTCGATGGCGATCGGCCTGCTGACCGGCGGGCGGCTCGGCGACATCTACGGCCGGCGCCGGATGTTCATCATCGGCGCCGCCGGCTTCACCCTCGCCTCCCTGCTCTGCGCCCTGGCCTGGTCGCCGGGCGTGCTGATCGGCGCCCGCGCGGTGCAGGGCCTGTTCGGCGCGCTGATGCTGCCGCAGGGCCTCGGCATGATCAAGCAGATGTTCTCGCCGTCGGAGCAGGCGAAGGCGTTCGGCGCGTTCGGCCCGGTCATGGGCCTCGGCGCGGTCGGCGGCCCGATCCTGGCCGGCTGGCTGGTCGACGCGGACTACTTCGGCACCGGCTGGCGCATGATCTTCCTCATCAACCTGCCGCTGGGGATCTTCGCCGTGGTGGGCGCGTTCAAGTTCCTGCCCGAGTTCCGCAGCGAGCGCACGCCCCGGCTCGACCTGGCCGGCGTGGCGCTGGCGGCCGTCGGCGCGTTCCTGCTGCTCTTCCCGCTCGTGCAGGGCCGCGAGCTGGACTGGCCGGCTTGGGTCTTCGTGATGCTGGCGCTGGGCGTGATGCTCTTCGGGATCTTCGGTGTTTACGAGTCGCGCCGCGAGCGCCGCGGCCTCGACCCGCTGGTGACGCCCAGCCTGTTCCGCAAGCGGGCCTTCACCGGCGGGCTGCTGCTCGGCCTGTTCTTCTTCGCCGCGCTGATCGGCACCGGCCTGGTCTTCACGCTCTACCTACAGGTCGGCCTCGGCTACTCGCCGCTCAAGGCGGGCCTCACCACGCTGCCGCAGGCGCTCGGCACGGTGGCCGGCTTCATCGCGGCCGGCGCCGGGCTCAGCGAGCGGCTCGGCCGCAAGCTGCTGCTGATCGGCACGGTCATCATGGGCCTCGGCACGATCGGTGTCGCCGTGACCATCCGGGCGGCGGGCGGGGACATGGCGCCGTGGCACCTGATCCCCGCGCTCGTCGCGCTGGGCGTCGGCATGGGCCTGGCGATGGCGCCGTTCTTCAACATCGTGCTGGCCGGCGTCGACGACGAGGAGACCGGCTCGGCGTCCGGTGCGCTCACCTCGGTGCAGCAGCTCGGCGGCGCGTTCGGCATCGCGGTGCTGGGCACGATCTTCTTCGCGATGCTGCCCGGCGCGGTCGGCGAGCATGTCGACGCGGCGGGCCTGCGCCCGGCCCTGACCGCGGCGTCCGTGCCGGCGCAGGCGCAGCCGGCGGTGGTCACCGGTATCCGCGCCTGCCTCGAGGACCGCGCGGCGCAGGACGACCCGTCCGCCCAGCCGGCGTCGTGCCGCGACGTCGAGAACGGCGGGGAGTCCTCGCCGGCCGTCGGCGCCTACGTGCAGGAGGCGGTGCACGCCGGCTTCCGGGACGCAACGGTGGGCAGTCTCGCCGTCGCGTTGCTGCTGCTGGTGGCCGCGTTCGGGCTCGCCTTCCTGCTGCCGCGGCAGGGGCGGCCGGAGGGCGAGGGTCACTGACGCGCCGGACGGGCGGCGGCACGCCGCCGCCCCGCCGGTCGTCAGACGGTCGGTAGACCCGCCGCCTGCCAGGCCTTGAAGCCGCCCTCGAGATCCGTCGCCCGCAGCAGGCCGAGATCTTGCAGCGCCGCCGCGGCCAGGCTGCTCGTGTAGCCCTCCTGGCAGGTCACGATCACCTCGAGGTCGTAGCGGGTGAACGACAGCCGCGCGTCGCTGCGCGGGTCGAGGCGCCACTCGAGGACGTTGCGCTCGATGACGATGGCGCCGGGGATCTCGCCGTGCTCGGCGCGCTGGGCCGCCGGGCGGATGTCCACCAGCACGGCGCCGCGGCCGACTGCCCGGTACGTCTCGTGCGGTCCCAGCCGCACGATCCGGGCGCGGGCGCCGGCAAGCAGCTCATCGATGCCCCGCGAGCCCCGGGGCGGGGCGGCGAAGACCGGAGCGGTGCGCAGCGGCGGGGTGCTCACCACTGGGCACCCGCCCGCTCGACGGGGATGACGTCCAGGCCGGCGGTGCCGATCCGGTACCGGGTCATGCTGCTCAGCGCGGGTCCGTACGCGTGGATGCTGATCGCCGGCCGGTTCGAGCGGTTGGTGATCCGGTGGATGTGCCGGGTGCCGAAGCGGCGGCCGGCGCCCTCGCCCAGCTCCCGGGCGGTGATCCGCGGCGGTCCGCCGAGGCCGGTCTCGACCGTGTCCTCGGTCAGCGTGCCGGAGAAGACGCGGAACGCCCCGGCCGAGCCGCCGTGGTCGTGCAGATCGGTGCCCTGCCCGGGCAGCCAGGTCAGCAGCCAGACCTCGTGGTCGTGCTCCTGCGCGAGCCGGTGGTACCAGCGCTCGACCGCGTCGAAGCGGGGCGCGACCGGCCAGCTGTCCGGGTCGGCGGCGTATCGGGTGGCGGTGGCGAGATGGTCGAGGCGGGTGTCGACGGCGGTCACTACTGCTCCTCGCTTTGTATATATTGCCTATCAGTCCTATAGGTTTACCCCCACAGTACGGCCCGGGCTGGGCGACGCGCGGAGGGAACCTCGAAACCGGCGCTCAGGCCGGCGGAACTACCCGAAGGGTGTGCGGAAAGCGCAGATCAGCGCGGACAGCGCGCGCTGGCGCAGCGCGCCAGGTCGATCGCCCGGCGGGCCGTGAGGAGGATCCGCTGCCGCTGCATGATCCCATCGTCGTCGCGGTCCGTGGGCAAATCAAACCTGTACCAACATGCGGGAATGAAGATCCGGATTACCACCAGCCGCGGCGCTTGGCCCAGGTGAGCAGCAAAGTGGACATGATCGCCATAACCGTCAGCACCGCCAGCAATTGGGGTATTCGCGTGTGATCGTTGACGATGATGTTCATGCCGTAGATGGAGGAGAGCGCGGTGATCGGTAGCGTCACGACCGCGATCACCGCGAGGCGTTCCGCGGCAATGGTCATTTTTGTCTCCGCCCGGGCGCGATAGAACTCGATCACGCCTTGCAGGTATTCGCGCTCGCCGTCGGCCAGGGCCCGGATCCGCGCTAATTGATCGACGACATCGGCCACCAATGGAAGATCATTTTCCGGTACCCCTTTACCCAGTGCCGCGATTCGGCCGTATACCTCGGCGCCGAGTGCGCCCATCGTGCGGACGGCGAGCAGTCCGTGCCGCGCCTGGAACAGTTCTTCCAGGAATTCCTCCGGGTTGCCCATGTGGCCGCCGGTCACTCGCTGCTCCAATTGCCAGACCTCGCGGGTGAGCTCCTCGATGAGCGTCTCGAGGGTGTGCGCCAGGGCGGTGGTGATCGCGTAGGACAACTCGTGCGGCGTGCCCGGCCGCAGCCGCCCGGCCTCGAGGCGGCGCCGCACCGCCTCGGTCTCCCGCAGCGCGACCCCGGGATCGACCGAGGGGTTGAGCGGCCCGTGCACGGTCACGACGTATTTGTCGCCGATTATCTGATCGAGCTCGATGTAGTGGACATGGCCGGATGGTCCGCGTTCCGGCCCGTGCAGTATCACCAGTTGCTGATGCGGGTAGACGCGCACGCGCGGCACCCGGTTGCGTTGCAGGCAGTCGCGCACGGCCAGCGGATGGCAGCCGAGAACGTCGGTGAGGAGCGCGACGGCCTCCTCGCCGCACTCCGGAATGTCCACCCAGATCAGTGCCGCGTCGCGCGCCAGCAAGGCCTCGACTGCGGACACAGGGTGCGTTTCGACGCCCTTGTCCGTCAGCAGCTGAACCTGGATGCCGCCCATGTGGGTCACGCTAGACCCGAAAGAGCCTCACAGTGGTTAGCCTCTTTCTTAACTATGGGAAAAAACCACTCCCCACAGCTACCGTCTGAACACGCACCGTCGACCACTGTGGTCTATGAATCACCGGATCGGCCCGGGGACTCAGCCGTTCAGGCGGAAAGGCCGCTCGACCCGCGCGGACGGTATTCAGAACGTTATATGGTCTGTTCTGCCGCTGAGAGCCGGCGTTGGGGCGTTCCCTCGCCCACCGCCGTCGAGCCCCCGATGAACGAGGACGGACACGTGTCGAACTCAAGCCGCGGTTTGCTCGCCGCCGGTCTAGTCGCAGCCGTAGTCGGCTCCATGGGGGTCGTCTGGACCCTGAGCGCCAGCGCCGAAGAGACGCCCGAGGTGGAGATCCCGGCCGCGGCAACGGACGTGGTCGCCGAGGACCCTGTTCTCGTGCCGCCGCCGCTGCTGCCCTGGGGTGAGCGCCCCCGCAAGAACAAGCGTGGCAAGGTCGGCGCGAGCGGCGCCGAACTCGCGGCCTCCGGTGCGGACGCCGCGCCCCCGGCCGCGAGCGACTTGCTCAAGTCGAGGCCCGAGTTGGCGCCGAAGGGTGGCATCCCCGACCCGAAGGTGCTCAAGACGGGGAAGACGGCGGCCGTGCCGGCCCCGCCGGCCCCGCCGACCTCGGCAAAGGCCGGCCCCACTAATTACCTTTACAACTGGGCCGGCGGTTACCAGGAAGCGGATAACGACGGCTCCTGGGCGAACATGATCATCCCCAGGCCGAAGCGGTACGAACTCGATCTCCACACGCTCGCGGAGATATCGGTGGAGGCCGGCCCCAACACCAACAAGCAGAGAGTCGAGGTGGGCTGGACCGTCGACGAAATTCTCAACGGGGACGAGGACCCGCACCTCTTCGTCTACTACTGGGTTGACGGCAAGCCCGGTTGTTACAACTACAAGGTCGACCCCAACCCCGAGAAGAACTGCATCGCCTTCCAGGAGATGCCGGGTGCTACCAAAGCGGGCTACACATTGCCGGTCGGCAAGTCGATGCGCTTCGGCATCGAGCACTTCGGCGGGGCATGGTGGATCGCGTACGGCTCCGAGTGGATCGGCTACTACCCCGACTCCGTCTGGAAGGGCAACTACACCAGGAGTAACGTCGTCCAGTGGTTCGGCGAGGTCGCGGCCCCCCGCGGAAAGTTGCCCTGCTCCCAAATGGGCAACGGTGAAGAGCCCAGCAACGGCGATCCCAGCAAGGACCTGCCGGCCACGGGCGGCCGCATTAGCAGCATCTCGTTCACCAACGGGCCGGCCGTCGCGTTCACCACATTCCTGGCTGCGACTGACAACCTGACGCCCCTCTACAGCGTAGTGCGCTCGACTGACAGGGCGTTCCGCTACGGTGGCCCGCAGCCGCCGGAGAACCGGGACTGCTAACCAGCGGCCTGAGCAGGCCTTGATCGCATACCGAAAAGACGCCCGGCCCGGTCGCGGGTCCGGGCGTCTTTTCGCGCCCTGCCGATTCGAACCAGCCGTCCGTCTCCGGGGTACAACGAGGCGGTGGGGCCGACGAGGGGGCAGCGGATGAGGCGACGCGGGAGTCCCGACGAGGAGCAGATGACCGCGCTCTACACCGAGCACTACGCGGTGCTGCTCAGCTTCATCTCGCGCTACGTGCGGGACCGGCACAAGGCCGAAGACCTCGTGCAGGAGACGCTGCTGCGTGCCTGGCGGCACATCGACCATCTTGAGCCGGACCCGGTGCGCACCCGCTCCTACCTGCTGACCATCGCCCGCAACGTGGTCACCAACACCTGGCGCGCCGAGCAGCGCAGGCCGCGCCTGGTGGCCGACGAGGCAGCGGTCGAGGCGGTGCCGTCCGCCGACAACGTCGATCAGCTCGTCGAGGGCTGGCTGGTCGCCGAGGCGCTGGAGCGGCTCTCCGCCGACCACCGGGCCGTGGTGCAGGCGATGTACTACGAGGGCCAGACCGTGGCCGACGCGGCGCGCAAGCTGTCGGTGCCCGAGGGCACGGTCAAGTCGCGCGCGTACTACGCGGTCCGGGCGCTGCGGCAGGCGTTCGAGGAGATGGGGGTGCTGCGATGAGCGCCGACCACGACGAGACGCGCCGGCTGCTCGGCGGCTACCTGCTGGGCGCGCTGGACGACGCCGACACCGACCGCCTCGACGCGCACCTGCTGCGCTGCGACGACTGCCGCACCGAGCTGGACCGGCTCGCGCCCGTACCGGAGCTGCTGCGGTCCCTGGAGAACGGGGCGTCGTTCGCGGTGCCGGTCGGCACCCGGCCCAGCCCCGCACGGATCGAGGGCCTGCTCGCGCAGTTTCGCGCGCAGCGGGCGGGTGCGCGCCGCCGCGCCCTCGGCCGCCGGCTGGCCGCCGTCGCGGCGGCGGTCGCGCTGGTCGCGGCCGCCGCGGTCGGTGTCATTCTCAGCCGGGACCAGGAGCGCAAGCCGACACCGCCGCCGACGGCGGCGTCGAGCCCGCCGCTGGTCACCGCCGTTTTCGAGCCGGAGGGCGGCAGCGGGCTGACCGGCCAGGCCGTGCTGACCGGCAAGACCTGGGGCGTCTCCGTCGACCTGAGCGTGTCCCGGCTGCCGGGCCGCGGCCCGTTCGTCTGCCGGGTCAGCGACGCCGAGGGCCTGGTCGAGCAGGCCGCGATCTGGGGGCCGACGCCGAGCGGGAACGCCCGGGTCACCGGCGCGAGCTCGATCCAGCTGCGCAACGTCCACGCCGTCGCGGTGGCGGACCGCGACGGCCACCTGCTGGGCACCGCGCGGCTGGACTAGGGACGGCCGGTCGGGCCGTAGAGCTTCTCGCGCTGTGCCTGCGGCAGCGAGCAGGCCGCGGTGCCGCCCGGCATCATGTGGCGGTGCCGCGACACCCAGCGGTACGCCGGCCAGGCGAGGGCGCCGACCGGCCGCAGCTGGAGGGCCCGGCCCGGCACCTCCCACAGCCGGCCCGCGTCGCGCAGCAGCAGCGCGATCGCGTCCGGCCCCGAGGCGACCGAGCCGTCGGTGCCCACCCACTGCACCGCCTCCTCGACCTGCTCCAGGCTCAGGCCGAGGCGGTCGAGGTCGGCGAACTGCCACGGCACCACGGTGGCGCGGGACGGCACCCGGCGCTCGATGAAGTTCGCGCACGTCGTACAGAACGCGCAGTCACCGTCGTACACGAAGGTCGCCTTGTCCATGCACCCATCCTGTCAGGTCACGCGCCGTAGCTTGACCAGGTAGGTCTGTGCGACGACCACGACGGCCAGGAAGGCGCCGCTGATCACCTGCTGGTAGCTGCTCGGTACGTTGCCGACCTGGTTGATCATGTTCTGGATAACGCCGAGCAGCAGCACGCCGGCGATGGTGCCGGCGATCGTGCCGGCGCCGCCGGTCAGCAGCGTGCCGCCGATGACGACCGCCGCGATCGCGTCGAGCTCCATGCCGGTGCCGAGCACGGTGACGCCGGAGCCCAGCTTCGCCGCGTTGATCGCGCCCGCCAGGCCCGCGAGCAGGCCGGACATCACGTAGACCCAGACCTTGGTGCGGCGCACGGCGACGCCCATCAGGCTGGCCGCGTCCTCGCTGCCGCCGACCGCGTAGACGGCGTGGCCGAACCGGGTGCGCGACAGCAGCACCATTCCGGCGGCGAAGACGGCCGCGACCAGCCAGACCGGGTAGCCGATGCCGAGGAACGAGCCGGTGCCGAACGCGCGGAACGCGTCGTTCTCGACCAGGTAGGTGGTCGAGCCCTCGTCGCTGATCGCCCGCATCAGGCCGCGGGCGCCGAGCAGCGCCGCCAGCGTCACGATGAACGGCGCCATCCGCGAGTACGCGATCAGCGCGCCGTTGAGGACCCCGATGAGCCCGCACACCGCGAGCGGCGCGAGGAAGGCGGGCAGCAGGCCCCACTGCGACGCGTACGCGGAGACGACCCCGCCGAGCACGTAGAGCGAGCCGACCGACAGGTCGATGCCGCCCGTGATGATCACGAAGGTCATTCCCAGCGCGATGAGCGCGGGCGGCGCGGCCGCGATCAGGATGGTTGCCGCGTTGTCGAAGCTGCGGAAGTTCGGGAACGCCACCGAGCCGATGACGACGACCACGACGAGCACCGCGAGCGCGCCCTGGCGCTGGATCAGGCCGACGATCCGGTCGATGCGTTCCGCCCGGCGCTCGTCGGCGGCGACGACGGCGGCGACCTCGTGATCCGAGACGGTCTGGGTCACCGGGTCTTCCTCTCTCGGGCGACGTAGACGGCGACGAGGATGATGACGGCCTGCACCATCTCGGTCGTCGACGGCTGGAGGTTGTGTTTGATCATGGTGGCGACGACGAGCTGCATGAGCAGCGCGCCCGCGACCGTGCCGAGCACGCGCACCCGGCCGCCGGTCAGCGGCGTGCCGCCGACCACGACCGCGGTGATCGCGGAGAGCTCGATGAGCAGGCCGACCGCGGAGGCGTCGCTGGACTGGATGCGGGCAACGGCGAGCAGGCCGGCGATCGAGGCGAGCACCGAGCAGACCACGTAGACGGTGACCAGCACCCGCTTCACCGGCACCCCGGCCAGCTCTGTCGCGGGCCGGTTGCCGCCGATCGCCAGCAGCCGGCGGCCGAAGACGGTGCGCCGGACCACGAAGCCGACGATCAGCACCAGCAGGGCGGCGATCCAGACCAGCACCGGTATCCCGAAGAGGTCGCCCGAGCCGAGGTAGATCAGGTCCTCGTTGCGGACGTCCTTGAGCTGACCGCCGGAGATGACCAGGGCGAGGCCCCGGCCGCCGACGAAGAGCGCGAGGGTCGCGACGATGGGTTGCAGCCCGACCCGGGCGACCAGGGTGCCGTTGATCAGGCCGACCAGCACGCCGGCGATGAGCGAGACGATGATCGCCGCGATGACGCCGTAGCCGAGGTAGAGCGGGATCAGCGCGGCGGCCAGCGCCATCACCGCGCCGACCGAGAGGTCGATGCCCTCGGTGCCGATCACCAGGGCCATGCCGAGCGCCACGATCACGATCGGCGCCATCTGGATCAGCTGGATCCGCAGGTTGCTCCAGGCCAGGAAGTTCGGCGTGAACAGCACGTTGAAGAGCATCAGCAGCGCGATCGCCACGTACACGCCGTAGGCCGGCAGCCAGGCCCGGATCCGCGCCAGGTCGATGGCCGGCCGGGTGGCCGTCGCCGTCGCCTCACTCATTGTTCTCCTCCAGCTCCGCCGCGGCGGCGATCGTCTCGAGCAGGGCCTCGGTGGTCACCCGGTCGCCGGTCAGCTCGCCGACGACCGCGCCGTCGCGCAGCACCACCACCCGGTCGGCGCCTTCGACCAGCTCCTCCGCGTCGGAGGAGACCAGCACCACGCCGAGCCCCTCGGCCGCCAGCTCGTCGATGAGCGACTGCACCTCGGCCTTGGCGCCGACGTCGATGCCGCGGGTCGGCTCGTCGAGCAGCAGCACCTTGGGCCGGGTGGCGAGCAGGCGGGCGAGCAGCACCTTCTGCTGGTTGCCGCCGGAGAGGTCGCCGACGCGCTGGTCCGGGCCGGACGCTTTGATCCGCAGCCGGTCCATGTAGGTGCGGACGATCTCGTCGATCCTGCGGTCGGAGACCAGGCCGAAGCGGGACAGCCGGGGCAGGACGGCGAGCGCGATGTTCTCGCGCACCGACAGGCCGGCGACCAGGCCCTCGGCCTTGCGGTCCTCGGGCTGCACCGCGATGCCGGCCTTGACCGCCTGCACCGTGGTGGGCCGCTTCAGGTCCCGGCCGTCGACCTCGACGGTGCCGCCGTCGATCGGGTACGCGCCGCCGATCGCCTTGATGGTCTCGCTGCGGCCGGCGCCGAGCAGGCCGCCGAGGCCGACGACCTCGCCGGGGCGCACCGAGAAGCTGATGTCGTGCAGCCTGCGCCGGCTGTTCAGGTCGGTGACCTTCAGGACGGGCTCGGCGTCC
This sequence comes from Amorphoplanes digitatis, assembly GCF_014205335.1. Taxonomy (NCBI): domain Bacteria; kingdom Bacillati; phylum Actinomycetota; class Actinomycetes; order Micromonosporales; family Micromonosporaceae; genus Actinoplanes; species Actinoplanes digitatis. The sequence continues at coordinate 8,337,842 of NZ_JACHNH010000001.1, read as the reverse complement.
GCCGCGGTGGCGTGCCCGCCCGCGAAGCCGGTGAAGCCCTCCCGGCGCACCGCGGACATCTCGCGGCCGAGCATGAGCGAGACCAGCCTGATGCGCTCCAGGTCGGCGAGCTTGCCGGTGTGCACGACCTTGCCATCGCGCAGGATCGTGACGGCGTCGCAGATCTGGTACAGCTCGTCGAGCCGGTGGCTGACGTAGACGATGCCGATGCCCTGCGCGTGCAGGTCGCGGATGACGCCGAAGAGCGTCGCCACCTCGCGCGGCTCCAGCGAGGAGGTCGGCTCGTCCATGATGACGACCTTGGCGTCGATCATCACGGCCCGGGCCAGGGCGACCATCTGCTGCGCGCCGAGGGCGAGGGTGCCGAGCTGACGCCGGACGTCGGTGGTGACGCCGTAGCGGATGAGGATCTCGCTCGCCTCGCGGTGCATCCGGCCCTCGTCGAGCAGGCCCAGCGCGTTACGGGGTTCGCGGCCGAGGAAGAGGTTGTGCGCCACGCTCATCAGCGGGATGAGGTTGACCTCCTGGTAGATCGTGGAGATCCCGGCCCGCTGCGCGTCCATCGGGGTGTCGAAACGGGCGGCCTCGTCGCGGTAGCGCAGCGAGCCTGCGTCCGGCTGGTACACCCCGGTCAGAACTTTGATCAATGTGGACTTGCCGGCGCCGTTCTCACCGACCAGGGCGTGGACCTCGCCCGCCTGGAGAGTGAAGGAGACGTCGTCCAGGGCGCGGACGCCCGGGAACACTTTGGAGACATCGACGACTTCTAGGAGCGCCATGAACGCATTCACTCACTTCTCAACATAATCCGTCAAGACTTCGAACATTGACTGGGCCGGGCGACTCGTGGCCGCCCGGCCCGTCATCGCCGCGTCAGCCCAGTGGGGCCGCGTTGTTCCAGGTCGCATCGGCGTTGAAGCTGCCCGGGTTGTCCCAGGTGTTGCCGCCACCGTTGGTGGCGATGTAGACGGCCTCCGCGTAGTGCCGCCAGTAGTAGCCGGGATAGTTGATGGACTCCAGCGACACGTTGCCGCTGCCGCCGTTCAGCGCCGGCTGCGCGCAGAAGGTGGCGTCCTGCTGGAACGTGGTCGTGCCGTCGTTCGTGGCGATTTGCAGCCGGTAGCCCGCGTGCCGCAGGAAGCGACCCGGGAAATTGACCGACTCGAGCGTGTAGCAGGTGCTGTCGGCCAGGCCGGTCCGCACGGTGAAGCTGGCGTCCTGGCGGTCGGCGAGTGCGCTGGCCGAGTTGATCACGTCGGTCCGGGCCAGCGAGTCGCGGTGCCGCAGGTAGCGGGTGTCGTAGCCGGGCGTGGTGACCCGGAACGACCGGTTCTGCCCGACGGCCAGGTCGGCGCCGCTGCGCCACAGCGGGTTGACCACGGCCCAGGTCGCGTCGTTGTTGAACGACCCGCCGGTGTTCTGGTCCATCCACACCTCGGAGTTGCGGTGCCGCATGTAGTAGCCGGCCATGTTGGCCGATTCCAGCGACGTGCCGCCGCCGGACAGGCCCGGCCGCGCGCAGAACGTGGCGTCGGCGTTGAACGTGCCGCCGCTGTTCGCCTCCCGGTAGACCCGGTACGCCCGATGCCTCAGGTACTGACCCGGGAAGTTCCGGGACTCGAACGAGTAGCAGGCGGCGTTGGACAGGCCGGGCCGCACCCAGAAGGTTCCGTCCTGCTTGTCGCTGGTCGGGCTCGACGCGTTGAGTACCGAGGTGACCGCCGCGCCCCCCGAGTGCCGCAGGTAGCGGTCCGTGTAGCCCGGCGTGGTGACCCGCAGCGAGGCCAGCTTGCCGGTCGAGAGGGTCGTGCCGGAGGCCGCACCGAGCACCCGCAGGTTGACGGCCCGGACATTGGCGAAGTTCATCTTCTGGATCTGCCGGTCGTACGTGTAGAAGCCGTTCAGCTCCTCCTCGACGTCCGTGGGCTCGGTGTATACGGAACCGGAGAGCCCGTTCGCCGAGATGAGATCGACCAGCTTGCTGGTGATCTGCACGTAGCGGTTGGTCAGCGCGTTGCTGTCCGGCAGCCACTCGTACGCGAACTTGCCGCTGGTCGGCCACTCGTGCCCGGCGACGCGCAGGCCGAGGCCGCCGTACTCGCCGTTGACCGCGATCCGGGTCGCCGTCGGCGCGCGGGTGATGCCCGGGCCGACGTACATGTGGTCGTCGATCACGTCGCCGTTGCCGGGGTCCGGATCGGAGTCGCAGCAGTTGGAGCCCGAGTTGTGGTTGACCAGCCGGGTGGCGTCCCAGCTCTTCACCAGGTCCGCGATGCGGCCGGCGTCGTACTCGCCCCAGCCCTCGTTGAACGGCACCCACTGGACGATCGACGTGATCCCCTTGTGCTCGTCGATCATCTCCTTGAGTTCCTTCTCGTACCGGGTGCGCCCGGCCGTCGAGGGATCCCGGCCGCTGGCCAGCGCCGGCATGTCCTGCCAGACCATCAGGCCGAGCCGGTCCGCCCAGTAGAACCAGCGGTCGCTCTCCACCTTGATGTGCTTGCGGACCATGTTGAAGCCGAGCGCCTTCTGCTGCTCCAGGTCGAAGCGCAGCGCGGTGTCGGTCGGCGCCGTGTAGATCCCGTCGGGCCAGTAGCCCTGGTCGAGCGTCCCGAGCTGGAAGACGAACTTGCCGTTCAGCGTGGGGCGCAGCGTGCCGCCGAGCAGGGCCTTGCCGAGCGAGCGCATGCCGAAGTAGCCGCCGACCGTGTCGCCGCCGCCGGTGCCGGTGAGGCTGACGCGCAGGTCGTACAGGAAGGGGTCGTCCGGGCTCCAGAGGTGTGCGTTCGGCACCGGCACGCGGATGGACGAGCCGACGCTGCCCGAGGCGGTGCCGACCACCGTGCCGCCGGTGAGCACCTGGGCGGTGACGCCCTGGCCGCTGATGCCGGCGCCCTGAACGACCAGGTCGAGCGCACCCGCGGCGACGTTCGGGGTGGTGTCGAGCCGGGTGATCCGGGCCGGGTTGGTCGGCTCGAGCCAGACCGTCTGCCAGATGCCGGAGGACGTGGTGTACCAGATGCCGCCGCGGTTGGTGCGCTGCTTGCCGACCGGGATGTCCTGGCCGTTGGACGGGTCCCAGACGCCGACGATGACCTCGTTGGAGCCCGCGCGCAGCGCGCCGGTCACGTCGTAGGAGAACTTGTCGTAGCCGCCCTCGTGCGTGCCGAGCAGCGTGCCGTTGACCCAGACCTTCGACTGCCAGTCGACGGCGCCGAAGTTGAGCTGCACGTTGCGGCCGCTCCAGCCGGCCGGAACCGTGAACGTTTTGCGGTAGTACATATAGTCTTCGTGCCGCATGATGCCGGAGAGAGCGCTCTCGATCGGGTACGGAACAAGCACCTCCTCGCCCAGCGTCTGGTTCACCGGCGGGGTGTTGATGTTGGCCGCGCCGGCGAACTGCCAGATCCCGTTGAGGCTCTGCCAGTCGGTGCGGGTGAGCTGGGGCCGGGGGTACTCGGGGAGCGGGTTGGTCGTGGAGACCTGGTTGCTCCACGGGGTGGCCAGCGGGGGAGTCTTCGGCACGAAGGCCGCCGCGGGGGCGGCGGTGACGATCAGTGTGCCGGCTGACGCGGTGAGGGCCGCGGCGGTCACGGCGAGGAAGCGTCGCCAGGACCGGGGTTGATGTTCAGTCACGTGCTCTCTCCTTCGAGGGAGTGTGCTGCTCGGGGATGGGATGCCGGTGGCGGTGGTTACCAGCTTGGAACACATATTGACGCAAATGAACACGCAGAACAATGGAGGTTTGTCTATGTCCGCAGATGCCGCGCGGCGGCGCCGGACCGGGTCCGACGCCGCCGCGCGGGCCACGCTTGAGTGATCAGTACGCGCTGTTCAGGTCCGTCTTGGCGTTGCTCTCGTCGTACTCGCGGTCGGAGATGATGATGTCCTCGGGGATCGGCTCGCCGTTGAAGAACTTGGTGGCCGTTTCGAAGGCGAGAGGGCCGAAGCGCGGGTTGGACTCGATGACGGCGTAGATCCAGCCGTCCACGATGGCCTGCACCGCGCCCTTGGTGCCGTCGATCGAGACGATCTTCACGTCGCCGGGCTTCTTGCCGGCGCCCTTGAGCGCCACCTCGGCGCCGAGCGCCATCTCGTCGTTCTCCGCGTAGATGCCCTTGATGTCCGGGTTGGACTGGAGCAGCTGCTCGGAGACCTTCTGGCCCTCCTCGCGGGAGAACTGGCCGGTCTGCTCGAACACGACCTTGACGTCCGGCGCGGCCTTGGCGATCTGGTCCTTGAAGCCCTTGGTGCGCAGCGTGGTGACGTTGTTGCCGGGCGCGCCGAGCAGGATCGCCACCTCGCCCTTGTTGCCCAGGGCCGCCGCCATCTTGTCGGCCGCGCGCTTGCCCTGCTCCTCGAAGTCCGACCCGATGAAGGTCAGGTAGTCGGTGCAGGACGACGCGTTGATCTTGCGGTCGATGGTGACGATCGGGATCTTCTTCGCCGCGGCCTTGGCGAAGACCGAGTCCCAGCCGTCCGAGTTCAGCGGGGCGATGATGAGCAGCTGCACGCCGGAGTCGATCATCTGCTCGACGTCGCTGATCTGCTTGTTGAACTGCGAGGCGGCGTTGGTGGTCTGGAGGTTGCCGCTCGGGATGCCCAGCTTCGCCGCCTCGTCCTTGATGGACTGCGTCTCGGCGATGCGGAACGGGTTGGCCTCCTTCTCCGACTGCGAGAAGCCGACCTTGGCGGTCTTGAGGTCGACCTTCGTGCCGCCGAACTGCTCCAGCGTGCAGGTTTTCGCGCCGGGTGCGGCCGACTGAACGACCTGGGCGCCGCCGGACGCGGGCGATCCGCCGCTCGGCGTGTCGCCGTCCTCGGACTTCGCGCAGGCGCTCGCGCTCGCGAGCAGGAGGGCCGCGCCGAGGGTAAGAACCGCCGGCCTCCAGTGGCCGGACATAACGCTCATGACATTGGCTCCTTAGTGGTGACTGCGGCGTCGTCCGGTGAGGCATCGACGCTTTACCATCCCGAAACACATTCACGCACTATCAAACTTTTCCTGTCAAGGTCACGGTCATAACCAATCAGAAACGCACGCGACGCTCTGTCGTGAGTCGACTCCAGGTTCGGAGAGCAGCAGGTCAGCGGCCTAAAGTGGGCGAGAGCTGCGGTTTCTGTCCATCGACGGGCGCCAACGGGAAGGTTTGTTACCGATCACAATTGAACGTTCGCTCCGATCTGGAGCGTTCGATTCCCGGAGACGTTTGATCAACCACTGCGGACGGAGGTGTGCGCCGCGACCCGGACACCCTCGATGCCGAACTCGGCCAGGCGGCGGCGCAGCCGGCGCAGGTCCCAGCGGGCACCCAGCACGGTGTAGACCTCGGCGGCCTCGCCGCCGCAGAGCGCCGCCTCCTGCGGGCGCCGCCGCGCGGCCAGCAACACGGCCGCGTCCTCGCAGGCGGCGGCGAGCTCCGGCACCCGCCCGACCGCCCGGTAGTGCGCGACGGCCTCCAGCGCCGGCTCCGGGTCGCCCGAGAGCAGCGCCCGGCAGCGGGCCGCGGCGGCCCAGGCGCGGGCGGGCCGGACCTCCTTCGCCGCCTCGTCCGCACAGATCTTCGCCGCCCGCCGGGCCACGTCCTCCCGGCCGATCTCGCACGCGACCCGGATCGCGTCCGGCAGCCACTGGTGGCGCAGCATCATCGGGGCGTACTCCGGGGTGAGCAGCGGGGCGAGGATGCTCAGCGCCTCGGCCGGCCGGCCCCGCTGCTCGGCACCGAGCGCGCGGGCGACCAGCAGGAAGTCGCAGCTCTCCCGCTCGGCGTCGCTGGCCGGCACCGCGTCCGCCGCGTCCAGGTGCGCGGCGGCCAGGTCGGCGTCGTCGCGGTGCCCCGCGATCAGCGCCGCGACCCCGTGCAGCAGCATCGTCACCGCGCCTGGCTCCCGCATGCCCAGGAAGGTGAGGCCGGGCGCGTCGTCGGTGACCGCGCTGACCTCGGCCGTCGCGTCGTCCCACCGGCCCAGCCAGTGGTACTGCACCGCGGAGGCGACCTGGAGGCTGGCCGGCAGCCGGTGCCGGATGGCGAACAGCGCCGCCTCGCGCAGGGTCCGCTCGGCCTCCTCGAGGCGGTCCAGGTTCTGGAGCGTGAACATGCGGTTGTCCAGCAGGTCGAAGTACATCCCGGCGAAGGTCGGGTGGTCGTGCATGATGTCCAGCGCGCGGTCCACGTACTCCAGGGCTCGCTCGTGGTCGCGCCGGATCGAGTTGGTCAGCCACGTCGTCTGCAACGCGAACGCCGCCTCGTACGGCTGGTCGGCCGCCACCGCCTCGTCGTGCACCCGCCGCGCGGCGCGGTCGGCGCGATCCAGGTCGCTCAGGTCCCCCCGGCGGAAGTTGGCAAGCAGCACCCGGTGCCGGGTACGCCACAGCTCCGGCACCGCCCGGTCGTCGACCGCGCCGGTCAGCAGGCCGATGGCGCCCGCCGCGTCGCCGCGCCGGAACCGCATCGCCGAGAGCACCTGGCGCATCTCCGCCCGGTCCGCCGGATCGGTGGCGCTGCCGAGCGCCTCCAGCGCCTCGTCCATCGGATAGCGGTCCTGGCGGAACTCCAGCTTGACCAGGGCGACCAGCAGGGTCTCCCGCTGTCGCGGCGCCGGCAGGTCGGTGGCCAGGGCCTGGCGCAGCAGCTGCGCGGCGATCAGGGGAGTCCGCTTCACCACCTCGGCGTGGTGCTCGACCAGCCACCGCACCACCCAGGCGTCGATGACGGGTGTCTCGGCGGCGAGCTGCTCGGCGACCCGGGTCACCGGGCTGCCGCCGCGGGCGAGCGCCTCGGCCGTGTGCCGGTGCAGCGTCGAGCGCTCCGCCGCGGGCACGCTCTCGTGCAGCGCCTGCCGCAGGAACGGATGCCGAAAGGCCAGGTCGCTGCCGGAGTCCACCAGGACGTTCGCGGCGAGCGCCTCCTCCAGGTTGACCATCAGGTCGAACGGCGAGCGCCCGGTGACGGCGACGACGTCGTCCACGGCGAACTCGGTGCCCAGCAGGGCGGCCAGCCGCAGCACCTCCTGGGTGTCCCCGGTGAGGAAGTCCAGGGTGGCCCGGACCACGGCGAGCAGTGACCTCGGCGCCTCGACCGGCACCGCCGCGGGAATCTCGGCCCGGCCGTCGCTGATCCGCACGACGCCGCGGCGCAGCAGCGCGGTGGCCAGCTCGCGGGCGCAGAGCGGATTGCCGCCGGAGCGGGGCACGATGCCGCGCAGGTGCGGACCGATCCGGGCGCCCACGAGGGCGGCGACCAGCTCCTCGATGTCGCGGGGCGGCAGCGCCCGCAGCATCAGCGCGTGCCCCTGCCGGGACCGGACGCCCCGCCGCAGCCGGGCCAGCGCGCGCCCGTTCGGCTCGGGCCGGGCCGCGGCGACAAGCAGCAGCGGCATCCGCGGAGTCGCGGCGATCAGCCGGTCCCAGAGCAGCACGCTGGCGTCGTCGGCCCACTGGAGGTCGTCGACGACAAGCACCAGCGGCGCGACGGCACAGGTCGCCCGCACGTACGCCAGCACCCGGTCCGCCGCCGGCGCGGTGCCGGCCTCCTGCTGGTCGCCGCCGTCCAGCTCCGCCGCGAGGGCGGCGCGCCGCGGATCCGCGGAGTCCGGCTCGATGCCGAGCGCACGCGTGATGACCTGCAGCGGCACGTGCCGATCCAACTCGTCCGCGACGCCCCAGGCGAGCTGGCAGCCGTCGTCGCCGACGGCAGCGAACGCCGCGGTGAGCAGCTCGGTCTTGCCGATGCCGGGCTCGCCCTCGATCCACACCGCGGCGCCGGTGCCGCCCGCCACGTCGCGGGTCAGCCCGCGCAGCCGGGCCAGCTCGGCGTCCCGGCCGACAAGCGTCCGGCCGGCGAGACCGTCCCGGATGGCCCGGGCAACCGGGGTCGGCACGATCGGGTCGACCGGCCGCGGGCCGAAGCCGTCGGCCGGCTCGACCGAGCCGGCCAGCACGCGCCGGTGCAGGTCGCGCAGGGCAGGGCCGGGCTCGACGCCGAGCTCGGCGACAAGCGTGCGCCGGGCCGCGCGGAACACCTCCAGCGCCTCGGCGTGCCGCCCGGCGCGGTGCAGGGCCAGCATCAGCAGCTCGTGCAGTGGCTCGTGCAACGGGTGGTCACGGGCCAGGCCGGCCAGCTCCGCCACCAGGCCGTCGTCGCCCAGCTCCATCACTATCCGGGCCCGCCGCTCGACCGCGGCCAGCCGGCGGTCCGCCAGGTGCGCCCGCTCCACCTCGAGCAGGTGGCCGGAGAGCCCGCCGTACGCCTCGCCGTGCCACAGCGCGAGCGCCTCGTCGAGCCGCGCCGCCGCGCCGGCCAGGTCGCCGGCCCCGTGCAGCTCCGCGGCCCGGGTGCAGAGGACGGCGAACCGGTCGCTGTCCAGCGCGCCGGGGGAGAGGCGGAGCAGATAGCCGGACGAGCCGGAGACCAGCAGCTCGCCGGCGCCGCGGCCGGCGCGGTCCGGGTCGAGGCTGCGGCGCAGCCCGGAGATGTAGGTGTACACGCTGCCGGTCGCGGTGGCCGGCGCCGAGGCTCCCCACACCGCCTCGATCAGCTCGTCGCGGCTCACCATCCGGTTGGCGTTCGCGGTCAGCGCGGCGAAGAGCGCGCGCTGCCGGCCGGGCCCCAGGTTGAGCTCGCGCTCGCCGATCCAGGCCCGGAGCGGCCCGAGTACCGAGATCCGGAGCAGGTCGTCGGAGGAGGCCGACACTTGTCCTCCGTTTCCGCGGTTCGGAGATTTCATGCAGGTGGAGACCGTTCGGCCGTCAGCCGATAACGGAAATCGGGTCGGCGGAGCCGGCCGTCCGGGTGATGGGCGCGGCCGGGTCGCCCGGCAGGTCGGTACGCAGCCGGGTGAGCAGCGTCCGGAACCGCCCGAGCCAGGGCTCCGGTGCCCGGCGGGCGGCGAGCACGAGGCGGACCACGTCGGCGGCGGCCGCGTGGTCGCCGCGGCGCTCGTGTGTCCCGGCCACGATCCAGCGCATCTCCGCCTCCAGCGCCGGGTCGGTGGCCCGGGCGGCCACCCAGCCCGCCTCGGCCACCGCGCCGTGCCCCTGAAGGAACAGCAGCCGGGCCAGCCAGGCGGTCAGCTCGACGCGGGTGTCGTGATCCACGGTGTATTGCGCGCGGGCGCGCTGCAACACCGCGATCGTCGGCTTCGGCGCGCGGGCCCACAGCTGCTCGACGTGGCCGGCCAGCCACCGGCCGGCCCAGGGGCCCGGCGGGACCGGCCCGGCCAGCAGCTGCGCGACCACCAGCTCCGGCGCTCCGCCCGCGGCGGCGACCTTCTCCGCGAACGAGCGGTGCAGCATGAGGCGCAGGGCCGTCGGGGTGCCCTCGTGCAGGACGCGGGCGACGATCCGGTGCCGGAACACGAGCCGGGGGCCGGCGCCGAGCACGCCCGCGGCGCGCGCGGGCGCCAGCACCCGCTGGATCTCGTCCGCCGGCCGGCCGGTCACCGCGGCCACCTCGGGCACCGTGCACCCGACGTGACGGCCCGAGTCGGCGCCAAGGAACGCGACGGCCCGCAGGATCTGCCGGGTCTCCTCCGCGAACGGGCCGAGGTGGGCGGTGACCGCGGCCACCAGCTCGGCGGGCAGCGGACCGCCGGGCTCGCGCCACGCGCCGGCCGCGAGATGCCGCAGGTAGCAGGGGTTGCCGCCGGCGTCGGCGAGCAGCCGCCGCAGAATCCGCGGCTCCGGCGGCCCGGCGGCCGTCCGCCAGACCAGCGCGGCCGCGTCGGCCGGCGTCAGCCCCGGCAGCACCACCTCGCCCGGGTGCAGGGAGCGCAGCTCGTCCAGCCGCCGGTCGCCGTCGGCCGGCCCGCCGGCGCCCACGAGCAGCAGCGGCAGCTCGCCGGTCAGCGCGTGCAGCGCCGTCCAGACCCGCAGCGTGGCGTCGTCCGCCAGCTCCAGGTCGTCGATGACCAGGACCAGCGGGCCCTCGGCGGCGGCACGCCGGATCGTCGCGACGGTGCGGTCCACAATGCCCGGTTCGGGCCCGTCGGCGGCGAGTGGCTCCCCGTCGCCGGCCCCTGCGGACTCGACGCACTCGCGCAGCACCCCCAGCGGCATCCGCCGGGCCAGCTCGTCGCCGACACCCCAGCCGATCCGGCAGCCGGGCCTCGCCGCGTCCCGCAGCGCCGCGGCGAGCAGGGCCGACTTGCCCATGCCGGGCGCGCCCTTGAGCCAGACGCTGCCGCCGCGCCCCGCCGCCGCCGCGGCGACCGCGTCGCGGAGCAGTCGCAGCTCGGCCGTCCGGCCGACGAACACGGCGGCCGGCGCCGGGCCGGCGCCGCCGCGGTCGCGGCCCAGCACCCGGCCGTGCACGGCGCGCAGCGCCGCGCCGGGCTCGGTGCCGGTCTCGTCCCGCAGCAGGTCCCGCAGCCGGTCGTACACCTCGCACGCCTCGGCCCTTCGGCCGGCGGCGTGCAGGGCGGACATCAGCACGGCGTGCAGGTTCTCCTGCAACGGGTACGCCGTCACGAGCATCCGCAGCGTGCTGATCGCCTCGTCGTGCCGGCCGAGCTCGACCAGGAGCGTGGCGCGCCGCTCCGCGGTGGCCAGCCGCAGCTCGGTGAGGCGCAGGCGCTGCGCCTCCGCGTAGCGGCCCGGGACGCCGGTCAGCGCCTCGCCCCGCCACAGGCCCATGGCCGCCTCCAGCTCGGCCAGCTCGGCGCGCTGGTCACCGGCGGCGCGGTGCCGGCGGCTGCGCTCCCGCAGCGCCTCGAAGCGGTGGACGTCGACGGCCGGACCCGGCACGTGCAGGCGGTAGCCGCCCGCGCCGGAGGTCAGGGTGCGCCCGGCGGCCCATCGGTCGCGGCCGGGCTCCAGCGCCCGGCGCAGCGCGGAGACGTAGGTGTAGACGTTGCCGGTGGCGCTCGCCGGCGGGTCGTCGCCCCAGACCGCGGCGACCAGCTGCTCGCGGGAGACGACCTGGTCGGCGTGCAGGGCGAGCGCGCTGAACACGGCCGTGCACCGGGCCGAGCCCAGCGGGATCTCGGTGCCGTCCCGCCAGGCGCGTACGGGGCCGAGCAGGCGGAGGTCCAGGCCCTCGTGCTCTGCCGCCATCGCTGTCCCCAACGTCAGATGCCTGCGTGCTGTCGCGCCGCGCGAACCACCATAGCGCCGCATCGACAACCGTGTGCGTGGCGCTGGACAGATTCCCGCGCGGGCAGAGTCCGCCGGAGCCCGGGGCACCACCGCGCGCACACCCTTCCGCGCCCCGCGACCTCTCTGATGGACTCGCAGCCGTGCCGGGCGCTCGCCCGGTGCGCGGAGGAGGGGTCGATGAGCGGGGACTTCGCCGGTGACCTCTTCCTGACCCTGGCGGCAGAGGGCCGCCTGGTGCTCGACCCGGGCAGCGCCGACGAGGTCGTCGCCGGGCTGGAACGCACGCTCGCCCTGGTCCGGTCCCGGCTCCGGATCAAACGGATCTGGGAGCAGCTGCCGGTACAGCGCCTGGACGAGCTGCCCGCCGAGCTGCGGCAGGACGTCGTGGACGCGGTCTTCGTCGACCAGCTGACGCCGGGGCGGCTCGAGCGCGCCGCCGTCGAGTTGCCGAAGTACATCGAGGCGCTGCGCAGCGCCGGCCGGCTGCCGCCGGCCGGCTGAAGACGGCGTGAAGATTTTCTGAAGAACGCTCCCGGAGACTGGCGCCGCCGCAACGACAACCGGAGGCAGCCGTGGAACAGGTGCGAGTGGCCTTGCAGGCGTCGGACCCGCTCGTCCAGGCGGGACTCGCCAGCTATCTGCAGTCACGCCCGGAGCTGACGCTGCTGCGCCCCGCCGACCGCGCACAGGCCAAGGTCCTGGTCGTCTGCGCCGAGCGGCTGAGCGCCGAGGTCATCGCCCTGCTGCGCCGCTGCGCGGCCGAGCTGGGCGCGCCGGTCGTGCTCATCACCAATGAGATCACCGAGACCGAGCTGCTCACCGCCGTCGAGTGCCGGGTGGTCGCGATCCTGCCCCGGGCCGCCGTGACCGCCGACCGCCTCGCGCACAGCGTGCTCGCCGCGGCGGCCGGCGGCGGCGTCATGCCGCCGAACCTGGTCGGCGAGCTGCTCAAGCACATCGAACGCCTCCAGCGCGACGTGCTCACCCCGAACGGGCTGAACACCTCGGGCCTGACGCCCCGCGAGATCGACGTGCTGCGGCTGATGGCTGACGGCCTCGACACCAGCGAGATCGCCGGCGAGCTCAGCTACTCCGAGCGCACCGTGAAGAACGTGATCTACGGTGTCACCCACCGGCTGAAGCTGCGCAATCGTTCGCACGCGGTCGCGTACGCGTTGCGCTCCGGCATGATCTGATCGCTCGCCGTTAGTGGTTCTCACCTAGCGTCAGGGCTGTAACGTTGCCGCATGACGGCAGGGGGGATCAGAGACCGGTTCCGCGCGCAGATGCGCCAGGAGGTCAAGGACGCGGCGCTGCGGCAGCTCGCGGAGGGCGGCCCGCAGGCGCTGTCCATCAACGCGATCGCCAAGGAACTGGGCGTCTCCGGCCCCGCGCTCTACCGCTACTTCGCCGGCCGCGACGAGCTGCTCACCGAGCTCATCCTGGACGCGTACGCCGACCTGACCAGCGCGGTGTCGGCCGCACCGCGACGGATGCCGGACCTGGCGGCCGCGTACCGGGCCTGGGCGATCGCCAACCCGCACCGCTACCGGCTGCTCTTCGGCGCTCCGCTGCCCGGCTACGACGCGCACGACGAGCGCCTGGTCGCCGCGGCGCGGGAGGCGATGGACGTGCTGTTCGCCTTCGCCGGTCCCGGGCGGGAGCCGGAGCCGCCGCTCGCCGAGGCGCTGCGCGCCTGGGCCGGCGGGGTCGACCCGGCGGTGGCGCTGCACGCGGTCACCGCGTGGAGCCGCCTGCACGGCTTCGTCAGCCTGGAGATCGAGGGCAACTTCCTCTCGATGGGGCTCGACCCCGGCCCGTTGTTCGCGGCCGAGGTCGAGGCGCTCAAATAGCGACTCAGTAGTGCGCGGTGATCCGCCGGGCCGGGCCGTCGACGGTGATCCGCCCGCCGTACGGCAGCACCCACTGCGGGTCGGTGTGCCCGAAGTCCACGCCGAAGACGACCATCGCGCCGGGGTGGTAGTCCGCCAGCGCCCGCAGCACGGCGGCGCGCTGCTCTTCGCGGTAGCGGACCCGCTCCGCCATCGGTTTCGGGTTGTTGAAGACGGTGCCCTTGGCGGTGCCGACCAGGATCGCCGGGAACTGCTCGAGCAGCCCGCGCTCGCCGAAGTTCCGCAGCATCCGGAACACCTCGTCGGCCGGGGGCATCTCCTCGGAGGTCTCCAGCAGCAGCACGCACCCGGCGTAGTCCTCGACCGGGCGGACCCAGCGGCCGGCGGCCAGCGTCCAGTGCAGGATCTCGAGGCAGCCGCCCCAGGTCGGCGCGGAGACCACGCGGTCGGCCTGGTGCCACACCCGCCCGGGGCTGTCGTACGGGGTGGCCGACCGGGTGAGCGACGCCGGGTCGGTCCACGGGATCTCCTCGTCGCTGAACCGCTCGACCGCGCGGATCTCGACGTCGCCGCCGGTGAAGAGCGCGGCGCGCAGGGACTCGGCGGCGATCGGCTGTACGCCCGCGCCGCGGGCGATGTGCATCATCGTGGACATGCCGTGATAGGCGGCGACGCCGTGTGACCAGAGCCAGTTCAGCACGTTGGTGTTGTCCGAGAAGCCGAAGAACGGCTTGGGGTCGGCGAGGAACGGCTTCGGGTCGAGGTGCCGCAGCACGGTGATCTGGTCGTCGCCGCCGATCGTGGCGAGGACGGCCCGGATCGACGGGTCGGCATAGGCGGCCATGAGGTCCTCCGCGCGCTCCCGCGCCGACGAATGTCGCCGGGTGCTGGGGAACTCGACCGGCTCCAGCTGAAAGTCCCTGCGCAGGCGGAGCAGGGACTGCTCGTGCAGCTCGGGGAAGAGTGCGGGCGCGGCGAAGGCGGGCGACAAGACCGCGATCCGGTCGCCGGCGGCAAGCTTCGGTGGGTCGGTGAACTCTGGGCGCATGTGGACATCCTCCGATGTTGATCGCGGATGCCGCCACGCAATTGCCGGTCCGGCGCTACCGCCGGCGCAGGTGGTCGAGCAGCGCGTCCGCGACCCGGGCGGTGCCGCGCCCGTTGACGGCCGCCCAGGCCCGCTCGGCCAGCGCCGCCCGCTCGGCCGGGCTCACCAGCAGCCGGCGGAGCGTGTCGACGGCCGCGGCCGACTCGATCGGCGACGAGGTCAGCGCCGGCAGGTGCCCGAGGCCGGCCGCGAGACCGCGTGCGGTCGTCCGTTCGTACCCGATGATCTGGTTTTCGACGACCCAGAGCAGGGCGGCGGGCAGGCCGAGGCAGAGCAGCTCCCAGGTCGAGGTGCCGCTGGCGCTGATCGCCAGATCGGCGCCGGCGAGCAGCTTGGGCAGGTCGTCCGTCGGCGCGATCACCTCGATCCGCTGGCCGGGCCCCGGCTCCAGCGCGACCAGCTCGCGGCGCAGGTCGTCGTCGGCGGCGACGATCGTTGCCGCGTAGGCGGCCCCGGTCCGGATCAGCAGCCGGGCCGCGACCGGGGCCGCCCGGTACGCGTCGGTCGCGCCGAAGACGGCGACCACCTCGGGGGTACGGGCCGGGCCGGCGACGGGCGCGGAGTCCGGGCGCAGGTCGCGGACCGCCCGGCGCAGCAGCGCGAACTCGAGCCCCGCCAGCCGGACCACGCCCGGCGCGAGCGGCGGGTGCTGCAGCTCGGCGCCGAGGTTCTGGTCCACATAGATGTCCGCGTCCTGGCCGCGCGGGTCGCCGTCGACGATCGCGACAACGGTCCGCCCGCTCGCCCGCACCGCGCGCGACTGCGCCGGCGGCAGCTCGTACGAGTCGACGACCAGCGCGTCCAGGCCGAGCCGGCCGGCCGCCGCGACCAGCCCGACGGCGTCGTAGGGCGCCGGATGCCAGGGCAGGCCCCGGGCGGTCAGCTGTTGTTCCGCCCACGCGAGGCCGCCGAGGTCGCTCAGGAAGTGCACGGCGGCGCCGCGCGCGGTCAGCTCCTCGGCCAGGGCGACGCAGCGTACGAGGTGGCCGGCGCCGGTGCGTGGCCCGGCATCGCAGCGGATACCCACGGTGATCGTCACGCCTGCGCGAGCTCCTTCTGGCGTACGTGCGCGTTGAGCACGGTCAGCTCCGGGCGGCCGGCGAGCCAGCCGGCCAGGGCACGCACCGGCACCGGGCGGTCGCCGAAGTGCGCGACGACGGCCTCGATGAGCCGCCAGTCGTCCTCGGTGTCGAGGGTGAGCCGCAGGTGGGACAGGTCCGGCTGCAACGTCAGGCCGAGCACGTTGTAATCGTGCGGGTGCGAGTAGACGTACGAGGTCACGTGCGTGCGGTGATGCTCGGTGGCGAGCTTGTCGATCTCGCGCAGCACCTCGGTTCGGACGATCTCGACGTCGAGCCCGCGCGGCAGCGTGCGCGCTATCGAGGTGCTCAGGTAGTCAAGCGACGGGGTGGCGGCGAAGACGCCGGCGGCCAGCATGATCAGCTCCGGGTCGAGCAGCGGGCAGTCGGCGGTGAAGCGCAGCACCGCGTCGTAGTCGTCCGCGCCGGCGTCGAGCACGCCGAGGAAGCGGCTGAGCACGTCGTCGACCGGGCCGCGGTGCACGCCGACGCCGATCGCCTCGCACTCGGCAACCACCGGGTCGTCGACCTCCTCGGTGGTGGTGGCGACGACCAGGTCGTCGAGCACGCCGCTGTCGCGGGCGGCGCCGACCACCCGGCACAGCACGGTTCGGCCGCCGAGTCTGCGGAGCACCTTGCCGGGCAGCCGGGAGGAGCCCATCCGGGCCTGGACGATGCCGAGTGTTCGCATGGGATTCAGTCCTTGAAGAGGGGTGAACGGCGTACTGCCCTGACGGCCCGGCGGGCGGCCCGGGCGCCGAGCCGGGTGATGCGGTAGCCGACCTTGCCGGCGAACGCGTCGATCTGCAGGCGCGCCCGGCGCAGCTCGGCGTCGCGGTGGATCAGCTCGGTCTCGGCGTAGGCGACGCGGGCGGCGGCGTCGGCCAGCTGTTCCTCCAGCCGCCGTACCTGCTCCTCGTGCTCGCGCAGCGAATCCGGGGCGGCCGGTACGTCCCCGGCGGCGGGCACGGTGCCGGCGAGGCCGGCGGCGGCCAGCAGGATCACGGTGAGCGACGGCACGTCGGCCGCGGCGGGCCACGGCTGCGCGTAGCCGCCGGCCAGCAGCGTTTCCGCGAACTCCCGCAGCACGGCGCCCGGCTCGCCGGTGGCGCGGGCCGGGTCGAGCACGGTGTAGGTGTCGCCGTCGACGAGCACGTTGTCGAATCCGGCCGCCGGCTCGCGCGCGACCCATCCGGCCAGCAGCCGCCGGATCGCGGGCAGGTCGTGGCGCAGGCACGCGCCGATGAGTAGCTCCTCGAGGACCCGGCCCGCGGGCAGGTCGGCGGCCGGCCCGGCGCCGGTCAGGACCGGCGGGACGAGCACGCCGAGTTCGGCGCCGCGGAACGCCAGGGCCAGCCAGCAGGGTGCGAACTCGGCGCCGACCCCGGCCCGGATCGCCGCCGCGGTGAGCCGCCTCGGATCGCTGAGCACCGGCCGGCCGGCGAAGGCCGCGGCGACCGACGCGGTGGCGGCCGCGCTGAGCGCACCGGACGGTCCGTCCCGCAGCGCCGCCGGGGTCGCGGCGAACGCGGGCGCGGCCGGCAGCGGCCAGGCGGCGCCCAGCCAGCCGACGGTCAGGCCCTCGGCCGCCAGCCGTGACTCCAGCCGATCGGGGCTGCCGGGCTTCGTGCCGAACTCGCCCTCGGGGCGCCAGGCGTCGGTGGTGTGCGCGAACGTGACGGTCGCCCGGTCGACGAGGCGGTGCACGCCGAGCTCGTTCTCGACCGACAGCAGCAGGGCGCCGCCGGGGCGCAGGACGCGGTGCAGCGCCCGCACGCTCTCGGCCCAGTCGTACTGCGGTCCCTCGACCGAGCACAGCCGGTCGACGCCGTCGAGCGCCACCACCGCGTCGTACCGCTCGGCGCCGGTGAGCTTGGCGAGGCTGCCGCAGAGCACCGTCGCGCCGCGACCGGCCAGGGCGGCGGCGTCGGGCTGGGACCGCACCAGGCAGGTGACCTCGGCGAACTCGGCGAGCGTGCCGACCAGGGCCGGTGCGTGCGGCCCGGCGAGCAGGACCCGGCCGCCGAGCGGCCGCAAGAGCCCGATCAGGTACGCCGCCAGCGCGCCACCGACCGGCTCCCGGTCCGAGAAGTCAGCCATCTCGCCGCCGATGAGCTCGTAGTTCATGCGGCGGCCCAGCCGAGGACGGCGCGCAGCTCGGCGGGCGAGGCCAGGTCGTCCGCACCGAGCTCGTACAGGGCGGACGCGGTGGCGGCGGCCGGGTCCGGGTGCGGGCCGTGCAGCTCCGGCCACTGGCGGCGGATCCGCTCGGCGGTCACCCGCACCTCGCCGTCGAGGTGCATCGGGTCGCCGTAGACGGCGGGCTCGCAGCCGACGGCGGCGCCGTAGAGCACGGCGCTACTGAGCCTGTTCGACGCCACCCGGCGATGGGCGCGCAGCTCCGCGAGCTGGTTGTGCAGGAACCTGGTGTCGGTGTCGAGCCAGCGCAGGCCGCGGTAGCCGTGGCAGATGACCCGGCCGGCCCGCTCGTAGCGGCGCCGGATCCGGCTGTCGCGGAACTCGTGCCAGTACAGGCAGAAGGTGACCGGGCCGTCCTCGGTCTCCCGGATCTCGTCGATCAGCCGCTGATGGTCGCCGGCGACGTGCTGGCCCTCCCAGCCGTGGAACGGGTACCAGATCGTCCCGGTGCGCGGCGTCTCCGGGAGTTCCGGCCGGGTCGAGAGCAGGTACAGCCAGGGCGCGCCGATCACGGTCGCGTACCGGCGGCCCATCGACCAGGCGCGCCGCCGCGTCTGCTCCGACCAGACGAAGATCGGCCGTCCGGACACGTACGGCGTCCCGGCGCCGAGCCCGTCCACCACGTTCCAGCCGTGCTGCACGTATCCGTCGATCCGCGGCGGATGTTCCGGGTCGAGTCCGCAGTACCCGGCGAGGACGTGCGCGTGGCCGTAGAAGTGGTTGGCGTGGTGCACGGGTTCAGCTCTCCAGAATGGTGCGCAGGGCTTCGACGACCCGGTCCTGGTCCGAGTCGGTGAGGTCGACGAAGAGCGGCAGCGACAGCTGCTCGGCGTAGAAGCGCTCGGCGACCGGGCACATGCCGCGGGCGTACCCGAGGTCCTCGAACGCCGGATGCCAGTAGGCGGGCACGTAGTTGACCTGCACGCCGATCCCGGCCGCGCGCATCCGGTCGTACACCTCGCGGCGGCGGCCGTCCTCGATCCGTACCGGGTACAGGTGGCGCATCGGGTCGGCCCACGCGCGCCGGACCGGCAGCCGCAGCCCCGGCACCCCCGCCAGCAGGGCGTCGTAGCGCTCCGCGAGGGTCGTCCGGCGTGCCTTGAACGCGGCCAGCCGGCGCAGCTGGGAGCTGCCCAGCGCGCAGAGCACGTCCGGCAGCCGGTAGTTGAGGCCGAACTCCGGCACCTCCTGGTGCCAGCCGCCCTCGTCCGGGTGGCGCAGGCGGGCCGGGTCCCGCACCAGGCCGACGGTCCGGAACGCGCGCGCCCGCTCCAGCAGCCCGGCTTCGGTGGCGGCGACCGCGCCGCCCTCGCCGGTGGTCAGGTTCTTCGTCGGGAAGAAGGAGAACGTGGTGAGGTCGGCGAGGGTGCCGACCGGCCGACCGTGGTACGTCGACCCGATGGCGTGCGCGGCGTCCGCGATGAGCACCGCGCCTGCGTTGTCGGCCACCTTGCGCAGCTGGTCGTACTCGGCCGGGTGCCCGGCGTAGTCGACCGCCGTGACGGCCCTGGTGCGCGGCGTCACCGCGGCCTCCGCCGCCGCCGGATCCAGGTTGGCGGTGTCCTCCTCGACGTCCGCGAAGACCACTGTCGCGCCCAGCATGGCGGCGGTCGACGCCGTCGCCACGAACGTCATCGGCGTGGTGACCACCTCGTCGCCCGGGCCGATCCGCGCCGCCGCGTACGCCGTGTGCAGCGCCGCGGTGCCGTTGATGACCGCGACGCAGGGCGCGCCGGCGACGCGTTCGAGCTCGCGCTCGAAGTCGCCGACCCGCGGCCCGGTGGTGAGCCAGTCGCTGCGCAGGGCCGCCGCCACCGCCTCGACGTCGGCGTCGGTGACGTTCTGGCGCCCGTACGGCAGCATCACTTCTCCTCGAGCAGGGCGCTCATCTCGTCGACCTCGAGCCACAGGTCGTTGTTGTCCGACCGGTAGTTGAAGCCGTCCGCCACCCGCTCGCCGCCGGGCGGCGTCTGGTAGCCCCAGCTCGCGACGACCGGCTGCACCACGTAGCGATCGGGGAAGCGCAGCGTGCGGCGGCTGTCGTCGGCGGCGATCATCTCCTCGTGCAGCTTCTCGCCCGGCCGCATGCCCATCTCG
Source organism: Amorphoplanes digitatis (assembly GCF_014205335.1). Lineage (NCBI taxonomy): Bacteria > Bacillati > Actinomycetota > Actinomycetes > Micromonosporales > Micromonosporaceae > Actinoplanes > Actinoplanes digitatis. Next base: position 8,318,411 of record NZ_JACHNH010000001.1, on the reverse strand, counting down.
TGCGTCGGCGCGTCCGGCGCGACGGCCTCGACCAGGTCGAGGATGCGCATGCTCGGGATGCGCGGCACGAACAGCTCGCCGCCCTGCATCACGTCGAAGGAGTCGACGACGAACCGCACCGCCGCGTCGAGGGTGATCCAGAAGCGGGTCATCCGCTTGTCGGTGATCGGCAGGCTCCGGCCCTCGGCGTTCAGGCGGCGGAACAGCGGCACCACCGAGCCCCGGCTGCCCATCACGTTGCCGTACCGCACGACGGCGAACCGGGTCGGGTGGGTCGCGGCGTAGTGGTTGCCGGCGATGAACAGCTTGTCGGCGACCAGCTTGGTGGCGCCGTACAGGTTGATCGGGCTGGACGCCTTGTCCGTGGAGAGGGCGACGACCCGCTGGACGCCGGCGTTGATCGCGGCGTCGATGACGTTCTGCGAGCCGTTGATGTTCGTCGCCACGTACTCCGACGGGTTGTACTCGGCGGTGTCGACCTGCTTCAGGGCGGCGGCGTGCACGACGTGGTCGACGCCGTGCATGGCGCGGGCGAGGCGCTCGCGGTCGCGTATGTCGCCGATGAAGAAGCGCAGCCGCGGGTCGTCGCCGAACATCTGCCGGACCTCGTACTGCTTCAGTTCGTCGCGGGAGAACACGACGATGCGCTGCGGGTCCAGGTTTGCCAGCGCGTGACCCAGGAAGGCCTTGCCGAACGAACCGGTCGCACCGGTGACCAGGATCGACGATCCACTCAACACACTCATTAATTGCTCCCGGGGATGGCGCGGGCATTGACTCGAGGCGGAAGCATAACTGCGCGGCAAGCCATTTCCAGGTGCTGATCCAGATGCCAGACGCAATTCACGCCGAGTTCAGCTTCGATTTGTCGCGGCGTTGCGACGGCTGAGAGAAGGTGGGTTCCTTCGCCCATCCGCCCCTTGGAGTAAACCAGTGATTGAGCTGCAGAGACTGCGTGAAGCGTTCCGGACGTCGCTGGATCTGCCGCCGGGTACGCCCGTGGACGACCTGCACTACCAGGACAATGAGAAGTGGGACTCGCTGGCGCACATGTCGTTGGTCGCGTCGATCGAAGATGAATTCTCGGTAATGATCGACACGGATGATGTGATCAATATGTCCAGCTTCGGCGAGGCAATGCGAATTCTCGGTAAATACGGGGTGGATTTCAATGAGTGAACGGGTAGCTCTCGTCACGGGAGCCTCCCGCGGTATCGGCCTTGCCGTCGCCCGCCGGCTCGCCGAGCAGGGCAACGATCTCGTGGTGCACGGCCACCGGGCCGAGGCCGTCGCCGACGTCGCGGCCGAGCTCGCCGGCAAGTACGGCGTGCGGGCGGTCGCCGCGCACGGCGACATCGCGGACCCGGAGACCAGCCGGGTGCTGATGCGGGTCGCGTTCGAGAACTTCCGGCGCCTCGACGCGCTGGTGATCAACGCCGGCATCCACGCGGCCGGCGTGCTCGGCATGACCGACGACGCCACCGTGCGGCGGCTGTTCGAGGTCAACGCGGTCGGTGCGGCGTACACCCTCCAGGGCGCCGTCCGGCTGCTCGGCCGTGGGCGCGGACCCGCGGTCGTGCTGGTGTCGTCGATCACCGGCACCGAGGGCGCGGCCGGGCAGGCGATCTACGCCGCGTCGAAGGCCGCGATCTGCGGCCTGGCCCGGTCCGCGGCCAAGGAGCTCGGGCCGCGCGGCATCCGGGTCAACGCCGTCGCGCCCGGCTTCATCGCCACCGACATGCTCGACACGCTCGACGATCGCGGCCGCGCGCAGCGCATCGCGAACACCGCCCTCGGCCGCCTCGGCGAGGCCGACGAGGTGGCCGACGTGATCGACTTTCTGCTCTCCGACCAGGCCCGGTTCGTCACCGGCCAGGTGCTGGGAGTCGACGGAGGACTAAGGCTGTGAACCTGCTCCATCCACAGGCCCGCGTGATCGACGCGGCGACCGGCCGGGTACTCGACCCCGACCAGGTCCTCGCGGCGGCCGCCCGGTTCGCGGGTCTGCCGCCCGGCGTGGTCTTCGCGCTGACGCCGACCGACATCGACTCGGTCGCGCTCTACCTCGGCGCGCTCGCCGCCCACCGCCCGATCTCGGTGCTCGATCCGGACCTGGACGGCGACGTCCTGCGCGCCCTCGTCGAGCGCTTCGCGCCGGCGCTGGTCACCGGCGCGCCCGGCGCGCCGCCCGACGGCTACGCGGTGCGGGACGGCTGGTGGGTCCGCGGGTCGGCCGCCGTCGAACCGCACCCCGACCTGGGGCTGCTGCTCGCCACGAGCGGGTCGACCGGCAATCCGAAGCTGGTCCGGCTCTCCCGGGCGGCGGTGCTGGCCAACGCGGAGGCGATCGGGGAGAGCCTCGGCATCACCCCCGCCGACGTCGCGCCGACCACGCTGCCGCTCTTCTACACGTACGGCCTGTCGGTGCTCAACAGCCACCTGCTGCGCGGCGCGACCGTGGTCCTCGAGCGCGGCGGCATCATGCAGCGCGAGTTCTGGGCGGCCGCCGGCACCTACGGCATCACGACGCTGGCCGCCGTGCCCTACCAGTACGAGATGCTGCGCCGGCTGCGCTTCGACCCGGCGAAATACCCGGCGCTGCGCACGCTCACCCAGGCCGGCGGCCGGCTGCGCGTCGAGCTGGTGGAGGACTTCGCGGCGCGGATGGCCGCCGTCGGCGGCCGGCTCTTCGTCATGTACGGCCAGACCGAGGCGACCGCGCGGATGGCCGTGCTGCCGCCGGACCGGCTCGCCGGCAAGCTCGGCTCCGCCGGCCGGGCGATACCCGGCGGCTCCTTCTCGATCGCGGACGGCGAGGTCGTCTACACCGGACCCAACGTCATGATGGGGTACGCGGAGCGCGCCGCCGACCTGGCCCGCGGCGACGACCTGCGCGGCGTGCTGCGCACCGGCGACCTGGGCCGGCTCGACGACGAGGGCTTCCTGTACCTCACCGGGCGGCTCAAGCGGATCGGCAAGGTCTTCGGCGTCCGGGTCAACCTCGACGACATCGAGCGCACGCTGGCCGGGCACGGTGCGGTCGCGGCGGTCGCGGGCGACGACCGGCTGCACGTGTTCATCGAGGGCGCCGACGCCGAGGCGACCCGCTCGGTCCGCGGCGAGCTCGCGAAGTTCCTGGACACCCACTTCTCCGGCCTGGACGTGCGCGGGATACCCAGCCTGCCGCTGCTGCCCACCGGCAAGATCGACTACCGGTCCCTGGAGGCGCTGGTATGAGTACCTCCTTCACCCGCTCGCAGCCGGAGCGGGATTCGCTGCTGCTCAAGGAGCTCTCCGAGCTGGTCGAGCACCACCGGGCACACTGCGCGCCGTACGACCGCATCCTCGCCGCCGCGGGCTTTCGCGGCGCCGACGCGGTCGCGGACCTGCCGTGGCTGCCGGTGCGGCTCTTCAAGAACCTCGAGCTCAAGAGCATCCCCGACGACGAGGTCTTCAAGGTACTGACGTCGAGCGGCACCACCGGCGACGTCAGCCGCATCTACCTGGACAAGGCCGCGGCCGCGACGCAGACCCGCCAGCTCGGCGCGACCCTGCAGGCGGTGCTCGGCCCGAAGCGCCTGCCGATGGTGCTCGTCGACACCAGGTCGCTGCTCAACGACCGGCGCTCGTTCAGCGCCCGCGGCGCGGGGGTGCTCGGCATGGCCACCTTCGGCCGCGACCACGTCTGGGCACTCGACGCGGACGGCGTTCCCGACCTGGCGGCGCTGCGGGGCTTCCTGGACCGGCACGGCGACGCGCCGTTCCTCATCTTCGGCTTCACCTACCTGGTCTGGCTGCACCTCTACGAGGTCGCCCGCGACAACGGGCTCGACCTGAGCAACGGCATCCTGATCCACTCGGGCGGCTGGAAGAAGCTTGTCGACCGGGCCGTCTCCCCGGAGGAGTTCCGCCGCCGGCTGGCCCGCGACACCGGCCTGGTGCACAGCCACAACTTCTACGGCATGGTCGAGCAGATCGGCACGATCTTCCTGGAGGGGCCGTCGGGCGGCTCGCTCTACTGCCCGGACTTCGCCGACGTGATCATCCGGGACCCGCGGACCTGGCGGGAGCAGCCGGTCGGTGAGCCCGGCCTGATCGAGGTGGTGAGCACGCTGCCCACCTCGTACCCCGGCCACGTGCTGCTCACCGAGGACCTCGGCGTCGTGCACGGCGTCGACGACGGCGACTGGCCCGGCAAGCGCTTCTCCGTACTCGGCCGCCTGCCGCGCGCCGAGGCCCGGGGCTGCTCCGACACGTACCGGGAGGCGGCGTGAGATTCCGGTTCGGAGACCCCGGCGAGCTCACCGCGCCCTCGGCGGACCGGCTGACGGTCGGCGACCCGCGGGTCGTCGACTTCCTGTCCCGCTTCGCGCGCCGGCTGCTCGCGCCCGCCGTCGCCCGGCGCCACCCCGAGCTCGGCTCGCTCGGCTACTTCCTGCGGCCGGCCGAGCTGACCCGGGCCGCGGCCCGGCTGGAGCGGCCGGACGCGCTGGTCTTCCCGCGCGGTAACGTCTTCCACCTGCCACCGGCCAATGTGGACACCATCTTCGTGTACTCGTGGGCGCTGTCCGCGCTGGCCGGAAACCACAACGTGGTGCGCATCTCGTCCCGCTCCGCCGGGGCGGCGGAGACGGTGCTGGAGACGCTCAACGCGACCCTGGAGGACGCCGACCCGGTGATCGGCCGCACCCAGCGGATGGTCACCTACGGCCGGGACGACGCGACCACCGCGGCGCTCAGCGCCTGGTGCGACCTGCGGGTGATCTGGGGCGGCGACGAGGCCGTGCGGGCGATCCGCCGGCACCCGCTGCGCCCGTCGGCCCGGGACCTGACCTTCCCCGACCGGACGTCCTGGGCCGCGCTGTCCGTGCCCGGCTGGCGTGCGGCGGACCCGGCCGCCAGGCGTGCGGCGGCGGCCGGCTTCGCGAACGACTCGTACTGGTTCGACCAGGCCGCCTGCTCCTCGCCGCGCGCCGTGTTCCTGGTCGGCGGCGACCCGGACGGCGTCGCGGAGGAGTTCCTCGCGCTGGTCGGCGAGGTCGTCGCGCAGCGGGGTTGGAGCGTCGACGCGGCCATGGCGGTCGAGAAGCGGATCAACGCGTACGGGCTGGCCGCCGCCGGCGCGGTCACGTCGATGACCTTCCCGCGCAACGAGGTGACCGCGCTGTCGCTGACCGGCGCCGGGGCCGCGCCGCGCCGCTGGATCGGCGCCGGCGCGTTCCCGTTCGCGGCGGTCGCCACCCTTGAGGACCTGGTGCCCGCGATGAACCGGCAGGACCAGACGTTCAGCCACTTCGGCTTCACGCCGGCCGAGCTGAGGGCGTTCGCCGTCGCGCTGGGCGGCCGCGGCGTCGACCGGATAGTGCCGTTCGGATCCGCGCTCACCTTCAGCGCGATCTGGGACGGCTTCGACCTTCCGCGGGAGTTCACGCGGCTGACCACGCTCGACGCATAGGGGCTGTCGTGGAGAACACCGTTCTGTCGGTGGTCGTGCCGATGTACGACGAGGAGGCGGTGATACCCGCGCTCGTCGCCCGGCTCCGGCCGGTGCTCGACGGCCTCGGGGTCGACTACGAGGTGGTGGCCGTCGACGACGGCAGCGCCGACCGCACCGCCAACCTGCTCTTCGAGCACGGCCGCACCTGGCCCGAGCTGCGCCTGGTCAGGCTGCGCCGCAACAGCGGGCATCAGGCGGCGCTCACCGCCGGCCTGCAACGGGCCCGGGGCGACTGGGTGGTCAGCATCGACGCCGACCTCCAGGATCCGCCGGAGGCCATCGCCGAGATGCTGCGGGTGGCCCGCGAGCAGGGCCTCGACGTGGTCTACGGCGTCCGCTCCGACCGCAGCACCGACAGCGCGTTCAAGCGGCACACGGCCGGTGCGTACTACCGGCTCATGCGCCGGCTGGTCGGCGGCGACGTGCCCGCGCAGGCCGGCGACTTCCGGCTGCTCAGCCGCGACGTCGTCGAGGTGCTCAAGAAGCTGCCCGAGCGGGCGCCCGTGTACCGGCTGCTGGTGCCGTCGCTCGGGTTCGCCTCGGCGGAGGTCGCCTACGCCCGGGAGCGCCGCGCGGCCGGCGAGACCAAGTACCCGCTGCGCCGGATGGTCGCCCTGGCCTGGGACAGCACCGCGAACTTCTCCGCCGCCCCGCTGCGGATCGCCACCTGGCTCGGCGGGCTCGCCTTCGTCGCCTGCCTCGCGCTGATGGTCTTCGGCGTCGTCGTCTGGGCCAACGGCACTGTCATCCCGGGCTGGACCTCGCTGTTCCTGGCCGTGCTCCTGCTCTCCGCCGTGCAGCTGATCTGCCTGGGCCTGCTCGGCGAGTACGTGGCCCGGATCTACCGGACCGTGCAGGACCGGCCGACGTTCCACATCGGATTCGACTCGGCCGCCGGCGAGGCCGGGACGGACGAGGTCAGGTCCGTCGAGATCCCGCAGCAGCGGGCAGCAGCGCTGCCGTGACGCTGCTGCTCACCCGGGCGGCCGACGCACCGGCCGCCCGGTACCGCCGTGCCCCGCGCCCGCTGCTCGCGGCCGTGCCGTGGGCGCTCGTCGCCGCGGCGCTGGCGGGCGCGCTGTACCGGGCGGACGTGCCGGCCGGGGACATCGCGCTCTACGGCCTCTACCTCCTCGCCGGCGTGGTGCTGCCCGGCACGCTGGTGCACCGGGCGGTCCGGGGCAGCCGCGGCAACCTGCCCGAGGACCTCGGCTACGGCGCCGCGACCGGCCTGTTCGTGCAGATCGCCGGCTGGGCGCTGGCCGCCGCCACCGGGCTGCAGGCGCTGCTGATCTGCTGGCCGCTGCTGGTGACGGCGGTCTTCGTGGCCGTACCCGGGCTGCGCCGGCACTGGCGGACCGCAAACCCCGCGCCGCTGCCGCTGCGCTGGTCGTGGCTGATGTGCGGTGTCCTGCTCGGCGTGGTCGCCTGGGGCGCGGCCGCCTGGGCCACCGCGCCGCTGCCGCCCGCCGACACGCTCTACTACCAGGACCTCATGTACCACCTCGCGCTGGTGCACGAGATGACCCGCTCGATGCCGTTCGAGGTACCGCAGCTCGCCGGCGACGCCCTGCGCTACCACTACCTGTCCGACGCCGACATGGCCGCCGCATCCATGATCACCGGCATTCCGCCGGCGACCGTCCTGCTGCGGCTCTGGATGGTGCCGGTCGGCGCGATCGCGGTGCTCGTCCTCGCCGCGCTCGGCCGCGAGGTCAGCGGCCGGTGGTGGGCCGGGCCGCTCGCGGGCGGCGTCGCCCTGCTGGGCCTCCCGCTCGGCTTCGGCGCGCCGATCGAGGCGGCCGGCGGCGGCTCGCTCTCGTTCGTCAGCCCGTCGCAGACGTACGCGATGCCGCTGCTCGGCCTGCTCGTGGCGATCGCGATCGACCTGCTGCGCGGGCGAAGCCTCGGCCCCGCCTGGTTCCTCGCGCCCCCGCTGGCGCTCGCCTGCGCGGGCGCCAAGTCCAGCGCGCTGCCGCCGCTGGTCGCCGGCCTGGCCCTGGCCGGCCTGGTGGTCTGGTGGCGGAGCCGGCGGTTCCCGCGGGCGGCGGCCGGGCTGCTGGCCGCGCTGGTCGCCGCGATGCTGCTCGGCGCCCGGCTCTTCGCCGGCGGGGGAGCGGGAGCGCTGGCCGTGCAGCCGCTGAGCGTGCTGCGCTGGCTGCTGCCCTACGACCGGACGCTGGGCGCCGCCGATGGCGTCGCGCCGGACGGGCTGATCGCGCCCGGCGTGCAGGGCGCCGGGATGGACGGCGGCTGGTTCATCGCCTGGCTGGTCGGCTGGTGGCTGCTCGCCCAGTCGCCGCGGCTGCTCGGCGTGCTGTCCCTGCGGCGGCGCTCGGAGCCCGCGGCCTGGCTGCTGGGCGGGATGGTGGTCGCCGGGGCCGGCGCGGCCTGGACGCTCTGGCACCCCTCGGGCAGCCAGCTCTACTTCTTCCTCTGCGCCGCGCCGTTCGGCGTGCTGTTGACGGTCTGGATGCTCGCCGAGCGGACCCGCCGCTGGTGGGTGCCGCTGTGCGGGCTGGTGGCGGGTGCGCTCTGGGCGCTTGTCGCCCCGGCGGTGGCCGCGCCGGCGCGCGACGCCCTTGGCGGCTGGGCCTGGGTGCTCGCCGTGCCGGTGCTGCGGACGCTCGGCCTGGTGCTGGCGGGCGCGATCCTGGTGCTGGCGCTGCGCCGCAGGCTGCGGGTCCTGGTGACGGCCGGCACCGCCGCGGTGCTCGGCGCGAGCCTGGCGGCCGGGGTGGCGCGGCACATCGAGACGTTGTCGCACGGGACTGAACGCTCTCAGCCGATGACGTCCCGCCTGATCACCCAGGAGGAGATGCGGGCCGCGCTCTGGCTGGACGAGTACGCCGGCAACGACGACGTGGTGGCGACGAACGTGCACTGCGTGGCGATCCGGCAGATCCGGCCGTGCGACGCCCGGGCGTTCTGGGTCGCCGGGCTCGCCGGCCGCCGCACGCTCGTGGAGAGCTGGGGCTACTCCGACGCGGCGGTCGCGGCCAACGGCGTCGGCGGACACACGTACATGCTTCAGCCGCCGCCGGACCCGCTGAAGTACGCCCTGAGCCAGCGGGTGTTCACCGACGCGGACCCGGCCGACCTTGACCTGCTGCGCCGGGAGTACGGCGTGCGGTGGCTCTTCGCCGACGCCCGGGCCGGCGCGGTCGCGCCCGCGCTGAGCACGCTGGCACGACCCCGCTACACCAGCGGCCCGGTAACGATCTACGAGCTGGACGGGCCGAGGTAGGCGTCGAGGGCGGGCAGGTCCGGCACGAACCAGATGTGCCGGCCCCGGTTCGACTCGAGCACCAGGGCGCGCAGCGACGCGCTGGCCTCGACCCGCGCGGAGATGTCGCCGACGATCGCCAGCCGGATCTGGTAGTTCACGAACTTCTGCATGACCTCGCCGGCCAGCCCGGTGCGGAGCTCGAAGAAGTCGTCGCCCAGCCGCGACGCCGGCAGGGCGACCACGTCGGAGCGGGTGAACGCCGAGCCGATGAGGTCGAGGGCGTCCTGCACCTGTGCGAGCACCGGACCGTCCGCGGCGCAGACCAGCACCGGCACGCCGTTGCGCTGGAGTACCTCGTCACTCATCGTCTTCCTCCTTGTCGAGCAGGCCGTTCTCCGGGCCGAGCAGGTCGCCGATCAGCCGCACGATGTCGGCGGTCTCCGCGGGGCCGCCCAGGATCACGACCTTCATCCGGGAGTGGCCCTCGTCGTGGATCGTCTGGATCCGCAGCGGCTCGGCGGAGGCCCGGGGCGCCTGGGCGCCGGCGGTCAGCAGGGTGCTCAGGCGGCTCGCCGACGCCGCGCCGATCCCGTCGATCTGCACGATGCTGGACACCTCGACGTGCCGCCGCCCGGGCTCCGCGGTGGCCGGCTCGCCGGTCAGGGCCGCGAGATCGGCCCGGGTGATCCGGTACTGCTTGCCGATCTTGACCGCCTTGAGCCGGCCGTCGCGGACGTAGTTGCGCACCGTCCGCACGTGCAGGCCCAGCAGCTCCGCCACCTGCTCTATCGAGTACAGGTCACTCCTCATCGCTCCCTATCCTTCATCTTTCCGAGGAGTATGCGGTATGAATGTTACCCGGCCCATCCGCCACGGGTGAGGTGGCCGGTGCCTGCGCCCGGTGATGATCGACACGTGACAGCCGAGCCTTGGATCCATTGGGCGCCATCGTCGCGGGCCCTGGTCCTGACGGTCGGGCTCATGATGGCGGTCGCCATCACCGGGCATTACGGGCCGCCCGGGAGCATGCTCGTCGCCGGGCCGCTCGGCGCCCTGCTCCTGCTGCTCCTGGCCCGCTCCGCCGGGCTCGACGCGGACGACGTCGGCCTCGGCCGCCGGTCCTGGCGCCGCGGCGCCGCGTACGCGCTGGTCTGCATCGCGGCGGTCGCCGTCGTCTACCTGATCGGCGCCGCGCTGCCGGCCACCCGGACCGCGTTCCTCGACGAGCGGTACCGCTCGGACATGGGCACGGCGCTGCTTACCGCGTTCGTGGTGATCCCGCTCGGCACGATCCTCTTCGAGGAGGTCGCCTTCCGCGGGGTGCTGTGGGGGCTGCTGCGCAGGGACTGGGGTACCACCACGGCGACCTTGGTGTCGTCCCTGTTCTTCGGGTTCTGGCACGTGCTGCCGTCGCTGCGCCTCAACCAGGTGAACCCGGCCGTCACCAAGATGGTCGGCTCGGGCCCGGCCGGGCAGGTCCTGGCCGTCACCGGCGCCGTGCTGTTCACCGGCGCGGCCGGGCTGCTCTTCTGCGAGCTGCGCCGGCGCAGCGGCAGCCTGCTGGCCCCGATCGGCCTGCACTGGGCGGTCAACGGCCTCGGCGTCCTGGTCGCCGCCGGGCTGGCGGGATGAAACCTGTGGTGAGCGATGGAGAGGACGTACCGGAGATGACGACCACGACCTCGCGGACACAGGCACCCCCGGAGCCGGAGCAGCCGCCGGAGCCGCGGCGCGGCCTGTGGTGGCGGCTGCTGCACCGCTGGCACTACGGCTTCGTCGGGGTGCTCGGCGCGGTGACCTGCTTCTGCCTGTCGCTGACCCCGTCGCTGCTGCCCCGCGGGCCCGGCCTCCAGGCCGTGATCGGCGGCATCTCGGCGGCCATCGGCTACGGATTCGGCGCGCTGGCGGTGTGGCTGACCAGCAAGCTGCTCAACCGGCCGATGCCCCGGCCAGGCCGGCTGGCCTGGCGGATCCTGGCCGCCGTCTCCGCGGTCGCCGTGCTGGTCATGCTGTACCTGGGCGCCGCCTGGCAGCGGGACATCCACGAGCTGATGGGCGTCGACGCGCCGGCGCGGCCGCGCTATCTGGTCGTCCTGCCGCTCGCCCTGCTCCTCGGTGTCGGGCTGGTCGGCCTGATGCGGGCGCTGCGCCACCTGGCCCGCGTCACCGGCCGGCTGCTCGGGCGGGTCATCCCGGCGTCGACCGCCCGGGTGATCACCGGCCTCGCGGTCGTCCTGCTCGCGCTCGGCGTGCTCAACGGCGTGGTGCTCGACGGGTTCTTCGCCATCACCGACAACAGCTTCAAGGCGATAAACGCCGAGACCGAGCCCGACGCCGCCCAGCCCACCGATCCGCTGCGCTCCGGCGGCCCCGGCTCGCTGGTGTCCTGGGCCTCGCTGGGCAAGCAGGGCCGCAACTTCGTCTCCGGCGGGCCGACCACGGACCAGCTGCGCGCCTTCGGCGGCATCCGCGTCGAGCAGCCGATCCGGGTGTACGCCGGGCTGGACTCCGCGGAAACCTCGCGGGAGCGGGCCGCGCTCGCGGTCGAGGAGTTGCAGCGCACCGGCGCGTTCGACCGCAAGGTGCTCCTCGTGATCACCACGACCGGCACGGGCTGGGTCGACTCGGGCGGCGTCGACCCGCTGGAGTACATGTACAACGGCGACACGGCGATGGTCGCACTTCAGTACTCCTACCTGCCCAGCTGGCTGTCGTTCCTGGTCGACAAGGAACGCGCCCGGCAGGCCGGCCGGGACCTGTTCAACGCGGTGTACGGCGCCTGGTCGAAGCTGCCGCTGAGCCAGCGGCCGAAGCTGCTGCTGTTCGGCGAGAGCCTCGGCTCGTTCGGCGCGGAATCGGCGTTCAGCGGCGCCGACGACATCCGCAACCGGGTGGACGGGATGCTGCTGGTCGGCCCGCCGAACCGCAACGAGCTGTGGCGCGAGTTCGTCGCCGACCGCGACCCGGGCACGCCGGAGATCCTGCCGACCTACGAGAACGGCGCCACGATCCGCTTCGCCCGCGACCCGGCCACCGACCTGGACCGGCCCACGCCGACGTGGGCGTCACCGCGGGTCGTGTACCTACAGCACCCCTCGGATCCGATCGTGTGGTGGGGCCCGCGGCTGATGGTGAGCCGCCCCGACTGGCTGGCGGAGCCGCGCGGCGCCGACGTGTCACCCGACATCCGTTGGTACCCGATGGTGACGTTCTGGCAGGTCACGGCGGACATGGCGTTCTCAACCGGTGTGCCGGACGGGCACGGCCACAGCTACGGCGCTGAGCCGGTCGCCGCCTGGGCGGACATCGCCCCGCCGGAGGGCTGGACGCCCCAGCGGACCGCGGACCTCACCGCGCTCATCGCCGCAGGCGGCGGTGACTGAGCCCACCCGCGGCGGAAAACCCATGCAACTTCGCTACATGAGGTAGCAGGTTGAGCGGAGGTCGGGTTAACCCTACTGTCGAATGGGCGGACAGCGGGATCGGTTGGGAGGCCGCCGATGCCTAACGTCAATGACATGATTACCGCACCCGCCCCGGGAGAGCTGGCACCCAGCGTGGCCCAGCGCCTCCTCCGCCAGCTTGGGCTGGACACCCTGTACATCATGATCGGCTTTCCGCTCGGCCTGATCACGATCGTGCTCTTCACGACCGGCTTCTCCCTGGGCATCGGCACGCTGATCATCTGGATCGGCCTGCCGGTGCTGGTGGCCACGTTCATGATGGCGCGCGGATTCGCCATCCTCGAGCGGGTACGCCTGGGTGCGGTCTTCGGCCGCCCGGCGCCGCCCGTCCTCTACAAGCGGGCACCGGACGGCGCGAGCCTGGTGCGCCGGATCCTCACCCCGCTCGGCGACGGCCAGTCCTGGCTCGACCTGGTGCACGGCATCTTCCGGTTCATACCCAGCACTATCGCGTTCAGCTTCGCCATCACCTGGTGGGTCGGCGCGCTCGCCGGCCTCACCTTCCCGCTCTGGGACTGGTCGATCCCGCGCGGACCCGACGACCAGGACCTGCCGATGTTGCTCGGCCTCGGCGACGCGTACTCCACCCGGGTCATCTTCCACATGGCGATCGGCTTCTTCTTCGCCGGCACGCTGTACCCGGTGATCCGCGGGGCGACGCTGCTCGAGGCGCTCTTCGCCCGTGGCCTGCTCTGCGGGGTCAACGAGCTGCGTGAGCAGGTCGCCGAGGCGCAGGCGGCGCGGGACATCGCCCAGGCGCAGAAGACCGCGGCCGTGTCCGCCGAGGCGACCGCGCTGCGCCGCCTCGAGCGGGACATCCACGACGGCCCGCAGCAGCGGCTCGTCCGGCTCGCCATGGATCTGGGCCGCGCCGAGCAGCAGTTCGCCACCGACCCGGAGGCGGCCCGGGCCACCGTCGCCGAGGCGCTCAGCCAGACCCGGGAGACCCTGGACGAGCTGCGGGCACTGTCCCGCGGCATCGCGCCGCCGATCCTGGTCGACCGTGGCCTGCCCGCGGCGCTGACCGCGCTGGCCGGCCGGTGCACGGTCCCGGTCGACCTGGACGCCCCGCACCTGTCCCGCCTGGACCCGGCCGTCGAGTCGACCGCGTACTTCGTGGTGGCCGAGGCGCTCACCAACGTCGCCAAGCACAGCCACGCCACGGAGGTCCGGGTCAGCGTCGAGCCGGCCACGACGGGCCTGCTGATCGTCGTCACCGACGACGGCATCGGCGGCGCGAGCCTGGCCAAGGGCCACGGGCTGGCGGGCCTGTCCGACCGGGTACAGGCGGCCGGCGGCGTGATGAGCGTGGAGAGCCCGGCCGGCGCCGGAACCACCCTTACGGCGGCCATTCCGTTCTGATGGGGGCCCGACGGGCGCACGGCGCCCGTTAGGCTCCTCGGCATGCGGGTGGTGATAGCCGACGACGCCGTGCTCTTGCGCGAGGGTCTGATCCGGCTGGTGGAAGAGAACGACTGCACCGTCGTCGCGGCCGTCGGCGACGGTCCGTCGCTCGTCGAGGCGATCACCACCTATCGGCCGGACGTGTCCATCGTGGACGTCCGGATGCCGCCGACCCACACCGACGAGGGGCTGCGCGCCGCCGTCGAGGCCCGGGGCAAGGTGCCCGGCAGCCCGGTGCTGGTGCTCTCGCAGTACGTCGAGGTCGAGTACGCCGACGACCTGCTCGCCGACCGCCTGGGTGCGGTCGGCTATCTGCTCAAGGACCGGGTCGCGGAGATCGCCGAGTTCATGGACGCGCTGCGCCGGGTGTCGGCCGGCGGCACCGTGCTCGACCCCGAGGTCGTCGGCCAGCTGCTGGTCCGGCGCCGCCGCGACGACCCGCTGCGCAACCTCACCCCACGCGAGCGCGAGGTCCTCGGCCTGATGGCGGAGGGCCGCTCCAACACGGCGATCGCCCGCAAGATCGTGGTGACCGAGGGCGCGGTGGAGAAGCACGTCCGCAACATCTTCACCAAGCTCGATCTCGCCCCCGACACCGAGCAGCACCGCCGGGTGCTGGCAGTGCTGGCCTACCTGCAGTCGTAGGGTTAGCCCTACCATCGAAGCGCCAGGTCACCGGATCGATAGCTGGTGGCTTTCTCCCTAGCGTCTGTTGGCATGAAGCAAACGGAGAATGTCACCGGATTCGCGGCACGGGCCGCGCTGTGGAGTGCGCGGCATCGCACCGTCGCGATACTCGGATGGATCGCCTTCGTCGTCGGCATCACCATCGCGAGTGGACAGATCGGCTCTCACGAGGCGACGATGGCCGACCAGGGGCACGGGGAATCGGGCCGGGCCGACAGGATCGTCGAGCAGGCCGGCTTCCCGGTCCGGCCGGCCGGCGAGATGGTCCTGATCCAGGGCGCGGACCGGGACAAGGCCGTCGCCGACGTCACGAAGACCCTGACCGGCCGGGCGGGCGTCGCCGCCGTCGCCGAGCCGCTGGTCTCGCCGGACGGCGGGTCGACGCTCGTGCCGTTCACCATGAGCGGCGACCCGGAGACCGCCAAGGACCGGGTCCTGCCCCTGCTCGACGCCGTTGCCGAGGTGCAGCAGCGGCACCCCGGCGTGCTCGTCGCGGAGGCGGGCGACGCCAGCGGCGACAAGCTCATCGGCGACTCGCTCGACGAGGGGCTGACCCGGCTGTCGATGCTCTCCATCCCGGTCTCGCTCGGCATCCTGCTCGTCGCGTTCGGGGCGGTCGTCGCCGCCGTGCTGCCGGTCGGCCTCGCCGTCACCGCCGTCGTCGCCGCGTTCGGCCTGCTCGCGGGGGCGAGCCGATTCGCGCCGACCGTCGACGAGACGATGCACGTGATGCTGCTTGTCGGCCTCGCGGTCGGCGTCGACTACTGCCTGTTCTACATCCGCCGGGAGCGCGACGAGCGCCGCAACGGCGCCGATCCGCATCGGGCGCTGGTCATCGCCGCGCAGACGTCCGGCCGGTCGATCTGGATCTCCGGCCTGACCGTCATCGTGGCCATGTCCGGCATGTTCTTCACCCAGGACGCCACGTTCACCAGCTTCGCGGTCGGCACGATCCTGGTGGTGGCCACCGCGGTGCTCGGCTCGCTGACCGTGCTCCCCGCGCTGCTCTCGGCGCTGGGCGACCGGGTCGACGCGCTCAAGATCCCGGGCCTGTACCGCCGGCGCAACGAGGGCCGGGTCTGGGGTGCGGTGCTGCGGGTCGTGCTGGCCCGGCCGCTGATCTCCACGGTGCTGGCCGTCGGCGTGCTGGGCGTGCTCGCCGCGCCGATGCTCGACATGCGGACCAAGGGCGAGAGCATCGAGGACGTGTCGCCGAACTCGTCGATCGTGCAGACCTACGTGAAGATCAACGAGGCCTTCCCGAGCGAGACCGTACCGGCCGAGGTGGTCGTCAAGGCGCCGACCGTGCGCGGCGCGCGGTTCGACGCCGCGCTCGCGGACTTCCGCCGGGCCGCGGCGGCGACCGGCCAGCTCCGCGAGCCGATCGACGTGCGGGTCAACCCGGCGGGCACGGTCGCGGTCGTCTCGGTCGGCCTGGCCGGCAACGGCAGCGACCGCACCTCGGAACGCGCCGTTGAGCTGCTGCGCGGCGGCGTGGCGACGGACGCCTTCGGCAAGGTGCCGGGCGCGACGGTCGCCGTCACCGGTGACACCGCCGGGAGCATGGACTTCAACAAGCGGCTGGACGAGTCCCTGCCGTGGGTGTTCGGCTTCGTCCTGGGGCTGGCGTTCCTGCTCCTGCTGGTCTCGTTCCGCTCGGTGGTGGTCGCGGTCACCGGCGTGGTGCTCAACCTGCTGTCGGTCGCGGCGGCCTACGGAATGCTGGTCTTCATCTTCCAGTACGGCCACTTCGAGTCGTTGCTGGAATTCAAGTCCGGCGGCGGCATCACCAACTGGATGCCGCTGTTCCTCTTCATCATCCTGTTCGGACTCTCGATGGACTACCACGTCTTCGTGCTGAGCCGGATCCGTGAGGGCCACGACCGGGGCCTGCCGACCCGCCAGGCGGTCTCACAGGGCATCGGCGGCACGGCGGGCGTGATCACCAGCGCCGCGGTGGTCATGGTGGCGGTCTTCGCGCTCTTCGCGACCCTCCCGCTCACCGCCACCAAGGAACTGGGCGTAGGCCTGGCGGCGGCGGTCCTGCTGGACGCGACAATCATCCGCGCCGTGCTGCTGCCGGGGGTGATGGCCCTGCTGGGCGAGAAGAACTGGTGGCTACCCCGCTGGCTCGGCTGGCTCCCGGAAATCGCCCACGAACCACCCCCGGCGGTGGAGCCGGAGGCGCAGGACCGGGAACTGGTCCCGACGGCCTGACCGGAGAGAACCAAGAGGGGCGGCCGAACCGGCCGCCCCTCTTTCAGCACGGCCGAACCGGCCGCCCTGCCTCCAGCACGGCCGAACCGGCCGCCCTGCCTTCAACACGGCCGAACCGGCCGCCCTGCCTTCAACACGGCCGAACCGGCCGCGATTCCTTCAGCCCGGCGGCCCCGGCCACGGCCTCGCGTTGCAGCCAGGCCGGGTGGTGTGCCACGGAACTTCGCTGTGTCCGTACGGAATCAGCTCTTGAAAGCGTCCTTGATGTTCTCGCCGGCCTGCTTGAGCTTCGACGTGCTCTGGTCCGCCTTGCCTTCGGCTTCGAGGCGCTCGTCGTCGGTCGCCCGGCCGACGCCCTCCTTGACCTTGCCGCCCAGCTCTTCGGCCTTGTTGTCGATCTTGTCTTCGGCACCCATGGGGGACCTCCAGGTCTAGTGGCGTACGCCTGGACCGTTACCCGCCGTGCCGATCGTCAATCCCGAACGGGCGTAAAAAGTTGCCCAGCGGCAACTATGCGGCCTGCCACGCCGGTGCCGGCATCAGCGATCCCGACTCCCGCAGCAGCTCGCCGAACCGGTCCGCCGGCATCGGCGGCGCGAAGTAGTACCCCTGCGCGGCGATGTACCCCAGCGCCAGCAACTGCTCCGCCTGCTCGGCCGTCTCGACACCCTCCGCGACCGGGTGCAGGCCCAGCACCTGCGCCAGGTGGATCACCGCGGCGGAGACCGGCGGACGGCCGTCGACCTGCGCCTGGGTGAACGAGCGGTCCAGCTTGATCTCGTCGATCGGGCATTCGTGCAGCAGCGTCAGGGTCGAGTGGCCGGTGCCGAAGTCGTCGAGCGACACCCGCACACCCAGGTCCCGCAGCCCGTGCAGGTTGATGATCGACTGGCCCGGTTCCAGGGCCATCGTCTCGGTCACCTCGACGACGATGCGGTCCGGTGCCAGGCCGAACTCCTTGAGCAGGGCCGCCATGCCGTCCACGAACTCGGGCTCGCGCAGGTCGCGGGCCGACACGTTGACGTTCATGACGCCCGGCGCCTCGTCGCCGTGCTCGCTGATCCAGCTCGCGAGCTGGGCGAACGCCGTGCGCATCACCCACTGGCCGAGCGGGACGATCAGGCCGGTGCGCTCGGCGACCGGGATGAAGCTGTCCGGACCGCAGGTGCCGCGGGTCGGGTGCGCCCAGCGGATCAGCGCCTCGGAGCCCATGATCCGGCCGTCGTCCAGCGAGACGATGGGCTGGTAGAGCAGGAAGAGCTGATCGTTCTCGAGCGCCTCGCGCAGCTCCGCGCCGAGGTGGGCGTGCTCCGTGCCGTTCGCGGCCATGCTCGCGTCGTAGTGCAGGCTGGCCGTGCCGGGCAGCTTCTTCGCCGCGTACATCGCGATGTCGGCGTGCCGCAGCAGCAGTGAGGCCTCGTCGCCGGAGCGGCCGTCGGCGATGCCGATGCTGGCGCGGATCGGCAGCTCGTGGCCGTCGGCGTAGACGGGCTGGCGGAGCGAGTTCATCATCCGTCCGGCGGCCAGGTCCGCGGCGGCCGGGTCGGCGCCGTCCAGGACCACGACGAACTCGTCGCCGCCGAGGCGGGCGACGGTGTCCTCGGCGCGGACGCAGTCGGCGAGGCGCCGCGCGACGGCGACCAGCAGCAGGTCGCCGACCTCGTGCCCGAGGGTGTCGTTGACCTCTTTGAAGTCGTCCAGGTCGATGAGCGCCACCGCGACCGGCCGGTCGCCCGGCGCGGTCAGGGCCTGCTGTAGCCGGGAGTTGAACAGCACCCGGTTCGGCAGCTGGGTCAGGGCGTCGTGCTTGGCGCCGTGGTCGAGGCGCTCCAGCAGCCGGCCGTTGTCGTGGAAGGCGGTGAGCTGGCGCAGCACCACGAGCGCCGTGATCAGCACGGCGGCGGCGACCACGACGGTCTCCTCGGTGCTGCGGCCCATCGTCACGGCGATCAGCAGCCCGTCGACCGCGGCGACGGCGGCGTACGGGAGCAGGCTGAACGTGCGGCGCCGCGGTGCGACGACCCCACGGCGCGGCGCGAGGCCGAGGCCGGTGCCGGCGGTGCCGCGCTGGCATGCCGCGGCGAAGGTGGCCAGGAAGTAGACGATCGGCGTCGTGGCCAGGTCGGGGAAGAGGTGCGGATCGACCGCCTCGAACGGCCCGCGGAACAGCGGCCCGACCGAGCCGACGATCATGGCGAACGTGATCAGCCGCAGGGCGCCGTTGTCGACGAAGAGGTGGCTGGAGACCACGAACCTGGCCAGCGCGAAAACGGCGAACAGGGTGATAACGGTGACGAAGAGGGACACGTAGACGGCGCTGCGGTCGCCGCTGTTCAGCGCGTCCCGGGTCGCGTAGTGCCAGACGAAGACCGCCGCGGCCAGCATGAGGGTGCTGGCGTCGAGCACGACCCGGAGCACCTCGCCCGAGGTTCGCGTGCCCAGCGGGAGCCGGTACAGGGCGTAGACGACGCACAGCACGCCGGCGCCGCAGAAGGCCAGCATGACCATCCCGCTCTGCGGGCCGCGCGGGTCGTCCGTGGTCAGCACGTCGACGGCCTTGACCGTGGTACCGGCGCCGACGAAGGCGACCGCGTAGGTCAGGTGCCGCCAGAAGCGGCGGGTCGGCTCGGGCAGCGACGCGGTCCCGGCGGTGCGGAGGAAGGCCAGGAAGACGACGATCACCCCCGCCGAGGACGGCAGCCAGAGGATCAGCTTCGGTCCGAACGGGTGCAGGTAGTCGGCGATCACCAGCAGCAGGGACACGAGCGCGATGGCGCCCGAGGCGCGCAGCAGCCGGTCATGGCGCGCGAGAGGCACCTCAGACGCGCCCATCAGCCAGCTCCTTCGGTCGGTTCCGTACCGCCCTGATCGGTCAGCGGGCGCCCGGCGTGAGTATTTGCACCCCACCTCCTCGTCCGGCGACCCCGAGCCGTCACCTCCGGTTTGCCCCCGCCTCGCCTCGCCGCCACGACCGGCTCAGCCTGTGCCCATACGGTGACGCCTCCGCCGGAGGAACTGGGAGGTACCCGAAGAGTGCTGCGCGCCGCCGTCGACGCCGATCGCGACATCGTGCTCACCTGGCGTAACCATCCCGACGTGCGGGCGGTCAGCCTGACCCGGCACGTCATCGCGCCGGAGGAGCACGCGCGCTGGTGGGCGGGGATCGCCGGTGATCCGGACCGGCACCTGCTGATCCACGACGACACCGGCGTCGTCATCTTCGACACCCGCGCGGACCCGCCCGCCTGGAGCTTCTACCTCGACGTCGCGGGCCTGGGGCCGAACCTGCTCAAGGCCTGGATGCGGCTGGAGCGGGAGGCCGTGGAGTACGCCTTCGGCGACCTGGGGCTGACCCGGCTCGGCGGGGAGACCCTGGCGACCAACGCGCCGGTGCTCGCGCTGCACCGGCGCTTCGGCTTCACCGAGCGGCGCCGGTACGAGCGACTGGTCGACGGCACGCCGCAGACCGTGGTGTGGACCGAGAGAGGGAAATCGCAGTGATCGTCAACGACGTGGAGATCGGTGCCGGCCGGCGGCCGTACATCGTGGCCGAGATGTCCGGCAACCACAACGGCTCCCTCGACCGGGCGCTGGCCCTGGTCGACGCCGCCGCCGAGGCGGGCGCGCACGCCATCAAGATCCAGACCTAC
Organism: Amorphoplanes digitatis; assembly: GCF_014205335.1. NCBI lineage: Bacteria > Bacillati > Actinomycetota > Actinomycetes > Micromonosporales > Micromonosporaceae > Actinoplanes > Actinoplanes digitatis. The sequence continues at coordinate 8,298,263 of NZ_JACHNH010000001.1, read as the reverse complement.
ACGGCCGACACCATGACCGTCGACGTCCGGCACCCGCGCTTCCGGATCTCCCAGGACCACCAGTTGTGGGGCGACCAGTACCTCTACCAGCTCTACGAGCGGGCGCACACCCCGTGGGAGTGGCACGAGGCGATCTTCGAGCACGCCCGGGGCCGGGGCCTGACCCCCTTCTCCAGCCCGTTCGACCGGACCGCCGTCGACCTGCTGGAGAAGCTGAACGCGCCGATGTACAAGATCGCGTCGTCGGAGATCACCGACCTGCCGTTGATCCGGCTCTGCGCGGGCACCGGCAAGCCGCTGATCATCTCGACCGGCATGGCCGACGTGCGGGAGATCGCCGCGGCGGTCGACGCGGCCCGCGGCGCCGGCGCCCGGGACCTGGTCGTGCTCTCCTGCACCGCGTCGTACCCGGCGCCGCCCGAGCACACCAACCTGCGCCGCATCCCGGTGCTGGCCGAGGCGTTCGGCGTGCCGATCGGCCTGAGCGACCATACGCTCGGCATCGGCGTGCCGATCGCCTCCGTGTCCTTCGGCGCCTGCCTGATCGAGAAGCACGTGACCCTGGACCGCGGCGACGGCGGCGTCGACTCCGCCTTCTCCCTCGAACCGGCCGAGCTGGGCAGCCTGGTCGTCGAGTCGGAGCGGGCCTGGCAGGCGCTGGGCACCACCGCCATCGGCCCGACCGAGGCGGAGAAGGAGGGCCTGCGGTTCCGCCGCTCCCTCTACGTGGTCGCCGACGTCCGGGCGGGCGACGTCGTCACCGAGGACAACGTCCGCTCCATCCGGCCCACCGGCGGACTGGCACCGGACGCCATCGGCCTGGTGCTCGGCCGCACCTTCACCCGGGACGCGGCCAAGGGCACGCCGCTCACCTGGGACCTGATCTGAGAGGCACGGACAACAACGGTGTGGCTCAACGCGAACGGCAAGGAACTCCAGTGGTTCCTGGAGTCGGCATCGGTCTACTGGGAGAAGAACCTCCCGCGGCCGACTGACGACTCCGTCATCCTGGTGGAGGCCTTCCACCAGGACATCCGCGTGAACCTGCGCAACCTGGCGTTCGCGAACGCCATCCGCCGGCTGCGACCGGCCCGGATGGTGGTACTGACCGGGGTCGAGGAGCAGTGGCGGCGCACGCTCTGGAGCGGCTTCGACGTCGCCAAGGTCCGCGAGATCGCGGAGGCGTTCGGCGCGGGCGAGGTGATCGACGTCTGGGACCGGGTCCGCGCGATGACCACGGCCGGTGCCGAGGATCCCACCCTGCTCGCATACACCGACGCCACCTACTGCCGCCTGGCCAAGGTGCCGCGGCTGCCCGCCGGCCACCGCGACCGCCCGGACTACCGGCTGCGGCACGCGTACGCCACCCGGCTCTTCGAGCTCTATCAGGGCCTGTTCGCGGCCGGCAACGTCGTGGCGCTGGTGACCAGCCACGTCGACTACGACCAGTGGGGGCTGGCCGTCGAGTCCGCCCGGCGGGCCCGGGTGCCGATCATCCACACCCAGCAGACCGGCTGCCTGAAGGCGTACGGGCTGTTCCCGGAGGCCGACACCGGCACCGGTACGTTCCGCGAGGAGCTGACCCGGCAGATCGGCGACGTCTTCGAGACGCAGGTGTGGCCGCGCCGCGAGGAGCTGAGGCCGATCGCCGAGCTCGTCGCCTGGCGCGCCAAGGTCAACCTGGGCCGGCCGAGCTGGTGGCGCGGCGGGGTGACCGCCTCGGTGGACCTGAACAACCCGGCGGAACGGGAGCGGCTGCGCAGCCACGTCGTCGGCCGGCTGGGCTTCGTACCGGACAGACCGGTCGTCACCGTCTTCAACCACGCGGTCTCCGACGCGCTGGGCACCAACCGAGAGCTCTTCGCGAGCCTCGCCGACTGGTTCGCCGACACCGCGGCGTACGCGGCCGAGCACCCCGAGGCGCAGTGGCTGTTCCTGGACCACCCGAGCCAGGCACTCTACGACTCGACCGGCTTCTTCGACTCGGTCGCGGCGGCACACCGCAGGTCCAAGCACCTGGCGTTCCGGCCGAGCGCCACGCTGAGCAAGAACGCGCTCTGGAGCCTCACCGACCTGGGCGTCACCGTGCGGGGCAGCGTGAGCAACGAGCTGCCCGCGTACGGCATCCCGGTGATCCAGGCCGGCTGGTCGGAGTGGAGCTCGTGCGGGCTGTCCACGGTGGTCGACGACCGGGACGCGTACTTCAAGACCCTCGAACAGGGCATCACCGCGATCCGCGACGGCGCGGACCTGGTCACCGAGGAGCAGGTCCGCCGCGCCCGGCTCTGGCTCTGGCTGTACCGCAGCGGCACCGACGTGGTCACCCCGCTCGTGCCGCAGTGGGAGGTCTGGCCGGCCGACGTGCTGCTCAAGACGATGCGCGCGACGTTCCGGCACATCGAGGCCGACGCCGACCCGCTCTTCACCGCGGTCGAGCGGATGTGGACCCGGCGGGAGCCGATGCTGACCCGGACGGACCTCTCCTCATGATCGGCACCTGGTTCGCCACCGACTACGACGTCGCGCCGACCGCCATCGAGCTGCCGGCGGACGTCGCCGGCGGCCGGGAGGACGGCGTCTGCGTCGTCGACCAGGTGGTCCGCGGCACCGGCATCGTCGGCCGCGTCTCCGGCGACCACGGCGCGGTCGGGCTCAAGGTGATCAGCCCGGGCGTCGCCACCCGGGTCACGGTCGTGGTCCACCTCGACGAGCTGGCGACCCGCTGGTGGTCCGACCGCGTGCGCCCACAGCGCTTCGCGCCCGAACAGCCGCGGCTGGTGCTGATCCGCGCGCAGGGCGAGCTGCGCGGCGCCGCGCTGCTCTGCCGGCCGCAGGGCCTGCGGCGGGCGGGCGGCGCGAAGGCCGCGGTCTCCTTCGACCTGACGGCCGGTGAGCTCGACGGCGACGGCCTGCTGATGGTCGAGCTCGCCGAGCCGCCGCGGCCGCCGTGGGTGGCCGGGCGGCTTGCCGCGCGCTCGGCCCTCGGCGTCCGGATAGACCAGATTTCCGTACGCGCACAGCCGCCGACACCCGCAGACGACGGCGCACCGGATCCGACGGGCTGCGACCTGGCGCTGCTGACACCGAACCCGCCGGAGCGCTTCCGGCTCGAGGTGACGGCCGTGCCGCCGGCGCCGCCGCTGCCGCGCTCCCCGTCGAACAGGTGGACCCGGCGCCGGCCGGCCCGCGCCGGATTCAAGGTGCTCCGGGCCGCCCGTCGCGCGGGCACCCGGGTGGTCGCCGAGGTCAACCGGTCCCGGCCGGGCACCGTGCGCGCCGTGCACGCGGTCGAACTGCTGACCGGCGTACCGGTGGCGGTCGAGGTGGTGGCGAGCGGGCCCGGCGGCACCGACCTGCGGCTGACCGGCCCGGCGCGGGGCCCGGTCCTGCTCGGTCTCGAACGCCCCGACCGCGGCCTGTCCTGCCGGATCGTGCCGGCGCCATGATCCATCGCCCGGCGCTCGGCGCCGACCCGGTGGCCAACCGGCGGCTGCTCCAGCAGGTGCTGGACACGGTCACCGCCGGAAAGCTGGAGCTGCCGCCCGGCGTGCACGTCATCGCCGACGGGCTGCGGGTGCCCGCCGGCTGGACCATCCGCGGCGCGGAGGTGGCCGGCGCGGGCGGCGGCCGGCCCGGCACCTGGCTCGAGTCGATCGGCGCGACCGGCCACCCGGTCCTGCACATCGTCGGCTCGGACGTCGCGGTGAGCGATCTCGGGCTGCGGCCGCCGCCGGCCGACCCGGGCGAGCACGGCGGCGACCGCGGCACGGCGGTGACGGTCGGCGACTACCTCTACGCGGACGCTCCGGAGTGGATCGCCCGGGTCGACCTGCGCCGCCTGCACGTCGACCGGCCCGGCGCCCGGCACGCGAACTGCGTCGCGCTGATGGGCGCGATCCGCGACGTCACCCTGCACGACGTCACGATCCGTGGCGGCTACACGGGCGTCGCCGTGCACTGGGGTGCGGTGGCCGACGACGTGTCCACGATCGTCGGCCCGACCTACCACCCGCACCGGCTCACCATCACCGACCTGCGGGTGCGCGACGCGATCGAGGGCTTCTACCTCAGCTCCGTGCACGACGTCCGGGTCGAGGGTGCCTGCCTGCGCGACGTGGAGATGGGCTTCCGGCTGCTGCCGGGCGACAACACCGACCGGTTCGTCGGCTCGCCGGTGGTCGGCTCCGCGATCACCATCGCCGACGTCTGCGTCCGCTGGCACGGCCCGCGGTACGCCGTCCGGGTCGCGGGCTGGGGCCGCAGCGAGATCGACGGGGTGGTCAGCGTGCTGCGCTACCGCGACGCAGAGATCCGCGGCTGCACCCTGCGCGGTGCCGGCACCGGCGAGACGTGGTCGCCGATGGTGATCGAGCGGGCCGAGGGCGTCCGGCTGCGCGACAACGTGTTCGAGAGCGGCTCGCCCGGCGACTCCACGGCGTGCTGTGTCCGCGCGGTCCGGGTGTGAGTCGGCCGGGTACCTGCCCGGCGGACGCCGCGCGGGCCCGCCGCCGGGGCCGCGTGACGCTGGGCTAGCGTTGGCCCGTGGCCGAGGTTCGGGAACCGATGGAGCCGGAACCGATGGATCCGGACGTCGACCTGAGCACCCCGGCCGGCCGCGCCGAGCTCGGCCCGCACGCGCTGCCGGTGCTGGCGGCGATCTCCGCCGGTGGCGTGCTCGGCGCACTGGCCCGCTGGGGCATCGGGGCGGCCTGGCCGCACGACCCGCGTGCCTTCGCCTGGTCGACGTGGACGATCAACCTGACCGGCTGCCTGCTGATCGGCGTCCTGATGGTGTTCGTCACGCGGGTGTGGCCGCGGCGGCGGCTGATCCGCCCGTTCTGGGGCGTCGGCGTGCTCGGCGGCTACACCACGTTCTCGGGCGCGTCCGTCGACGCCCTGCGGGCCGCGCCGGGCACGGGCCTGATCTACGTGGCGGCGACGCTTGTCGGCGCGCTGCTCGCGGTCTGGGCCGGCACCGCGGCCGGCGAGGCGATGGTCCGGCGATGACCCTGCTGCTGGTTGCCCTCGGCGCGGCGGTCGGCGCCCCGCTGCGTTACCTGACCGACCGGGCGGTGCAGGTCCGGTTCGGCTCGGCGTTCCCCTGGGGCACGTTCGCGGTCAACGTGGCGGGCTCGCTGCTGCTCGGCCTCCTCGTCGGGCTGCCCGTCGCGCCGTGGCTCGCGAGCCTGCTGGGCACCGGCTTCTGCGGCGCCCTGACGACGTACTCGACGTTCAGCTACGAGGTGCTGCACCTGGGCCGGGCCGGCGGCCGGCCGCGCGCCGCGGCGTACGCGATCGGCAGCGTCCTAGCCGGGCTCGCCGCCGCCGGCGCGGGCCTGCTCATCGCCGCGGCGATCGCCTGAATCAGCTACCCGGGAAGAGCAGCTCGCCGAGCGCCTTGTCGTTGAGCGGCTCCGCGAAGTAGTAGCCCTGCCCCAGCTCGCAGTTGCCGTCGGTCAGCTCGCTGAGCTGCCCGGCGTCCTCGATACCCTCGGCGATCGTCGACAGGTTCAGCGCCTGGCCGAGCTGGATGATGCCCAGCGTCAGCGCCGCGGCCGCCGGCACGTCGCCGACGTCGTCGACGAAGGACTTGTCGATCTTGATGATGTCGACCGGGAAGCGGCGCAGGTACGCCAGGCTCGAGTAGCCGGTGCCGAAGTCGTCGATCGCCAGCCGGACGCCCAGGTCCTTGATCTCTTCGAGCTGCTGGAGCGTCGAGACCCGGTGGTGCACCAGCAGGGACTCGGTCAGCTCGATCACCAGGCAGGCCGCGGGCAGGCCGCTGCTCGCCAGCGCCGCCGCCACCACCCGGGGCAGGTCCGTCTGGTCCAGCTGGACCGCCGAGATGTTGACGCTCACGGTCAGCGGCTGCTTGCCGTCCCGGCGGGCGTTCCACCGCGCCGCCTGGCGGCAGGCCTCGCGCAGCACCCACTCGCCGATCGGGACGATCATGCTGGTTTCCTCGGCCATCGGGATGAAGTCCAGCGGCGGGATGATGCCCCGGTCCGGGTGCTGCCAGCGGACCAGCGCCTCCAGGCCGGTGATCTCGCCGGTCTTCAGCTGCACGATCGGCTGGTAGCGCAGCTCGAACTCGTGCCGGATCACCGCCCGGCGCAGGTCGGCCTCCATCTGGAGGCTGGCCTGGAAGGCGGCCTGTAGCGCCGGTTCGAAGACCTCAAGGCGGTCCTTGCCCTGCTTCTTCGCCTGGTACATCGCCAGGTCCGCGGCGACCATCAGCTCCTGCGCCTCCCGGGCGCCGGCCGCCGTGTGCGCGACGCCGATGCTGCAACTGACGAACGTCTCCTTGCCGCCGAGGTCGAACGGCTCGCGGGTCGCCTCGAGGATCCGGCCCGCCAGCGCGACGGACTCGTCCGTACCGGCCGAGGGCGCCAGCAGCACCGCGAACTCGTCGCCGCCCAGGCGTGCCGCCGTGTCGTCGGGGCCAAGGCAGGCCGTGATGCGCTCGGCGACCTCGACCAGCAGCTGGTCGCCCGCCGCGTGGCCGAGCGAGTCGTTGACCACCTTGAAGCGGTCCAGGTCGACGAAGAGCATCGAGATGCCGTGGTCGCCCTGCTCCGCCGCGACGAACGCCCGCTCCAGCCGGGCCTGGAACAGGGCGCGGCTGGCCAGTCCGGTCAGCGAGTCGTGGAACGCCTCGTTCATCGCCTCGAGGGTCCGCGCGTCGGTCAGCGCCAAGCTGACGTGCTCGGCGAACGCGCGGAGCACGTCCTGTGCCGCCTTGTCCCACGAGCGCGGCGCGACGTGCGTTCCGACCGTCAGGCAGCCGACGACCTCGCCGTTCTCGTGCACGGGTACGGCCATCACGGCCCGCATGCCGGAGCTGACGACCGCCGGGATCGCGATCGGCGAGGCCGCGTAGTCCTCCACCATGACCAGTTCGTCGCCCAGCACGGCGAGGCCCGCCACGCCGGCCGACCGCAGCGGCACGCGCTTCATCTTCGGCAGGATGTCGGGGGCGAAGCCCACGTTGGAGACCATGCTGCCGACCGACGGGTCGTCGCGCTCCAGCAGGTTCAGCGAAGCCGTCTCCAGGCCGAGCAGTTCGGCGGCGCTGCAGGTGATGGCGTCCAGGATCTCTTGCAGCGGTGCGCGGCGGGCGATCAGCCGCTGGATCCGGGTGAGGTGCTCGAAGAGCCGCTGCCGTTCCTGGAGCGAGTCGACCAGGCGGTCGTTCTCCTGCACCTGGCGGCGCTCGCTCTCGATGACCTTCAGGGCGCGCAGGCTCAGTTCGAGCACGCGGGCCATGGCGCGTAGCAGGCAGACGTCCTCGTCGGTGAAGTCCTGGCCGGTGCGGCCGAGCACCAGCACGCCGGGCGTCTCGCCGCCGATCGGGGCGCCGATGGCCGCGTACCCGGTGCCGCCCAGCGTCAGCGTGCCGCGGCGACCGGCGCCGACCTCCGCCAGCGCGGCGGGCCGGAGCTGGTCGGCGAGCACGCCGATGGTGGAGACCACGCGCCCGTCGATGACCAGCGCGGCGGTCTCGGCGTCGAGAGCGCGCGCCGCGCATTCCACTGCCGCCAACTGTGCGGCCGGCCCGTCCGGCCGGTCAGCGACCGCGGAGAGGAACTCCGTCAATCGCTGTGTTGCGAGCATGCCCATGACCTGGACTGTCGGTATACGGGGGCCGGAGTTGAGGCCTTTGCCTCGATTGTCGATGTGAGCCCGCTTTGTTAGGCGGGCCACTCCGGGTGGGGACGGCCAGGTGGAGATCGGCCCTGCGCCCCAAAAGAGGATGTCGATGGCCGTTTGTGCCATTCTTCTCACGTTCAGTTAGTAACTGATCACCGGTGGTTGTCAAAGGCCCACCGGATGGGCGTCAATGAATCGGTGCCCCCGCCTCACACCCTGGCCGCCGGGCGCCTCGGCGGCATGTCCATCGCGTTCCTCGCCATCGCCGCCGTCACTCCGCTCTCCGTCGTCGCGATGGTCGTGCCCCTGGCCTACGCGGACGGCGGCCCGCTCGCGCTGCCGCTGCTCTTCCTCGGCCTGGGGCTGCTCCTGCTGGTCTTCGCGACCGGCTACGTCGCGATGTCCCGGCGGATGCCGCACGCCGGCGCGCTGTACTGCTTCATCGCCCGGGGGCTGGGCCGCCCGCTCGGTATCGGCGCCGCCTGGCTCGCCCTGCTCGCGTACACCGCGCTCCAGGCCGGCCTGTACGCCCTGGCCGGCGCGGCCGTCGAGCCACCGGCCGCGGTGCCGTGGTGGGCGGTGGCGCTCGGCTGCTGGGCCGTCGTCGCGCTGTGCGGCCTGCTACGGGTGACGGTGACCGCCCGGCTGCTCCTCGTACTGGTGCCGGCGGAGGCCGCGGTGATCCTGGGCTACAGCCTCGCCGACGTGACGCAACCCGCCGGCGGGCGGCTGACCTGGGCGGCGTGGGATCCCGCGAACCTGTCCGGGCTGCCGCGCCCGGCGCTCGGCATCCTCCTGGTCCTCGTCGCGCTCGCCTTCGCCGGCTTCGAGACCACCGCCGCGTACGCGGAGGAGGCGCGCGGCCCGCGCCGGGCGATCGCCCGCGCCACCTACCTGTCCATCGTGGTGCTCGCGGTCCTGTTCGCCGCGGCGAGCTGGGCGATGACCGTGGCCACCGGGCCCGACCGGATCGGTGCCGAGGCCGGTGCGCGCGGGCCGGAGCTGATGTTCGACCTGGCGGCGGCCCGGCTCGCACCCTGGGCGGTGACGCTCGGCCGGGTCGTGCTGGTGGCCGGGCTGCTCGCGGCGATGATCGCCCTGCACCAGACGGTCTCCCGCTACCTGTTCGCGCTCGGCCGCGAGCGGGTGCTGCCGCCCGGGCTGGGCCGCACCGGGCTGCGCACCTCGGCGCCGGGTGCCGCCTCGCTGACGCAGACCGTCGTCGTCGGCCTCGTGATCGGCGGTGGCGCGCTGGCGGGCGCCGACCCGGCCACGGCGGCCCGCGTGCTCGGCGTCGGCGGCGGCCTGTGTGTCCTGCTGCTGCTGATCGGCGCCTCGCTGGCGGCGCTGATGTATCTCAACCGCCATCCGAACGGCGAGGGGGTGGCGACCCGGCTGCTGGCGCCGGGCCTGTCGACCGTGGCGCTCGGCGCGCTCGCGTATCTCGCCTTCGCCGACCTGCCGGCGCTGCTGGGCGTGCCGGACCGGGTGGTGCTGCCCGCGGTGGCCGGCGGCACGGTCCTGCTCGGTGTCGTCTACGGCCTGGTGCTGCGCGGCGCCGCGCCGGTGACCTACGCGAGCATCGGGCTGGGCGGCGCCGCGGTCGTGGTGACGCCGTCGGTCGCGGTGGTGCGGCCGGTACCCCGTCAGCGTCAGCCCGGTGCGCACCGGCCCGAGCGGGTCAACCGCGAGGAGCTCACCGGATAGGCGGCGCCTCGTCGCCGAAGAACTCCTCGATCTGGATGAGCGTCAGGTAGCCCTGCGGCTCGACCGCGCCCGCCTCCGCCGGCGGCGCCTTGCGGGTCACGGCGAACTCGCGGGCCTGGTCCGGCAGGTCGGGCAGGTGCGGCATCGGCGGCAGCGCGCCAAGGCCGATCGCCTCGCGGATCACCTCGAACATGCCGGTCACCTCGTGCACCGCGAGCGGGAACAGCTCGGCCGGGCGGCGGCCGCCGGCCTCCGGGGCTGCACAGGTGAAGTTCGCCCGGACCTTGCCGGCGACCCGGCGGATGTCCGCGCTCGGCCGCAGGTGGTCCACGTGCCCCTCGGCGACTATTCCGAGCTCGCACTCCGCCGTACCGGACCGCTGCCACCAGCGCCGCCAGGCCGGGTCGTCGTCCAGGGCCAGCACGACGTGCTGTAGGGCGACCATGTACGCCTGCGGCGAGCGGTCGTCCACGGTGGTCCCCATGAGCGGGTGCAGCCAGCATGGCTCTCGACCCCGGAAGTCCATCACCGCATCGTTACATTTCGGGCATGTGTCGCCCGCGCATTGCCGCTCCGCGCGTACGGGTGGTCGTGCGCCGCCCCGGGCCGGCTTTACACCTGGTCGCGGCGGTCCGGGGCCCGACCCGCCTCCTCTTTCGTGGTAACCCCCGGGCGTCAAGGGCTGTTGAACAGCCGTCCGCACCGGAGCATATGGGGCGAATACCGACGAAGGGCTGTGCATGAGAACACTTCTGGCGACTGCCGCCACGATCGTGCTGGCGGGGTGCGGCGCGACCGCCGCGTACGGAGCCGAGGCCGTGCCGCCGCGCGGTAAGCCCGGATACAAACCCGCCATCGCCTGGCGCACCTGCGGTGACACCGCCCTCCAGTCCCGGACGGCCGAGTGCGGCTTCCTGACCGTGCCGATGGACTACGCGGACCCGGCCGGCAAGACGATCAAACTGGCGGTCTCGCGCATCAAGCACTCGGTGCCGGACGACAAGTACCAGGGCGTCATGCTGATCAACCCGGGCGGCCCCGGCGCGTCCGGGGTGAACCTGTCGGTGCTCGGCGAGAACGTGCCGAACAAGGCCGGCGCCGCATACGACTGGATCGGCTTCGACCCCCGCGGGGTCGGCTCCAGCCAGCCGAAGCTGAGCTGCGACAGCAAGTACCAGGGCTACAACCGGCCGGCCTACCTGCCCAGCACGCCGGAGCTGGAGCGGACCTGGCTCAAGCGGGCGCGGGACTACGCCGCGGCCTGCGCCAGGAGCGGCGGCGCGCTCCTCGATCACCTGCGCACCGTCGACACCGTGCGGGACATGGAGAGCCTGCGCACCGCGCTCGGCGCTGAGCAGATCAACTTCTACGGCTACTCGTACGGGACCTACATCGGCCAGGTGTACGCGACCCAGTATCCCCAGCGGGTCCGCCGCATGGTGCTCGACGGCGTCGTGAACCCGGAGCGGATCTGGTACGACTCCAACCTCGACCAGGACATCGCCTTCGACCGCAACATCAAGATCTACTTCAAGTGGCTCGCCGAGCACGACGAGGCGTACCACCTCGGCAAGACCGGCGCGAAGGTCGAGAAGCTCTTCTACGCCGAGCAGGCGAGGCTGGCGAAGATGCCGGCCGGCGGGGTCATCGGACCGGACGAGCTGACGGACGTGTTCCTCCAGGCGGGCTACTACGTCTTCGGCTGGGACTCGGTGGGGTCGGCGTTCTCGAGCTGGGTCAAGCGGAAGGACCCGGCGCCGCTGCAGGCGCTCTTCGACGCGAGCAACCCGCAGGCGGAGGGCTCCGACAACGGGTACGCGATCTACCTCGGCGTGCAGTGCACCGACAAGCAGTGGCCGCAGTCGTGGGACAAGTGGCGCACGGACAACTGGCGGGTGCACAAGATCGCGCCGTTCGAGACCTGGGGCAACGCCTGGTACAACGCGCCGTGCCTGACCTGGGCCGGAAAGGCCGGCAAGCCGGTACGGGTCGACGGCAGGAAGGTCCCGCCGATCCTGCTGATCAGCGAGACCCTTGACGCCGCGACCCCGTTCTCGGGCAGCCTCGCGGTCCGCAAGATCTTCCCCCGCGCGGCCCTGATCGAGGGCGTCGGCGGCACGACGCACGCCGGCTCGCTCTTCGGCAACGCCTGCATCGACAACTCGGTCGCCGACTACCTTGCGACGGGCGAGCTGCCGAGGCGCGTGAAGGCGAACCGCGCGGACAAGCGCTGCAAGGCCATGCAGCCGCCGGACCCGTCGGCGAGCAAGGCGGAGAGCGCGGCGAGCGTGAACCTGAGCCGCATGGAGCTGCAGAAGCAGATCGGCGCGCACTGAGGCGACGAGCCGGCGCACCCGCGTGGTGCGCCGGCTCGCCGCTGTTTCGAGGCTCACATCCCCGCACCGGCCGCCCGGGGCATCCGGCCCGGTAGTCTTCGCGGTGCGAAGGGGAGTAGCTCCCAATGTCGTGGTCGACATACTGGCCCTGCGGTTCGGGGCCCGGCCACGCGGCCTCGATTCCGAGGCGAGCGAGACCTTCGACTTGGCCACAATTCTGGCCGGGTCGAGGTCGCCCTGCGCCCAAACTCCCGGTCTGACCTGCACCGGGAGTCACCATGGAAGCTTTCCTCGCCGCCACCGCGCTCAGTTTCGCGGTCATCTTCGTGGCGGAGCTGGGCGACAAGTCGCAGCTCATGGCGATGACGTTCGCCACCCGCTTCAAGCCCCTACCGGTCCTGATCGGCATCACGGTCGCCACCGCGGTCGTGCACGCCGTCTCCGTCGGCATCGGCTACGGCCTCGGCGCCGCCCTGCCCACCGGCTGGATCTCGCTGGCTGCCGGCCTCGCCTTCCTGGCCTTCGGCGCCTGGACGCTGCGCGGCGACCGGCTCACCGACGAGGAGAAGACCAAGGCGGAACGCTCGACCGGCTCGGCGATCCTCGCGGTCGGCGGCGCGTTCTTCCTTGCCGAACTCGGCGACAAGACCATGCTGGCGACGATCACGCTGGCCACCCAGCACGGCTGGTTCGGCACCTGGCTCGGCTCGACGATCGGCATGGTCGCCGCCGACGCCCTCGCCATCGTCGTCGGCCGCCTGCTCGGCCGGCACCTGCCGGAGCGGGTAATCAGGTACGGCGCCGCCGCGCTGTTCGTTATGTTCGGCGTCTGGCTGCTCGTGGAAGCCGTCATGGAGCTCAACTAGCAGGGAGTGACCGTGCTGCAATACCGGGCCGAGTTCGACGCCACCGTGACGTTCAGCAACGGCGGCGGCCTGCAGGCGCAGGGCTTCCGGGTGGACGTGCCGAGCGCCGACACGACCGAGGCGGAGATCTCCGCGCTGTTCCTGGCCGCCTGCCGCCTGCTGCTCGTCGACACCGTGGCCCTGAGCGGCGTGCGGATCTTCGCCGATCCGCACCTGGGCACGCCGGGCGGGCCGTCCGAGCCCGGCCGGCGGTGGATCGAGCTCAGCCACGTCATCTCCGCGGGCATGACCACCTACCCCGGGCTGCCCGGACCCGAGATCACGCCGCACCTGACCCGCGAGGCCTCGCGCGGTGTCTACGCACCCGGCACCGAGTTCGCGATCGACCGGATCACCATGGTCGGCAACACCGGCACCTATCTGGACAGCCCGTTCCACCGCTACGGCGACGGCACCGACCTGGCCGGCATTCCGCTGGAGCGGCTCGTCGACCTGCCCGCGGTCGTCGTCCGCACGATCGGCGGCGGCGCCCGCGGCGTCGACGTTCCCGCGCTGGAGGGCCGGAGCGTCGCCGGCCGCGCGGTCCTGCTGCACACCGGCGGCGACGCGCACTGGGCCACGCCGGGATACGCGGTCGACGCGCCCTACCTGACCGGCGCGGGTGCGCAGTGGCTGATCGACAACGGCGCCGCGCTGGTCGGCATCGACGCGGTGAACATCGACGACACCGGCCCGGACGCGGCCGGCGCCCGGCCCGCGCACACGCTGCTGCTCGGCGCCGGCATCCCGATCGTCGAGCACCTGACGGGCCTGGCGAACCTGCCGCCGGCCGGCGGCAGGTTCACCGCGGCGCCGCCGCGGGTGGCCGCGTTCGGGACGTTCCCGGTCCGGGCGTACGCGTCGGTCCCCGCGACCGAGCCGCACGGCCCGGTGCCCGGCGGGCGGCTGCCGGCCTCGGGCGCCTGACGCCAGGCGGCAGCGGCGGCGGGGCTCCTCCTCGCGGGTGGGATTCGGGAAAACGGCTCATGAAGGCTGCGACCGTGCCGATGATGACCGTGTGAGCTTCAATCCCGGAGGACGTCGATGAACGACCTGGAGCCGGGACCGCTGAGGGTGCAGAGGCCCGGTGCGCCCGGACTGACCACGCCGACCGAGATCGGTGTGGCGCGGGCCGCCGCGTTGTTCGAGCGCGTCGACCCCGCGGCCGCCGCGGCGCACCTGGAGCCCGTCCTCGCCGCCGACCCCGATTCCGCGGCCGGCTGGATCCTGCTGGCCCGCATCCGGCTCGTCCTGGATGAGGTGGACAAGGCGCTGGACGCCGCCAACCGGGCCATCGTCCTCGCGCCGGAGGATCCCCGCCCGCTCGCGATCGCCAGCCGCGCGCTCACCCTGCTCGGCCGGCACGAGGAGGCGGTCACGATGGCCTACCGGGCGGTCATCGTCGAGCCGAAGAACCCGCTCTGGCACGACCGCGTCGCCTGGTCGCTGCTCGCCGCCGACCGCCAGTACGCGGACGCCGAGCAGGCCGCCCGCACGGCCGTCGGCCTCGAGCCGAACGAGGCGCACTACTACTTCACCCACGGCGTCACGCTGGACGCGCTCGGCCACGCCGATCAGGCACGCCAGGCGTTCCTGCTCTCGCTGCGGCTCGAGCCGGAGAACCCGGTCGCGCAGCACCGGCTCGCCGTCCTGAACGGGGAGACCGTGCGCCCGCCGGAGAAGCGCAAGCGCGGCTGGAAGCTCTTCGGCAAGCGCGACGCCGACGCCGCCGGGCCGGCCCGCCCGGAGGAGTACCTGCCCTGAGCGGTCACCCGGACCGCCCGCGCGGTGATCACCGGGTGTAGGCCAGCAGGTCGAGATCCTTGAGCTTCGACGGCTCCCGGGCCTGCACCAGCAGCGTGAAGTCCGGGGAGAACAGCCAGAGCCGGGTCCTGCCGTTCTTCTTCGAGCGGACCAGCAGGTTGCCGTCCGGGTCGAAGACCGCGCCGATGATCTTGCCGCTCACCGGCAGGTCGACGATGTCGCCGGTCACCGTGTCCACGATCGCGTCGGCGGGCGCCTCGTCCGGCTCGGCCGCCGCGGCCGGCCCGAGCTGCACGGCGACCAGGTCGCCGGTCGCGTCGACGCTGACCGGGCGGCACGCGGCCCGCCCGTCCGTCTTGCTCTGATCCGGCACGGGCGTGCCGGATCGCGCGGTGGTGCCGGCGGCCACCTCGAGGCCGCAGTTCGGCGTCGCGTAGACGAGCGTGGTGCCGTCGCCCGACCAGCGGAAGTGCCGGCCCTCGAGGCCCTCGGCGAGCGGATCGAGCCGGCCGGTCGCCACGTCGAGCACGCCGGGGTCGGCCGCGTCGATGAGCAGCCGCCCGCCGTCCGGTGACCACGCGGGCGCCTGCTCGGCGGAGGCCGTGCCCGCATAGACCTGCCGGGCGTCCTCCCCGCCGGTCTCCGCCACCATCAGCGCCCCGTCGGTCACGTAGGCGATCCGGGAGCCGTCCGGGGAGACGCCGGCCGCGGAGTTCGACGCCGACAGCACGGTCGACGGGTTACCCGCGCCGGTCAGCCGGACCAGGCGCCCGTCGTCCTCGGCGTCGGCGTAGAAGATCTGGCCGGGCACGTCGACGAGCGCGGTGGACCGCGGACTCGAACTGGAGCTCCGTGGGCGTGGCCGGTCCGGCCGGGAGGTTCCGCCGACGGCCTCTCCCGGCCCGGTGGTCGGCGTCGGAGCCGTCGGTATCACCGGCGCGGGTGCCGAGGGTCCGGCCGGGCCGGCCGCGGCCGGTGGCGCCGGCTCGGCGCCCTTCGGCAGCTGCCACAGGCCGCTGCCGAGCAGGGCCAGCGCGACGACGGCCGCGGCGGTGCCGATCGCGGCCTCCCGCCGGCCGATCCGGCGCGACCGGTCGAGCGAACGCTCGTAGAGGTCGGCGGGTACCACCACGTCGGCCAGGTCGCGCAGCTCCTCGCGCAACGGATCGGGCGCGGTCATCGGCCGCCCTCCCGTGCGTCGGCGAGCGCCCGCAGGTCGGGCACGAGCAGGCGCAGCCGGTCAAGGGCGCGGCCGCACTGCGTCTTGACGGTGCTGACCGAGACGCCGAGCATCTGCGCGGCCTCCACCTCGGTGTGGTCCTCGAAGTAGCGCAGCACGATCACCGCGCGCTGCTTCGGGCTCAGCGCGAGCAGGGCGCGTTGCAGGGTGATCCGGCGTACCGCGGCCTCGGCGGGGTCGTCGATGCTGCCGCCGTGCCGCTCCAGGCCGTCTCCGGGCAGCGCCTCGGCGACCTTCGGCCGCCGCCAGATGGAGACCTGGGCGTGATACATGACCTTGCGGGCGTACGCCTCGGCGTTGCTCGGCCGTTCGAGCCGCGACCAGGCCCGATGCGTGCGCGCCAGGGCCTCCTGCACGAGGTCCTCGGCGAGGTGCTGGTCGCCGGTCAGCAGGTAGGCCGAGCGCAGCAGGGCGTGGGAACGCTCACGAACAAAGGCCGCATAGGCGAAGTCGCGAGCGTCATCCATTCCCGGCTGTCCGATCGGCGTACGGAAAGAGCCGTGAGCGTACATGTCGCGGTCAATCACCGCCGCTGTGGTCACGGGCTGCTCGTCTCCGCCGATTACCGAGTGGGGCGTCAGCCGGTGCCCCCCGTAACTATCGGCACCGGCTGCCGCCGTACTCAGTCATTGACGCGAATGCCTCCAAGATCGGGTGACGGTCCTTTCGGCTGATTCCCCGATGGTCCGAACGGCCGCCGTGATCCGGAACGCGTCCGGCCCCGCGTCGCGCGTTTCGGGCGGGCCGGCGCGACGGCGTGCTCAGGCGTTGACAGTAGGTGATCTCGTCGGTACAACGATTCCACTGTGCACACTCATCCCGATGGGGCCGGTGACTGAATTGCTGCGCGGCCTCGGCGTGAGCGCGGGCACGGCCACCGGGCCCGCGTACCGGCTGCCCGGCCCGCCCCGGCTGCCCCCGCCGCGGCCGGTGACCGACCCGGACCGCGAGCGGGACCGCGCCCTCGCCGCGCTCGCCGCCGTCGGGGAGGACCTCGGCCGCCGCGCGGCGGCGGCCGCCGATGCGACCTCCGGTGAGATCCTGCGTGCGCAGGCCGCGCTGGCCGGCGACCGCGCCCTGAGCGTTGGCGTGGCGAGGGCGGTGCACGCCGGGCACGAGGCGCCGCACGCGGTCGCCGCGGTGCTCGCCGAGTACCGCTCCAACCTGCTTGCGGCCGGCGGGCGGCTGGCCGCGCGCGCCGCCGACCTGGACGACCTGCGCGACCGGGTCGTCGCGCACTGCCTGGGCCTGCCGATGCCGGCGCTGCCCCGGCCGGGATGCCCGTTCGTGCTGGTCGCGGTCGAGCTGGCCCCGGTCGACGCGGCGCTGCTCGACCCGGCGCAGGTGCTCGCCGTTGTCACCTCGGCGGGCAGCTTCGTCAGCCACACCTCGATCCTGGCCCGGGTACGCGGGTTGCCGGCGGTGGTCGCCTGCGGTGGCGCGCTGGAGATCCCGGACGGCACGGTGGTCACCGTCGACGGCACCACCGGCCGGGTCAACCTCGGAGCGGCCGGCGAGGAAGCGGAGGTGCCCGCGCCCCGCGCGGCGCCCGCCGGGGACCACCTCGGGCGGACCTCCGACGGGCATCGGGTGGCCTTGCTTGCCAACATCGGCCGCGCCGCCGAGCTCGGCGGCGCGGCCGTCGAGGGCATCGGGCTGTTCCGCACCGAGCTGCTGTTCCAGCACCACGTCGACCCGCCGACGATGGCCGAGCAGGTGGGCGCGTACGCGGAGGTCTTCGCCGCGATGCCGGACCGCCAGGTCATCGTCCGCACCCTCGACGCCGGTTCGGACAAGCCGCTGCCGTTCCTGCGCGAGCACGACGAGCCGAATCCGGCCTTGGGCATCCGCGGGCTGCGCGTGGCCCGCCGCCGCGGCGACATCCTCCGGACCCAGATCGCGGCGATCGCCGAGGCGGCCCGGCGGCACACGGCCCGGGTGGCCGTCATGGCGCCGATGGTCACGACCGTCGCGGAGGCCGCCGAGTTCACCGCGCTCTGCCGCGACGCCGGGCTGTCCACGGTCGGCGTGATGATCGAGGTGCCGGCCGCCGCCGTCCGCGCCGCGGAGATCCTCCAGGCGGTCGACTTCCTCAGCGTCGGCACCAACGACCTGAGCCAGTACACGTTCGCGGCCGACCGGCGCAGCGGCGAGCTGGCCGACCTGCTGGACCCGTGGCAGCCGGCGCTGCTGTCGCTGATCGCCCTCTGCGCGGCGGCGGGCGCGGCCGTCGGCCGCCCGGTCGGGGTCTGCGGCGAGGCGGCGGCGGATCCCGCCTTCGCGGTGGTGCTGACCGGCCTCGGCGTGACCAGCCTGTCGATGTCACCCGGTGCGATACCGGCGGTCCGGGCGGCGCTGGCGGCGCACACGGTCGACGAGTGCCGGGCCGCGGCGCAGCGGGCGCTCGCCGCCGGTGACCCGGCGGCGGCCCGGGCCGCGGTCACCCGCGTCTGAGCGGTCGCTCACAGCAAGCATTCAGTGTGACTTGTTAGCTTCTGCCCCGAACTGACTGTCCTTAGGGGGATCTCGTGGGCTTCAAGAAGATGCTCGGCGCGTTCGGCGTCGGCGGCCCGAGTGTCGACACGGTGCTGTCCGATTCGCACACCCGGCCCGGCGCGCCGCTGGTGGGGCACGTGAATCTGGTCGGCGGCAGCCACGATGTCGACATCGAACACATCGCGCTGGGGCTGGTCACCCGGGTCGAGGTCGAGGGCGGCGAGGGCGAGTACGGCGCCACCGGCGAGTTCCACCGGGTGCAGGTCGGCGGGTCGATGCGGCTCGCGGAGAAGCAGGAGATCTCCCTGCCGTTCCAGCTCGTCATGCCGTGGGAGACGCCGATCACCGCCGTGCAGGGCCGGCACCTGCGCGGCATGACGATGGGCGTACGCACCGAGGTGGCCATCGCCCGCGCCATCGACAAGGGCGACCTGGACCCGGTCGCCGTGCACCCGCTGCCGATCCAGGAGCGGATCCTCGATGCCTTCGCCCGGCTGGGCTTCGGTTTCAAGAACGCCGACCTGGAGTACGGCCGGATCGCCGGCGTGCACCAGACGCTGCCGTTCTACCAGGAGATCGAGTACTTCCCGCCGGCCCAGTACGCGCACGCCGTCAACGAGGTCGAGCTGACGTTCGTCGCCAACCCGGCGACGGTCGAGGTGGTGCTGGAGTTCGACAAGCGCGGCGACATGTTCGGCCGCGGCCACGACTCGTTCGGCCGCTACACGGTCCCGCACGCCGACGCGGACACCGCCGACTGGGCGCAGGTCGTGGACGGCTGGGTCCGCGAGGCCATCGCGCACCGGCAGAGCTACGGCCACCCGGTGCACGGCGGCCACGGCCACGGCCGGGGACACGGTTCGGGCATGGGCGGGCTCGTCGCCGGCGTCGCGGGCGGGATGGCCGCCGGCTACCTGGCCGGCGAGGTCATGGAGGAGGCCTTCGAGGACTTCAGCGGCGACGAGTAGCACGCGGTCGTTACGCCCGGCCGAGGGGCCGGGCGGATTCACGCGAAGGGAGGATTAGGCCGAATGGGCGCCCATGATCAACCGACCCTCGTAGTCGATTGCGGGTACCTAGAAAACGTTCACAAGTGATAATTCGGACATGTCATTTCGTCGTCCAGTCGTCTCCGCGATCGTCGCCGGGACGTTCATATGCATCTTTCACGGCCCCGCGGTGGCCCACCCGCAGACCGAGACCCGGCCCGCCGACGCGGTGGTGGCAGCACACGCCGCGGCGGCCCGGGCGGCCGGCATCGGCGCGGGGAGGATCGTCGCCCTGTACGCCTTCGACGGTGGACGGTCCAGTTTGATCGCCGATGACTCCGGCAACGGTCACACGCTGAGGCTGGTCGCCGGCAACGGCGGCCGGGTCCTCGCCGTCCAGCACGGCAGCGGCGGCGCCGTGCGGTTCCCGGCCAAGTGCACGACCGGGGCGTGCCCGCACGCCGCGCTCCAGAGCCCGAGCGCCGCCAACCTCAACCCCGGCACCCAGCCGATCTCGTACGGCGCCATGGTGCTGCTCTCCCGCGGCCAGACCTCCAAGGGCCAGAACATCATCCAGAAGGGCTACTCGGCGACCAGCAGCCAGTACAAGCTCCAGGTCGACGGCGCCGCCGGGCGGGCGAGCTGCGTCCTGGTCGGCGCGCGCCCGGGAATCAGGCTCGTCACCAGCTCGATAGCGGTGGCCGACGGCAGCTGGCACACCATCGAGTGCCGCCGCCGGGCCGGGTCCCTGAGCGTGCTCGTCGACGGCGTGGTCCGCGGCAACCGGGCGATCTCCCAGCGGCTCTCGGTCAGCAACAACCGGCCGCTGAGCCTCGGCGGCAAGGGCGCCTACTCGGACAACGACCAGTTCCAGGGCATCCTCGACAACGTCTGGGTGCGCATCGGTTAGCCGTCGCTGAGGCCGGCCCGCATCGCGGCGACAAGCTGCGCGTCCGCGGTGTCGCCCGACAACTCCCACGCGAAGGCGCCGCCGAGGGCCCTGCTCCTGGCGTACGCCATCTTGGTCCTGATGGTGTCGGGGGTGTCGTAGCCCCACCACTGGCCGCCGCAGTGCGCGAAGGCCGTGCCCCCGGCGCTACCGGTGGGCGGGCAGGTGTGGCGCAGCACGGCGTAGTCCTCGATGCCCTTCTCGAAACTGCCAGGCGCCGGCCCGGTCGCACTGCCGCCCGGGCCGGCCACGCTGACCCCGCTCCAGCCGCGGCCGTAGAAGCCCACCCCGAGCAGCACCTTCTCCGCCGGAACGCCGAGCCCGAGCAGCGCGGTGATCGCGGCGTCGGTCGTCGCGGCGGCGCGCGGGATGCCCGGGTACGCGGTCAGCGGCGAGTGCGGCGCCGTCGGCCCGGTGCCGTTGCCGGTGCCGAAGAAGTCGTAGGTCATCGCGTTGAGCCAGCTCGCGGGCCGCGCGGCCGCCGCGTAGTCGGTGGCCTTCAGCTTGCCGAGGTCGCCCGGCACTGCGGCGGTGATCAGCGCGTCCGGCCCGAACGCGGCGCGCAACGCGGTGAGCAGGGCCGGCAGGGCGCCGGGCCCGCTGGCGTCGCAGACCTGCCCGCAGGCGTTCGGGTACTCCCAGTCGATGTCGATGCCGTCGAAGACGCCGGCCCAGCGGGGGTCGCCGAGCAGCCGGCGGCAGGAGGCGGCGAAGCCGTCCGGGTCCCGCGCGGCCTCGGCGAAGCCCTTGGAGCCGGTCCAGCCGCCGAACGACCAGATCACCCTGAGGCCCGGGTGGGCGGTCTTGAGCTTGCGGAGCTGGCCGAAGTTGCCGCGCAGCCCGGTGCCGGGGGTGTCGGCGACCCCGTCCGTGCTGTCCGCGGCGGCGATCGGCTTCTGGTAGTCGGCCCAGCCGTCCCTTGTGGCGCACCGGCCGCCGTCGACCTTGCCGAACGCGTACACCAGGTGGGTGAGCCGGCCGGCGGCGCCGCTGGCGTCGACGTTGCGTACCTGGAAGTTGCGCCCGTAAACGCCCCAGTCGGTGAAGTAGCCGACCACGCGCCTCTCGCCGGCCGGCGCGGCCGCGTGCGGCGACCCGGCCGGTGGCGGTGCGGCGGACGGCGACGAGTCGCAGGCGCCGGCCAGCAGCAGCACGGCTGACAGAACGACGGGTACGACCCGCATGCGGGCCTCCCCGGTCCGATCGCCGAGCCACGAACCTATCGCGCCGGCGTCGGCGAGGGCGCCTGCGTTAGCCCGATCGTGTAGTCCTCGATCGTGTAGCACGACTCGTCGTCGACGGCGCTCAGCGAGTGGTCGATGACGATCTTCGTGGGGTGCGCGTCGGAGAGGTCCCGCTCGACCTCGACCACGGCCGCGCCCTCGCGGCGGGCGGTCTCGGCCTCCTCCTCGAGCTGCTTGAGGGTGGGCACCAGGTCGGCAATGCGCAGCATCAGCGCGCGGCGGGCGGCGTCGTCGAGGCCGACGGACTTCACCACCTTGTCGTCCACGACAGTGACCTGGAAGCGGCCGATCAGCGCTCGTTCGCCGCAGTCGGACGCGAGGGTGAAGCCGTACTTGGCCGGCACCGTCCAGGTGGTCGGGGCCTCCTCCATCACGCTGGGCTCCGTGCCGGCGCAGCCACCGGAGAGGGCGAGCAGCAGAATGCCGGGCAGAACGGTCCTGGGTCGCACGAGGCCCTCCACGGAGTCGACGGTATCGGGTCCGACGCGGTCGGCGGGGTGCCGGTTCCGCCGCGGCGGTGACGGCGTCGGCCGCCTCGGGAGCGCGGGCGTGCCCGGCTGTGCGATCGTTTTCCGGTGGCCGTAAGCACTGGGGGCAGCCCACGTGATCCTGTGCCGGTCCCGGTCGTCCGGGATCGCCGGAGTGCGCTGCGTGCGGTCTTCGCCTGGCCGCGGGTCGTCGACCGGTCCCGCGCGGTCATCCGCAGCGCGGCGACCACGTTCTTCGTCCTGAGCTTCACCCTGTGGCTGATGCCCGGCGTACGCAGCACCGACGTGCTGGACACGATGGGCCTGGTGGTGCTCGTCGCCGCCGTCGGCGCGGTGCTGCGGCCCCTGCTGCTGGCCGGCGTCGTCGCGCTCGGCGGCTGGGGCGCGATGCTGCTCGGCGTGGTCGCCCAGATCATCGTGATGGTGGTGGCGCTGGAGCTGGATCCGTCGAAACGGCTCAGCGGCTGGCCGACCGTCGGTTTCGCGGCGCTGCTGGCCGTCGTGTGCGCGGCGATCCTGGACTGGATGTTCGACAGCGGCACCGAGGACACGTTCGTCAAGGAGGCGCGGCGGCTGATGCGCGGCATCCGCCGGCGCAAGGCCCGGCAGGCCGGCGGTCGCCTGATCACGCTGCGCCGGCCGGCGCCGGGCCAGGAGCCGGGCCTGCTGATGGTGCAGCTCGACGGGGTCAGCGAGCCGGTGCTGCGCTGGGCGGTGCGCGCCGGCAACCTGCCGACCATCGGGCGGTGGCTGCGCGCGGGCACGCACACGATGCGCGGCTGGCACACCGGCCTGCCGTCGACGACGCCCGCCTCGCAGGCCGGCATCCTGCACGGCGCGTCCCAGCAGATTCCCGGCTTCCGCTGGTACGAGAAGGAGACCGGCCGGCTGATCGTGTCGAACCGGCCCCGCGACGCGGCGATGATCGAGCGGCGCTTCTCCGACGGCGACGGCCTGCTGCGCGACGGCGGCGTCAGCATCGGCAACGCGTTCTCCGGTGACGCGGTGACCCGCCTGCTCACCGTCAGCCACGCGGCCCTGCCCGGTCGCTCGGCCCGCGGCTGGGCGGCGTTCATGGCCAGCCCGTTCGGCTTCACCCGGGCGCTGGTGCTCGGCGTCGGCGAGGTCATCACCGAGCTGCACCAGGCCCGGCTGCAGCGCCGCCGCAACCTGCAACCCCGGGTCAGCCGGTCCGGCGCGTTCCTGGCGCTGCGGCCCGCCTCGATGCTGCTTCGCGACGTGAACATCTCGCTGATCGCCGAGCAGATGGCCCGCGGCGCCCCGGCCGTCTACTGCGACCTGGTCGACTACGACGAGGTGGCGCACCACGCCGGCCCGGCCCGGCCCGAGTCGATGCGGCAGCTGGAGAGCCTGGACCGGATGCTCGGGGTGCTCGAGCGCCTGGCGCCGGAGGCCGGCCGCCGCTACCGCATCGTGATCCTCTCCGACCACGGGCAGAGCCAGGGCGCCACGTTCCGGCAGCGGCACGGCGAGACCCTCGACGAGGTGGTCGAGCGCTTCTCCGTGCCGGACCGGGCGGACGCGCCGGCGGCGCCCGCCGAGGAGCCGGGCGCCGAGCCGGACTTCCCCGCCACGCCGGTGGCCCCGCTGCTCGTCGTCTCTTCGGGCAACCTGGCGCTGATCTACCTGACCCGTTTTCCCGAGCGGCTCGACCGGTCCCGGATCGACCGGGAGTACCCGCAGCTCGTCTCCGGGCTGGCGAAGCACCCCGGCATCGGCCTGGTCGTCGTGGACGACGACGGGCCGGTGGCCGTCGGCGCGGCGGGCAGCCACCGGCTCGCCGACGGCACGGTCGAGGGGGTGGATCCGCTGCTGCCGTACGGGCCGCACGCCCGCGCCGACCTGCTGCGGCACCAGCGGGCCGCGCACATCGGCGACCTGGTGCTGATCAGCTCGGTTGACCCGGTGACCGACGAGGTGGCGGCGTTCGAGGAGCTGGTCGGCTCGCACGGCGGACTCGGCGGCTGGCAGACCGACGCGATGATCGTGCACCCGGCCGACTGGCAGATCACCCACGGCGACCTGGACGGACCGGACGCCGTGCACCGCCAACTGGTCGAGTGGCTCGAACTCCTCGGCGTACGCAAGAGGCCCCCTGCCGAGGACGAGGTATACCTGATGGCCGCGCCCTCATGACCACGGTTGTCACGTTGGGGGTGCTGGCCGTTGATGGGCGGCCGGTGCGGGGTGAGCGGCTGGGCGCGCTGGTTCGGGAGCTGGTCGGGGCGCGGGGGCGGGCCGTCTCCACGGTGGCGCTGGTCGAGGCGGTCTGGCGCGGCGACCCGCCGGACGACGCCGCGGGCGCGCTACAGGCCCTGGTGTCCCGGGTCCGGCGGCTGGGTCTCGCGGTGGAGGCGGTTCCCGGTGGCTACCGGATCCCCGCCGACCGGGTGGACGTCGACACGGTGG
This sequence comes from Amorphoplanes digitatis, assembly GCF_014205335.1. Classification (NCBI taxonomy): domain Bacteria; kingdom Bacillati; phylum Actinomycetota; class Actinomycetes; order Micromonosporales; family Micromonosporaceae; genus Actinoplanes; species Actinoplanes digitatis. Next base: position 8,274,065 of record NZ_JACHNH010000001.1, on the reverse strand, counting down.
CCGTCGGCGGCCTGATCGAGCGGGCGCGTGCGGCGCTGCGGGCCGGCGACGCCGAGGCCGCGCGCTCGGCCGCCGACGCGGCCCGTGCCCGGTTCCCGGAGATTCCCGACCTGGCCGAGGGCGCGCGGCTCTTCGCAGACGTCGCCGCGCTGCGGGCCGAGGCCGCGCTGGCCGGGGCCGGTGCCGGTGCGTACGGCGAGGCCGATCTGCGCCGGCTCGCCGCGCACACGCCACCGGACGAGCCGGCCGCCGCGCTGCTCGTGCGGCTGCTCGCGGCGCAGGGTCGCGGCGCCGAGGCCCTCGACCTGTTCGAGCGGTTGCGGTCCGAGCTGGCCGACCGCTACGGCGCGGATCCGTCCCCGGCGCTCGCCGAGGCGCATCTCGCCCTGCTGCGCGGCGAGCTTCGGCCCGCGCCCGCGCCCGGGCCCGCGCCGCGCCGGTCGGCCGCCGCGCTGCCGCGCGCCTGGCGGCGACCGGCGGGTGCGCTGGTCGGGCGGGAGGGCGACGTCTCGGCCGTGACCGCCGCGCTCGCCGAGGCGCCCCTGGTGACGATCGTCGCGTCCGGCGGCGCGGGCAAGACCCGGCTCGCCGCTGAGGTCGCGCGGCGCGCGAACGGCGCGGTGCGGGTCATCGAGCTGGCCGGCGTGCGCTCGCCGGCGGGGGTGCTGCCCGCGGTCGTCGCCGCGCTCGGCGGCGCCGAGACGGAGGCCGCCGCCGGGCTGGGCCTGGAGCGGCGCGTGCTGACCCCGCGGGAGCGGCTGCGAGCGGTCGCGCCGGAACTGGACGGGCTCGTGGTGCTGGACAACTGCGAGCACGTCCTGGACGCCGCCGCGGACGTGGTCGCCGATCTGCTCGCCGCGGCCGCGCCCGAGGTCGCCGTCCTGGCCACGAGCCGGGCACCGCTCGGGCTGGCCGGTGAGGCGGTGCACCGGCTGACGGCGCTGCCCGATCACGAGGCGCTCGCCCTGCTGGAGGCCCGGGCCCGGTCCGGCGGCGCGGTGCCGACCTGGGACACCGGGCGTGCCCTCGCGCTCTGCCACCGGCTGGACAACCTGCCGCTGGCCCTTGAGCTGGCCGCGGCGCGGCTGCGGTGCATGCCGATCGACGACGTCCTGGCCGGGCTCAGCGACCGGTTCGCGTTGCTCGACGACGCCCTGCGCGGGCTGCCGGAGCGGCACGCGAGCCTGTGGGCGATGGTCGACTGGAGCAGCCGGCTGCTCGCCGACGGCGATCGGGAGCTGCTGCACCGCCTCGCGGTCATTCCGGCGCCGTTCACCGCGGACCTCGCCGCCGCGGTCGCGGGGGTGCCGGACGTCCGGCGCGGGCTGGCCGTCCTGGTCGAGCAGTCGCTGCTGAGCATCGAGGGCGACGGCGGCCCACCGCGCTACCGGATGCTCGAGACCGTCCGGGAGTTCGGCGAGGCCCGGCTGGACGCGTCCGGCGGCCGCGGGCCGGCCTCGGACGGCCTGGTGGGCTGGGCGCGGGTGGAGGCGGTCGGGCTCGCCGGGCGGTTCGTCGGCGCCGACCAGCTCGGCACGTTCGCCCGCTGCACCGCCGAGCAGGAGAACCTGCTGGCCGGCCTGCGCTGGGCGATCGCCGGCGACGACGAGGCGGCCGGTATCGACATCACCGTTGCGCTGTTCCACCTGTGGACCGTCCGCGGGCTGCACGTCGAGGTGACCACGTGGGCCGCCGCCCAGCTGCACGCCGACGACTCGCGGGCGCGGCTCCGCTCCGGGATCATGACCGGCGCCGCCGCCGGGCGCACCCTGCCTGACGCCGACCGGCTCGCCTGGTGGTGCCTGCTGGTCGGGGTGAACGCCGGCATCACCGGGCCGCTGCGGGTCGCGGTCCTCGCGCGCCGGGCGCTGGGCGTGCTCCTGTCCGAGCGGCCCGGCGAGGTCTCCTCGCGGGTGAAGGTGCTCGCGCTTGCCGTGCCCGCCTTCGACCGGATCCGGCCGGAGACCAGCCTGGCGGGCGCCGAGGAGCTGATCGCGTACCCGGATCCGTACGTGCAGGGCTTCGGCCTGTTCCTGCGGGCGGCGCTGCGGGAGAGCGGCGGGCTGCCCGGTACCTCCGTCGCCGACGCCGAGCTGGCGTACCGGCGCTTCGAACAGGCTGGTGACCACTGGGGGATGGCGATGGCCGCCCAGATCGTCGGGCACACCGTCGGCTCCCGCGGCGAGGGGCAGGCCACCGAGTGGCTGGCCCGCAGCGTGCGGCACATGGAGCTGGTGGGTGCCACGCAGGACGCGCACTCGATCGGGGTGCTGCTGGACGTGCGGCGGACGCTCGACGGCGATCCGGTCGCCGAGCGGCGGCTGCGCGAACTGGTGGCGTCCGCACCGACCGCTGACGACGACGCCGTGCACGCCTGCCTGGGCCTGGCCCACCTGGCCTGGCGGCGTGGAAACTACGACGAGGCGCTCGAATTCGCCGACGCCGTGGACCGGACCGCCGGCCTGTTCGAGGAGCATCTGCCGCGCCGGCGGGTCGCGTTTCGGGTCGGCGTCGCGATCCTGCACCTGTGGGTGGGCGAGGCCCGGCCGGCGGCCCGGGCGGCGGCATCGGCCCGGGCGGCCGCCTCGCTGACGCTCGCGCGGGACGCGGCCCTGTCCGCACACGGGGAGAGTCCGCTGCTCGGGGCGTGGGCGCTCGGGGGTGCCGAGCTCGCGACGTTCCACGGCGACGACGCGAGCGCCCGCGAGCTGTGGATGCTGGGCATCCGGGCGGGCGCGGACGCCGGCATGGTCTTCCCGTACGGCGAGGGCGCCCGGCTGGCCGCCGCCCTCGGCACCGAGGAGCAGCGCCGGGAACTGCTCGCGGCCGGCCAGTACCGGACGGCGGCGGCCATCAGCTCCCGCATCCGGGAACTGATGGCCGGCCTCGTTTAGCTCAGACCTTCTTCCGGTACGCCCGCAGCGCCAGCGGCATGAACACCACGACGAAGAGCGCGGACCAGGCCAGCGTCCACCACACGTGGTTGTCGAGGGGCGTGCCGAGGAACAGGCCACGCATCGCTCCGACCAGGTGCGTCAGCGGGTTCACCTTGACGAAGCCCTGCATCCAGCCGGGCAGCGTGTCGGTGTTGACGAAGACGTTGGAGGCGAAGCTCAGCGGCATGATCGCGGCGAACATAATGCCCTGCACCGCGCCCGGGGTGCGCACCTTCATCGAGACGAAGACCGGCAGCCAGCTCAGGCAGAGCGCGAACAGCACCGCCAGGCCGCAGCCCGCGAGCGCGCTCAGCGGATCGGTCGTGATCCGGAAGCCCATCACGTAGCCGATCGCCAGCGTGGAGACGGTGACGATCACGTACCGCACGATGTCGCCGAGCACCGCGCCGAGCAGCGGCGCCGAGCGCGGCACCGGCAGCGACCGGAACCGGTCGAAGATGCCCTTCGCGATGTCGGTGTTGAGGTTGACGCCGATCGCGATGCAGCCCGTCGCGATGGTCTGCGCGAGGATGCCCGGCAGCAGGAACTGCAGGTACTCCTCGGTGGATCCGGCGACCGCGCCGCCGAAGATGTACACGAAGATGACCAGGAACAGCACGGGCTGAAGCGTCACGTCGATGAGCGCCTCGGGCGTACGCGCGGTCTTGATCAGGCTGCGCTTGGCGAGCGCGAGCGAGTGCCGCACGAGCCGGAACGGGCGCGGGCTCGGTGCCACCTGCGTGGGCAGGACCGGGTTGCCGGTCCGGGGAGCGCCGATCGTCGTGGTCACGCCGCCACCTCTTCCTTGGTCGTGGTGTCGTCCTCGGCGGCGGTCCGCCCGGTGAGCGTGAAGAAGACCTCGTCGAGGCTCGGCAGGTGCAGGGCGAGCTCGGTGACGGCGACCCCGGCGGCGGCCAGCCGGGCGACGGCCTCGGTCATGGCCCGGTCGTCGGCGACCGGAACGGCGAGCATGCCCTTGCGGATCTCGTCGGCCTGCGCGCCCGAGGAGACCTCGGAGAGGATCGACGCGGTGAGCCGGAGCTGCTCCGGGTCGGACGGGCGGACCTCAAGGGTCTGGCCGCCGACGACCCGCTTGAGCCCCTCGGGGGTGTCGTGCGCGATGACCCGGCCGTGGTCGATCACGGTGATCTCGTCGGCGAGCGCGTCCGCCTCCTCCAGGTACTGGGTGGTCAGCAGCACGGTCGAGCCGCCCTTGACGAGCGTGCGGACGACCTCCCACATGTCCTCGCGCTTGGCGGGGTCGAGGCCGGTCGTCGGCTCGTCCAGGAAGATCACGTCGGGGGAGCCGACCAGGCTCGCGGCCAGGTCGAGGCGCCGGCGCATGCCGCCGGAGTAGGTCTTGGCCTGCCGCCCGGCCGCGTCGGTGAGGTCGAACCACTCGAGCAGCTCGGCGGCACGCCGGCGGGCGCCGGCCCGGCCCAGGTCCAGCAGGGTGCCGAAGAGCTCCAGGTTCTGCCGGCCGGTCAGGTCCTCGTCGACCGAGGCGTACTGGCCGGTGAGGCCGATCACCTGGCGGACCTTCTCGGCCTCGCGGACCACGTCGAAGCCGCTGATGCGCGCGCTGCCCGCGTCGGGGTTCAGCAGCGTGGAGAGGATGCGGACGGCGGTGGTCTTGCCGGCGCCGTTGGGGCCGAGCACGCCGAGCACGGTCCCCCGAGGCACGGCGAGATCGACGCCCTGTAGGGCCTTCGTCGACCCGAAGTGCTTGACGAGGCCCTCGGCCTCGATCACCAGATCAGCTGTCATGGGTGCCAGCGTGCCCGGGCCCGCTGACACGCCACCGACACGGCGCCTACATGGTCTTCCGCGCGGCCTGACGCTGGAGGACATTCCAGTACCTACCGGGCGCGACCCGGGCCAGCACGTCGGCGATCCTGGCCGCCCAGGTGATCACCAGCCGGGGCTTGCGTGCCCGCACCGCCGCGATGATCAGCTTCGCCGCCTCCTCGGGCGGCATGGTCAGCGAGGTGCGGGTGAACTCGGCGGCCCGGGCGGCCTGGCTGCCGTCGGTGTCGGGGCCGGACAGCCGGGCGCTGGTGGCGATGTTGGTCCGGATGCCGCCGGGGTGCACCACCGTGACGCCGACCGTACCGGCCAGCTCGTGCCGCAGCGCCTCGGAGAAGCCGCGGACGCCGTACTTGCTGGTGACGTAGGCGACCTGGGTGGGCGGTGCGATCAGGCCGAAGAGGCTGGAGATGTTGACGACGTGCGAGCCCGGGCGGCTCAGCAGCTGTGGCAGGAACGCCTTCGTCGTGCGGATCACCGCGTGCAGGTTGATCTCCAACAGCCAGTCGAAGTCGGCCATGCTGACCTCGTCGAAGGTTCCGCTCAGCGCCACGCCGGCGTTGTTGATCAGCAGGTCGGCGCCGCCGTGCAGTGCGGCGACCTCGGCGGCCAGGTCCAGCCGGTCCCCGCCGTCGGAGAGATCGACGACGTGGGTGCTCACCTGCTTGGCGCCGGACTCGCGGGCCTGCCCGGCGATCGTGGCGAGGCCCTCGGCGTCGCGGTCGACGAGGGCCAGAACGGCGCCGCGCCGGGCCAGGTCGAGCGTCAGGGCGGCGCCGATGCCGCTGGCCGCGCCCGTGACGACACAGGTGCGTCCGGCGAATGCGAAACGATTCACGATCATGCTCCTTCTGGACCGCGCGATCTCCGGGACGCTACCGGCCGGCCCGCGCGCCGTGAACCGTCAGGCCCGGACCTCCTGGCGATCGAGGGCGGCGGCCGCGCGGGCGCGGCGCCGGCGGATGTGGCGTATGTGCAGCCAGGCATAGCCGCCGACGGCGATCACCACCGCGGCTATCGCCCAGTACCGGTACTCGTGCGCCCGATCGATGATCTCCACCAGGTGGGTGCCCAGCAGGTACGAGACGGTCGTCCACCAGCCGACCCAGAGCGCGGCGCCGATCGTGTTGTAGATCAGGAAGGTCCGCCAGGGCATCGCGGTTATGCCGGCGATCACCCCGTTGAGCTGCCGCAGGCCGTCGATGAAGCGGGCGACCACCACGATCCGGTTGCCGCGCCGGGCGAAGAACCGCTCGGCGCGTTCCAGGCGTTCCGGGGTGATGAAGATGTACTTGCCGAAGCGGTGCACCGCCCGCCGGCCGCCGCGCACGCCGATCCAGTAGCCGATGTTGTCGCCGAGCACCGCCGCCACGAACGCGATCGCGGCGACGGCGAAGATGTCCATCCGCCCCCAGCTCGAGTAGATCGCCGCGGCGATCATGAGCGTCTGGCCCGGCGCGGGCACGCCGAAGCTCTCGACCCCGATGACGCCCGCCACGGCGAGGTAACCCCACTTGTCCAGGATGGGAGCCACGCTGTGCAGGAAGCTGGGTAGATCGTCCGCGGGGGGCATGGGCTGAGCGGTCTCCCGTCATCGGTGTCGGGACTCGCGCCCCCGACGTCACACGGTAACCACCTATCGGCAACGACGACACGGGGGTGAGCCCGACGATCCCTCGCCGGGGCACCCCCGGAACCCGCCCGGACGAGCACGCCCGTCAATTTTGCGGAGGCGCGTCTCCCGGACCGTTTCCCCAGGTCAGGCTCGGTGTGGTCGCCAGCGTGAAGCGGAGCCGCCCGCCCTTGGTGAGCACGCTCGCGGGCAGCCAACCCTTTGTTGTCTTTTTCCCGTTAAGAGTGAGTTTCCGTACGTAGACCGCCTTGTCATCGGTGCGCGGCGCGGCGATCGTCAGGTCCCTGCCACTCGCCAGGTGTACGACCGCGCGGGGGAAGAGCGGCGTGGTGAGCGCCAGCTCCGCGCGGGTCGGCACGGTCGGGTAGATCCCCAGCGCCGAGAAGACGTACCAGGCGCTCATCGTGCCCGCGTCGTCGTTGCCGGGTATGCCGCCGGTCCCGTTGCTCCACTTCCCGTCGATGATCGCCCGGACGGTCTCCTGCGTCCGGTACGCGGCGCCGAGGTAGTTGTAGAGGTACGGCGTCTGGATGTCGGGCTCGTTCGTCGCGTCGAACCTCGTGCTCTTGGTGGCGCTCAGGTCGAACGTGCCGTCCGGGTTGCGGAAGAACGCGTCGAGGCGCTCGAGCGCGACCTCGTTCCCGCCCATCGCCGCGGCCAGCCCGACCACGTCGGAGTAGACCATCCAGGTGTACTGCGCGCTGCTGCCCTCGACGAAGCCCGCGCCGGTCGAGGGGCTGAAGCCCTCGGCCCAGTGCCCGTCGGCGTACCGGTCGCGCATCCAGCCGACGTGGGCGCCGTCGGCCGGCACCGGGGTCGGCACGGCCGGGTCGGCCAGCTCCAGCTCGGCGAGCTGCACGATCGGCGCGCCGCCGTTCGCGGTGACGTCGAGCCGGTAGTCGCGGAACGGCCGCGGCTCGGCGACGGTGTACAGCCGGGTCTGTCCGCGTGCCTCGAACGTCTGCCCGGTCCGCGTGTCCAGGTCCGTCCAGGTGATGCCGTCGTCCGAGCCCTGCAACCGCCAGTCCTTCGGGTCCCGCGCCGGCACGTCGTTCGCGGAGGTCAGCGCGTACGTCTCGACCGTCAGCGGCGCGGACAGGCCGGCCCGGACCCAGCCGGTGGTGGCGAACGTGAGCCACTTCGTGCCCTTGTCGCCGTCGAAGGCCTGCGCCTTGCCCTCGCCGGGCGGGTTCTCGCCGCTCGCGGTGATCTCGGTGATCCGGTCGCGGATGTTGTGCTCCAGGCCCGGGTCGGCCCGGGCGGCGGGGTCGAAGACGTTGCGCCAGTTGTGCGAGCGGCGGAGGAACTCCGCGTGCTTCTCGTCCTCGCCGAGTGCCTTGGCCAGCTCGGCGATGCCGTAGTCGGCCGCCGCGTCCTCCAGGGTCTCGGCCGCGCCGCCCCAGCAGTGGCAGTCGTCGGCGGGCACGTAGCCCAGCGCCAGGTACTTGTCGAGGGAGGGCCGCTGGCCGACGCATTCGACGTTGCAGCCGGCGTCGCTGGAGTCGTTCTCCGTCGGCACGGTCGCCGCGCGCACCAGCGAGTCGAAGGCGCCCCGGACGTCGAAGTCGCGGGCGCCGAAGGCGTACATGCCGGCAACCGCGGCCGCCGACGGGTCGCCGGACATGACCGCGGTCTTGCCGTGTTGCAGCAGCCAGCGGTCCCATTCGCCGTCGCGCTGGGTGGCGTAGTTGAACAGGGACTGCGCGAAGTCGGCGGCCGTCTTCGGGTCGAGCAGGGCGAGCAGCTGCACCTGGGCCCGGTAGACGTCCCAGCCGGAGAACGTGCCGTACTGGGCCGCCTGCCGGGTGGCCAGGGTGTGTATCTCGTCGTCGGCGCCGTAGTAGCGGCCGTCGACGTCGCTGGTCAGGGTGGGTTCGAGCATGGCGTGGTACAGCGCGGTGTAGAACGTCGTCGTCTGGTCGTCGGTGCCGCCGCCGATACGGATCCGCTTGAGCCGGTGCGACCAGGCCCGGCGGGCGGCGGCCTTGATCGACTCGAAGGTTCGCCGGTCGGGCGACTCGCGCTCCAGGTTGGCCCGGGCGCCGTCCAGGCTCACGTACGAGATGGCGACGCGCATCCCGACGCTCGTCGTGCCGGGCGCGAACGACACGTAGCCGCCGGAGCCCCGGCCCGGGTTGGGCCGCCCGGTGGCGCTGTAGCCGCTGCCGCCCTCGGCGTCGGTGCCGCCCGGGTTCAGCGTCGCGTCCTTCCAGGTGCCGGTCGCGGCGAACGGCTGATCGAGCTTCGCGACGAAGTGCAGGGTGTAGTAGGCGTGCGAGTTGTCGGTGCTCTGCGGTCCGCAGAAGTTGCCGGCGCTCACCGAGCCGCTGACCGTCCGCGTCGCCGGGTCGAGGTGCACCGTCGCGGCCTCGCTGCCGGTCTCCGACATCGACGTGCGGAAGAGCAGGCCGGCCGGCTTGTCGGCGGGGAAGGTGAACCTGCCGAAGCCGGTGCGCGGCGTCACGGTCAGCTCGGCGCCGGCCCCGCTGTCCAGTCCGACCCGGTACCACCCGGGCTCGGCGGCCTCGTTGGCGTGCGAGAACGTGCTGGCGTAGACGGCGTCGGTGGCGTCAGCGGTCGGGGAGGTCGCGATGTCGCCGACGTGCGGCATGACCGGGATGTCGCCGTTCGCGCCCGAGCAGCCGACCCCGCTGAGGTGGGTCAGGCTGAGCCCGCGGATCCTGGTCGCCGTGTACTGGTAGCCGCCCGGCGCGGGCGTCGCGATCTGGTTGCCGCGCGAGGTCTGCGGGCTCCAGGCCAGCATCCCGAACGGGGTCACCGCGCCCGGGTAGGTGTTGCCCAGGTTCGTGGTGCCGATGAACGGGTTCACGTGCGCCGCGGGGTCCGCGACCAGCTCGGGCGGCGGCGCGGCCCGGGCGGCCGAGCCGATCGGCACGGCCAGGGCGACACCCATGAGCGCGGCAACGGTACGGAATCCGAGCATGCACTTCCCCCTGATGACATCGATGTCATTTCCCTGTCGAGGGGGAGCCTTTATCGACAGCCTCCGATATGTCAACCCTTCCGGCCGGACCTCGGACCGGTGTGGCGGCCCGTTCTTCCCGTTCGTACGGATCCGGCCGGGAGCGCCGATTGAACTACCTGCCGCCGAGATCCGTTCCTCTGTTGGGAATGTCCCGGAGGAGGGCCACGTCTTGTCTGGTTCGGTACGCGAAGCACTTGCCGCCCGGTTCCGCCGCGCTTCGAAAGCGGAGGCGGCGGTCGAGGCTGAGCCGAAAACGGACGCCGAGGCGGCGGCCGAGGCCGAGCCGATGTCGGAAGAGGCCACCCCGCCCGAGGCCGTCGCCGGGCCCGCGCGGGAGCGGGGCCGGGTCCGGCGGATCGCCGGGCACGTGCTCACCGTTTCGGCGGTCGTGCTGGTCTTCGCCGCGCTGATCATGCCGAACGTGATCAGCCGGCTGGAGCGCCCCGGCACCTACCTGCGGCTGCCCATCGAGGGCTTCGTCGCCGTCGGCCTGATCATCCTGCTGCCCGGCCGGTGGAAGCGGATCGTCGCGGGCGTGCTCGGCGCCGGGCTGGGCCTGCTGACCGTCTTGAAGACCATCGACATGGGCTTCTACGAGACCCTGAACCGGCCGTTCGACCTGGTGCTCGACTGGGTGCTGCTGGACGACGCGCAGTCCTTCCTCAAGGACACGGTCGGCGACGCCGGCGCCAAGGGCGCGCTGGTCGGGGTCGTCCTGCTGATCGCCGCCATCCTGGCCCTGACGAGCCTGGCGGCGATGCGGATCACCAAGGTCGCCGCCGCGCACCGCCGGGCCACCACGGGCACGGCCATCACCGGCACCGCGGTCTGGCTGGTCATGCTGATGCTCGGCGTGCAGGTCTTCAACATCCCGGTGGCCGCCCGCAGCTCGGCGCTCTACGTCTACGACCGGGCGGGCGCCGTCAAGGCGGGCCTGCGCGACGAGAAGGACTTCACCCGGGAGGCCGCGGACGACGCCTTCGCGAACACCCCGGGCGACCAGCTGCTGACCGGGCTGCGCGGCAAGGACGTCTTCTTCACCTTCATCGAGAGCTACGGCCGCTCGGCGATCGAGGACCCGAAGCTGGCCCGCGGCACGGTCGACGTGCTCAACGAGGGCACCGAGAGCCTGAAGAAGGCCGGCTTCGCGGCCAAGAGCGGCTTCCTCGCCTCGTCGACGTACGGCGGCAACAGCTGGCTGGCGCACTCGACCTTCCTGTCCGGCGTGTGGATCAACAACCAGCAGCGGTACCGCAACCTCATGGCCAGCGACCGACTGACCATGACCATGGCGTTCAAGAAGGCCGGCTTCGACACCGTTAGCGTGATGCCGGGCGCCACCCGGGCGTTCCCGGAGGGCAGCTTCTACGGCTACAACCGGGTCTACGACTCGCGCAACACCGGCTACGTCGGGCCCAAGTTCAGCTGGGCGCCGCAGCCGGACCAGTACACGATGTCCTGGCTCGAGAAGAACCTGCACGAGCCCGCGCACGCGCCGATGATGGTCGAGATGCCGCTGGTGTCGAGCCACACGCCGTGGGCGCCGATCCCGCAGTTCATCGACTGGGACGACGTCGGCGACGGCTCGGTCTACAAGCAGATCCAGAAGGAAGGCAAGCAGCCGAAGTCGATCTGGAAGGACCCGGCGAAGGTGCAGCGGGAGTACTCGCGGTCCATCCAGTACACGCTCACCACGATCACGAGCTGGCTGGAGCGGTACGGCGACGAGAACACCGTCATGGTCTTCCTCGGCGACCACCAGGCCTCGAAGATCGTGACGGGCGAGGGCGCCAGCCACGACGTGCCGATCACCATCCTCGCCAAGGACAAGACCGTGCTCGACAAGGTCGCCGACTGGGGCTGGACCGACGGACTCAAGCCGGACCCGGGTGCGCCGGTCTGGAAGATGAACGACTTCCGGGACCGGTTCCTGACCGCGTACGGGCCGTCGAGCGACGTCAGCCGGGCGCTCTCGCCGCCGCAGCGCTAGGTGTTCTGTCCAGCACCGCCCAGCCGGCGGCGGGCAGCGCCACCGTCGCGGCGGCGGTGCCGGGCTCGGTCAGCTTCGCCTCGCCGTGCAGGACGTTCTTCCCGTACGGCACGGGGAGCTCGGCGGGGGCGGCGCCGGCGTTCAGGGCCACCAGCAGTCGGTGGTCGCCCGCCGCGGCCTCGTAGGCGAACTGCTCGTTGGTCAGGTGCACGGTGCTCGTCCGGGCGCGGTGCAGCCACGGGTGCCGCCGGCGTAGCCCGATCAACTCCTGGTGCAGGTGATAGAGCGGCCGGCCGTACGGCGCGAGGCCGTCCGGGCGGGCGGGGAACGGCGGCCGGACCGCGTCGTCGCCGTGCTCGCGATCCTCCTTGACGCCGGTGAAGCCCTGCTCGTCGCCCGCGTACACCGACGGCGTGCCGCCGACAGTGAGCAGCAGCGCGAGGGCGTGCGGCAGGTGCCGCGCGTCGATGAGTCTGCTGGCCAGCCGCGTCACGTCGTGATTGCCGAGGAAGGTCTGCGGCACGAACGTGTCCAGGAACGTGTTGTGCCGGTCCAGCGCCCAGGCGAGCTCGAAGAAGTTGCCCTCGTTGAGCGCGCTCCACACGGCCTTCCAGAGCTCGTACTGCGTCACCGAGTCCACCGTGGAGCGCGCGACGAAGTCGCCGTAATCGCCGTGGATGACCTCGCCCACCACGTACGCGTCGGGGAACTCGGCGCGGACCCGCGGCAGCACGCCGGCCCAGAACTCGGCCGGGACCGCGTACGCGGCGTCCAGTCGCCAGCCGTCCGCTCCGCGCCGCAGCCAGTGGGTCATCACGCCGGCGACATAGTCGGCGACGGCCGGCTCGAGGTGGTTGAGCGCGACCAGCGCGTCGTGCCCCTCGAACGTCTCGTACCGCGGCTCTCCGGCCCCGTCGGGGCGGGTGGCCCGGAACCAGCGCGCGGTCGGCGCGTCGGCGCCCTGCGCGAGCACCGCCTGGAAGGCGGCGTGCCCCCGTCCGACGTGGTTGAACACGCCGTCGAGCAGCACCCGCAGCCCGCGGTCGTGCGCCGCGGCGATCAGGGCGTCGAAGTCGGCGTCGTCGCCGAGCCGGGGGTCGATCCGCAAGTGGTCGACCGTGTCGTAGCCGTGCGTCTCGGACGCGAAGACCGGGCCGAGCAGGATCCCCGAGGCGCCCAGCTCGATGGCGTAGTCCAGCCAGTCGGTGATCCGTCCGAGCCCGCCGCCGTCGCCGCCGGCCGGGTACGCGCCGGCGAAGCCGAGCGGGTAGACCTGCCACCACACGGCGTGCTCCACCCAGCCGGGCTCGCTCACAGCATCAACTCGCTTCCTCGCCCTGGAGAGCATACGCAGAACGCCGGCCCGAACCGGGCCGGCGTTCTACGTGTCCGGTGCAGGTCAGAGCAGCTCGCCGGCCAGGTGGCCGCGCAGCTTGGTCAGTGCCTTGGTGAGCAGGCGGCTGACGTGCATCTGGGAGATGCCGATCTGGTCGGCGATCTGGGACTGGGTGAGGTTGCCGTAGAAGCGCAGGGTGAGGATCTTCTGTTCGCGTTCGTCGAGGGTGGCCAGGGCGGGTCCGAGGGCGACGCGGGTCTCGGCGATCTCGAATTCGTGGTCGGTGTCGCCGAGGGTGTCGCCGAGTTCGGTGGTGCCGTCGGCGCTGATGGGGGTGGAGAGGCTGGTGGCGTTGTAGGCGCGGGCGCCTTCGAGGCCTTCCAGGACGTCTTCCTCGGTGACGCCGAGGTGGGTGGCGATGTCGGCGACGGTGGGTGAGCGGCCGAGGGTGTGTGTGAGGGTGCTGTTGGCTTCGGTGATGGCCAGGCGCAGTTCCTGGAGGCGGCGGGGTACGCGTACGGACCAGGTGCGGTCGCGGAAGTGGCGCTTGATCTCGCCGATGATGGTGGGGATGGCGTAGCCGGCGAAGTCGACGCCGCGGTCGGGGTCGAACTTGTCGACGGCTTTGATGAGGCCGACGGTGGCGGTCTGGATGAGGTCGTCGGTGGGTTCGCCGCGGCCGGAGTAGCGGTGGGCGAGGTGGCGGGCGAGTGGGAGCCAGGCCTCGATCGCCCGGTCCCGCAGCGACGCGCGGGAGGGGTGACCAGCCGGCATCGCGGCCATCGCGTTCAAGAGGTCGGCGGCGCTCTCCGGCGGTGCCGTGCTGAGCGCCGGCTTCGTCCTCGTCGCGGTGGACTGAATGACAGTCATCTCGTGTCCTCCTTGTCACCTGTCCGGAGAGCCGGCCCGGCGTTTCGCCGGGCCCGGGTCGGGCAAGGTATCGCTGTCGGTTCGCGCCGGCGACGATCGATGGATCGCCGCCGTCCGAACACGTATGGCCGTTCGGTTATGCAGAGGTTAGCCGAGTGGGCCATAGATGACTAGCCGAAAGTATGAGTCACGTTAAGTAGTCATTCGGTCACAGTAGACCGGGCTCAGGGGCGGCGGCGTCGGAGCAAGGCGGCGCCGACCGCTCCCACCAGGGCAATGACGCCGATTACCGCGACGATCGGCAGCCAGGAAGATCCGCCCTTCTCCTCCTTCTGGGCGACCGGAATCGGAGCCGCGGCCGTCGTCGTCGGCGCCGCGGCCGGCGACGACGGGGCCGCGGGTGCGGTCGACGGCGCGGCCACGTTCACGGTGAACGAGTACTTGCCCTGCACCGGGTGCCCGTCCTGCGAGACCACGCCGTAGGTCACGGTGTAGACCCCGTTCGGCAGGGCCTCCGGGAACGTGATCGAGCCCGTCTTGCCCTCGGCCTTCGGCGCGGAGGCCGGCACCTCGCGTCCACCGGCGTCCGTCACCACGATTGTCGTCCGGTCACCGTCCAGCTTCTGGAGGAACCTCAGCCGGACCTCTTCCGGTGCTGTCGTCAGCTTCGCGGCCTTGCCGGGCGTCGCCTCCACCAACGCGTTGTGTGCCCACGCGGGGCCTGCGGTCAGGACGGCGAGAAGCGCCGCGGCCAGGGCCGCGGCGACGATACGAAGGAGACGCATGCGTACTTCCTAGCCGAGAGGGTGCGCGGCGATCCACCCGCCCGGCCCCGGACACGGCCGTGGCGCCGGCCTCGGGTGGGGCCGGCGCCACGGCGCGGGGGAACGTGCTGCTGGGGACGGTGAAGTTATTCTCATCGATGAATTAGTTAACAAGCAAGCAATCTAAGTTCCGGAACTCACACCGCCGCGCCCGCGACGTGGGCGTATGTGGAGCCGCAGTGACCTGGCTCTCGCCAGGGACGGCCGAAGTGCCCGGTCGGGCATGCTGGACCGCGGGTTTCCGGCGGATCGAAGTACGTCGCGGCCATCGTGGAACAGCGTCGTGCCCAAATGGTGATTTGACAGTCTTTGGGGCGGACGCGAAGGCTGTCATCGGCATTCGGCTCCGCCGAGGAGGTTCCTTGCTCGCACTGTCCCGCCGCCAGCTGCTCGCGCTGGCGGGCGTCGGCGGTATCAGTGGTGCCCTCACCCTGCCCGAACGCGCCTCCGCAGCCACGCCGGACCCGGTCGCCGACCGCTACCGCGAGGTGCTGCACGCGCATACCCGCTGGGTGGAGGAGCAGTGGGACACCGGGATCGGCGCCTACCGCGCCGCCGACTTCTGCTTCGTCTCCGTCCTCGGCAACGCGGTCCTGCTCCGGATGGAGGACTACGACCCGCGGCTCGCCGACGTCGACGCGCCGACCCTGAAGGCCAAGACGCTCGCCACGATCCAGCGCTACGCCGCCACCAACCGGCTGGCCGGCGGCGCCGAGTGGGGCCGCCGCCTCTTCTGGGACTCCACCTTCGAGCTGTACTTCATCCTCGCCGCCCGGCTGCTCTGGGACGACCTGGACGAGCAGACCCGCGTCAACGTCGACAAGATCGCGGCGGGCCAGGCGTCGTACGCGTACGGCCTGGGCTCCGACGACGATCCGCTCAGCGACGGCTGGTCACCGCACGGCACGACCGGCGGCTGGACCGGCGACACCCGGCTGGAGGAGATGGGCGTCTACGCGCAGGCCCTCGCGCCCGGCCTCGCCTGGGCCGCACCCTCCGACGAGGCAGCCGACGGGTGGCGGGAGCGCTTCCTGCTGTGGGCGACGAACGCGAGCGGGCTGCCGGTCGCCGACCGCGCCAACCCCGCCGTCCTCGACGGCGAGCGGATCGACCAGCGGAACACCGCGCACAACCTCCACGACGCCTTCATCGTGGAGAACCACGGGTCGGTCAACCCGCACTACCAGGCCGAACTCTGGCGGATGGCCGGCCGCGCGGCGATCCACTTCCTGGTCGCCGGCCGCCCGCTGCCGCAGGTGCTCACCGCCGCGCCGAACGGCGAGCAGCTGTGGGCGACGCTGCGGCTGCTGGCCAGCGACGCGGGCGAGCCGGTCATGCCGATGGTCGCGGACCGCTACCACCTGTACGGCCGGGACGTCCTCCCGCTCGCGTTCCTCGCACAGGTGCAGGGCGACCGCGACGCCGCCCGCGCCGAGGCGGACCTGGCCGAGCGCCTGATGCCCTACCTGCGGTACGAGCCGAAGTACCGGCTGACGAAGTTCAGCGGCGAGGAGAAGTACGAGCCCGAGGCCCGCGCCGAGCTGGCCATCTCCTACCTGTTCCACCGCCTGCGCACGCGCCCGGTCCAGCCGGTCGGCCGGGCCGAGTTCTTCCGCCGGGCCAGCGGCACCCGGGACTTCGGCAAGGAGATCGGGCTGGTCGCGCACCAGTCCGAGCGCGCGTTCGCGGGCGCGGTCACCAAGGCCGGCTTCGTGAACTTCCTGTGGCAGCCCGGGCACGACAACTGGCTGATCGACACCCGGGCACCGGCCTTCCTGCCGGCCGGCAGCCGGCCGACAGCGAGCTGGACCCGGGCGTACCAGCGCAACCGCGACGGCCTGGACGCGACCGCGACCGTGCTCGCCTTGGACGGTGACCACGCCGCGGGCTTCGTCACCCTGCCCACCGGCACTGTCGTCTACGCGAGCACCGGCCTGCCCGGCGAGGGCCGCCTCACCCTCTTCAACCTCGACATGCCCGGGGTGTCCGGCCTGTCCGGCAAGCGCGGCTTCACCACGCCGGACGGCGCCGCGGTGCTCGGCGACCAGGGCGAGGCGGGCGTCACCTTCAGCCCGCGCGACGCCCGCTGGGTGCGGATGCTCGGCCGCGAGCCCGGCACCGAGTTCGGCTACTCGATCTTCACCTTCGCCGTGCTCGACACCAGGGGCGCCGACCTGGCGCAGGGCGCGATGCCGACGGCCTCCTCCGAGGACATCTGGAATCCGGCGCGCAACGCCACCGACGGCAATCCGGAGACCCGCTGGGCGGTCGCCCGCGAGGAGCGCGGCCGGGTCGACAGCTGGCTCGCGGTCGACCTCGGCTCCGCCGTGAAGGTGGCCGGCGTGCGGATCGACTGGGAGGCCGCGTACGGCAAGGGTTTCGTGATCCAGACCTCGACCGACGGTCTGACCTGGACCGACGCGGCCGCCGTTCCCGAGACCCGGTCCGCATCCGGCTGGGTCGGCATCGACGGCCGGGCCGGCATCGTCACGCACGGCACGTCCCGCGAGATCGTGGTGAGCGCGGGCGCCGTGTCCGCGCCGGCGCCCATCATCGAGGGTTACCCGGGCGGCACGACGAACCTGGCCGCGGCCGCCGCCCGCACCCTGCCCACCGCCGAGGGCCTGCTGATCAGCGACGCCGACGGCTACCTCAGCGTCTTCAACCTCACGCCCGAACGGGTGGAGGCCGTCGTCGGCCTCCCGTCCGGCCGCCGCCTCTACCGCGGCACCCAGATCGCCCGCGGCAAGGGACTCCAGTGGGCGACGAGCCTGGCGGGCGGCACGGCGCTGGTCGAACCGCCGCGCTTCCTGCTCGACGAGCCGGCACCGGACGGCACCCGGTTCGAGGCGCGGGACTCGAACCACCTCAAGATCACCGCGCCGGGCCGGCGCCGGGTCGACCTGACGATCCGGGCCGGTTCCTGGTCCACCCGGGTGCGGCTGCGGGCCGGCCGATCCCGCAGCCTGGTCGTGCCGGGCTTCCCGGTGACGCCGACCGCCGACCTGGCCCGCGGCCGCGTCACCTTCCCGACCTCGCCGCTGCCCGCCGGCATGAACCCGCCCGCCCGCGCGGTCGACGGCGACCCCCGCACGACCTGGCGGCCGGGCGGGTCCGGCCGGATGGTGGTGGACCTCGGCGCGGTCGTCGCGGTCGCCGACACCCGCCTGACCTGGACCAGGGGGCGCCGCAGGAAGTGGCGCATCGAGGCCTCCGAAGACGGCCTGACCTACTCCGCTCTCGGCGAGCGGGCCCGCTATCTGGCGGTGGCGGTCGAGGGCTGGCGCCCCGGCGACGCGGAGCTGATCGAGTTCGCGGCGTTCTGACCGGCCCTCCGCGCCCGAAATGTGGGGCGGCGCACCGAGGCGACCTGGGCAAGCGATCGCGTGGCGCGGACGACGCCGGTATGCTGTTCGGCGGGCCGTGACTGGCGCGTTCGGATGGGCCAACCATCGTGGAGCGGCCCCGTCGTGGTGGAGACCGGTCCGCTGGACGACCCTGCCGTGCGCCTGGGCCTCTTCACCTGTGATAGGGAGGTCCGATGTCCGCACTGAATGCCGAGTCGACCGCTTTCCGTTCCGCCCTCGAGGCGGTACGCGCCGTTGAGCCCCGCATCGCCGACGCGATCGCCAAGGAGCTCACGGACCAGCGCGAGTCCCTCAAACTGATCGCGTCCGAGAACTACGCCTCTCCCGCCGTGCTGCTGGCCATGGGCAACTGGCTCAGCGACAAGTACGCGGAGGGCACCATCGGCCGCCGCTTCTACGCCGGCTGCCAGAACGTCGACACCGTCGAGACCGTCGCGGTCGAGCACGCCAAGGCCCTGTTCAACGCGCCGTACGCGTACGTGCAGCCGCACTCCGGCATCGACGCCAACCTGGTCGCGTACTGGGCGATCCTCGCCGACCGGGTCGAGGCGCCGGCGCTGGCCAAGGTGCAGAAGCGCAACGTCAACGACATGACCGACGCCGAGTGGGCCGAGCTGCGGGCCGCGTTCGGCAACCAGCGCATGCTCGGCATGTCGCTCGACGCCGGCGGGCACCTCACCCACGGCTTCCGACCCAACATCTCGGGCAAGATGTTCGACCAGCGCAGCTACGGCGTCGACCCGGCCACCGGCCAGATCGACTACGCGGCGCTGCGCGCCTCGGCCAAGGAGTTCCGGCCGCTGGTCATCGTCGGCGGCTACTCGGCGTACCCCCGCAAGGTGAACTTCCGCATCATGCGGGAGATCGCCGACGAGGTCGGCGCGACGTTCATGGTCGACATGGCGCACTTCGCGGGCCTGGTCGCCGGCAAGGTCTTCACCGGCGACTTCGACCCGATCCCGAACGCGCACATCGTCACCACGACGACGCACAAGAGCCTGCGCGGGCCCCGCGGCGGCGCGGTCTTCTGCCAGCCGGAGCTCTCCGACCAGGTCGACCGCGGCTGCCCGATGGTCCTCGGCGGCCCGCTCTCGCACGTGATGGCGGCCAAGGCGATCGCGTTCGCCGAGGCCCGCCGCCCCGAGTTCGCCGACTACGCGCAGCGCATCGTCGACAACTCCCAGGCGCTCGCGGCCGGCCTGACCAGCCGTGGCGCCACGGTCGTCAGCGGCGGCACCGACAACCACCTGGTCCTGATCGACGTCGACAAGTACGGCCTGACCGGCCGCCAGGCGGAGCAGGCGCTGCTCGACTCGGGCATCGTCACGAACCGCAACTCGATCCCGCAGGACCCGAACGGCGCCTGGTACACCTCCGGCATCCGCATCGGCACGCCGGCGCTGACCACCCGCGGCCTCGGCACGGCGGAGATGGATCAGATCGCCGAGCTCATGCACACGGTGCTGAGCAGCACGAAGGCCGGCGCGTCGAAGGCGAAGTTCAACCTGGACTCCGCGGTGTCCGACCGCATCTCGAAGCAGGCGACCGAGCTGCTCGCGGACTTCCCGCTCTACCCGAGCGTCGACCTCGGCTGATCTTCGACCATGAGGGGCCGCGTCCGCCGGGCGCGGCCCTTCGTCGTCTGACGGCCACGCGGGGAAGCGCTTCCCCAAATTCTATCGTACTGTCCTATTTGCACAGCATGCCGGTAATGATCGTCTTGCAAGTTCAAGCCTATTCGGGCACGTCGATTTCTCGTCGAACAACCGTTATCGAGACCGGGTCGAGCCCGTCGTGGCTGCCCGTAAGGCCGCTCGGGTGCCCGGTTCCGCCGGGCGCTCCCCGGCCGTCGCCTCAACGTATTCGCAGCTCGGCGCCGGTCCGGGCGACTTATCGGGCGCGCCGGTGACCGAAAGTAGGGCGGTCGTCGCGTTCGGGCGCGACCCGATTCACTTTTGGACACTCCTTTGACACATGAGCGTTACGAACCTAGCGTCCAGGACGCGGGGGAGCGCTCTCTCCGGGTTCCCCCGTCATCCCCATCGGGAGCTTTCCCCGGCTCCCACCCGGACGCGCATCCCCCGCGCCCGTACCGCCGTGTCTAGGAGACGCAATGGTCATCCCCGATCTCTCCGCCGTCCCCGAAAGACGAACCCGCACCGGATGGCGCCTGGCCGCCACCGGCGCCCTGGTCGCCGTCGTCGTCGCGGGCTTCGGCGCGGTCACCGCGCTGAGCGCCTCGGCCGCCGAGACCCTGCTGTCGCAGGGCAAGCCGGCGACCGCCTCGTCGTCGGAGAACCCCGGAGTGTTCCCGGCCACCGCCGCGGTGGACGGCGACGCCGGCACCCGCTGGTCCTCGGCCTTCGCCGACCCGCAGTGGCTACAGGTCGACCTCGGCGCCGACTCGGCCATCACCCGGGTCGAGCTGAACTGGGAGGCGGCGTTCGCCAGGACCTTCCGGATTCAGACCTCCACGAACGGCAGCACCTGGACCGACGCGACCGCGGCCACCGCGGGCGTCGCCGGCGTGCAGAGCCTCGCGGTCTCGGCAACCGCCCGCTACGTGCGGATGTACGGCACCGAACGGGCCACCCAGTACGGCTACTCACTCTGGGAGTTCAAGATCTTCGGCGGCACCACCACCCCGACGACGCCCCCGACCGGACCGACCGTGCCCGGCGGCGGCAGCCTCGGCGCGAACGTGATCGTCTTCGACCCGTCGATGTCGAGCGCCTCGATCCAGAGCCAGGCCGACACAATCTTCCGGCAGCAGGAGTCGAACCAGTTCGGCCTCCAGCGCTACGTGCTCGCGTTCAAGCCGGGCACCTACAACGGCCTGAACATCCAGGTCGGCTTCTACACCTCGGTGCTCGGCCTCGGCCAGAACCCGCAGGACACCCGGATCAACGGCGACATCACCGTCGACGCGGGCTGGTTCCAGGGCAACGCCACCCAGAACTTCTGGCGCTCGGTCGAGAACCTGTCGGTCTACCCGGTCTCCGGCGCCAACCGCTGGGCCGTCTCGCAGGCCGCGCCGTTCCGCCGGATGGACATTCACGGCGACCTCAACCTCGCGCCGGCCGGCTACGGCTGGGCGTCCGGCGGCTACATCGCCGACTCGCGGATCAGCGGCTCCGAGCAGCAGTACTCGCAGCAGCAGTGGTTCACCCGCAACAGCACCATCGGCTCGAGCCTGAACGCGGTATGGAACCAGACGTTCGTCGGGGTGCAGGGCGCGCCGGCGTCGAGCTTCCCGAACCCGCCGTACACCACGATCGGCACCACGCCGGTCATCCGGGAGAAGCCGTACCTGTACCAGGCCGGCGGCGCGTACCAGGTGTTCGTGCCGAACCTCCAGACCAACGCGGCCGGCGTGACCTGGGCCAACGGCAACACCCCGGGCACGGCGATCCCGCTGACGCAGTTCTACGTCGCCAAGCCGGGCGACAGCGCCGCGACGATCAACAACGCCCTCGCGCAGGGCCTCAACCTGCTGTTCCAGCCGGGCGTCTACCACGTCAGCCAGACGATCAACGTGAACCGGGCGAACACCGTGGTGCTCGGCCTCGGCTACGCCACGATCATCCCGGACGGCGGCGTCACGCCGATGCAGGTCGCCGACGTGGACGGCGTGAAGATCGCCGGCCTGCTCTTCGACGCGGGCACGACAAACTCGGCGAACCTGCTGGTGATCGGCCCGAACGGCTCCTCGGCGAGCCACGCCGCGAACCCGACGACGGTCCAGGACGTCTTCTTCCGGATCGGCGGCTCGATCGCGGGCAAGGCCACCAACAGCCTGCTGGTGAACAGCAACAACACGATCATCGACCACATCTGGGCCTGGCGCGCCGACCACGGCAACGCCGGCACCTACGGCTGGACTGTCAACACCGCGGACAGCGGCCTGATCGTCAACGGCCAGAACGTCACCGGGTACGGCCTGTTCGTCGAGCATTACCAGAAGTACGAGGTGATCTGGAACGGCAACGGGGGCCGCACGTACTTCCTCCAGAACGAGCAGCCGTACGACCCGCCGAACAACGCCACCTGGCGCACCGGCGCCAACGGGTACGCGGCGTACAAGGTCGCCGACAGCGTGACCAGCCACGAGGCCTGGGCGATGGGCAGCTACTGCTACTTCAACGTCAACCCGCAGGTGCACTCGGACCGTGGCTTCGAGGTCCCGGTCAACTCCGGGGTGCGGCTGCACAACATCTTCACCGTGTCGCTGGGCGGCAACGGGGTCATCGACCACGTCGTCAACAACACCGGCGGCCCCGCGCAGGGGACGGCGACGGTGCCGGTCAACGTCGTCAACTTCCCGTAGGGGGCATTTCTCCGGAGCCGCGCGGGATCAGCGTCGTCGCCACGCTGATCTCGCGCGGCTCCTCCGCGTACCCGTCGATGCGCTCGAAGAGCGCCCGAGCCGCCGCGCCGCCCATCGCGGCCGGGTCCTGCGCGACAACCGTGACCGCGGGTTCGAGCAGGTCGGCCAGGGGGAAGTCGTCGAAGCCGACGAGGGCCGCGTCGAGGTGCCGGCCGAGCCCGTGCAGCGCCCGCACGGCGCCGATGGTGATCAGATTCCGGCCGGTGAACAGGGCGGTCGGCGGCCGCGCGCGCCCGAGCAGGCTCCGGGTGGCCGCCTCGGCGGCCTGTGAACCGCGCAGTCCGTCGATCATGACCGGGTGCAGCCCGAGGGCTTCGAGCGCGGTGAGGTAGCCCTCGCGGCGCTCGTGGGTCGCCGGGTCTCCGAGGTACGCGATGCGGCGATGCCCGTGCCCGATCAGGTGCCGGACGGCCCGCAGCGCGCCGGAGGCGTCGCCGGCCAGCACCGCGTCGCCGGCGAATCCGGCGGCCGGCCGCTCCACGAACACGATCGGGATGTCCGGCGGCAGCTCCGCGGCGAGATAGCCCTGGTCCGCGCCGGCCGGCGCGAGGATCAGGCCGTCGGCGTGCCGCCGCGCGAAGGCCCGGACCAGCTCGCGCTCGCGGTCGGGATCCCCGTCGAGGCTGCCGGCCAGCACGTGTACGCCGCGCGCGCGGGCCGCGTCCTCGACCGCCCGGTGCAGGGCGGCGGAGAACGGGTTGCCGACGTCGTCGATCAACAGCCCGATGGTCCCGGTCCGCCGGTCCATGCGGCGCAGCATGCTCGCGCCGAGGTGCCGGCGGTAGTTCAGCGCGGCGACCGCGGCGCGGACCCGCGCGACCAGAGTGGGGTCGACGGTGGTCTCGCCGTTCACGACCCGGGAGACGGTCTTGAGGCTGACCCCGGCGGTCCGGGCGACGTCGTTCATCGTCGGCCTCCCCTCCGTCATGATCCCCCCTGAATTGATCGACATCTAATGATGATCACGTAATGCAACGATACGGAAACTAATTGTTGACACTCGATGCGGCGAGACGTCTACTGCAAGACAACGTTGTCTCGCTATTTCGGCTAAATCGATTTGGAGGGGGACATGCGCCAATCAATGCTGATCAAGCGCGGGCGCCTCGGGCCCGCGCTGGTCGCGGTGGCCGTGGTGATCGCAACCGCGGCCTGCGGCGGCGATGACTCCGGCGGCGAACAGATCGTCGGGCTGATCACCAAGACGGACACGAACCCCTTCTTCGTCAAGATGAAGGAGGGCGCCCAGCAGGCCGCGGACGACGCGGGCCTGTCGCTACAGACCTTCGCCGGTAAGCAGGACGGCGACAACGAGGCGCAGGTGCAGGCGATCGAGAGCCTGATCTCCGCCGGCGCCCGGGGCTTCCTGATCACCCCGAGCGACTCCAAGGCGATCGTCCCGGCGATCGACAAGGCCAAGCAGCAGGGCATGCTCGTCATCGCCCTGGACACGCCGACCGACCCGGCCGACGCCGCCGACGCCACCTTCGCCACCGACAACTACCAGGCCGGCAAGCTCATCGGGCAATGGGCGAAGGCGAAGTTCGAGGCCGACGGCAAGCAGGCGAAGATCGCCATGCTCGACCTCAACGCCAACCAGGTCTCCGTGGACGTCAAGCGCGACCAGGGCTTCCTGGACGGCTTCGGCATCCCGGTCGGCGACCCGAACAAGATCGGCGACGAGAGCGACCCGCGGATCTCCGGACACGACGTGACCGACGGCGCCGAGGACGGCGGCCGCACGGCGATGGAGAACCTGCTGCAAAAGGACCCGTCGATCAATCTCGTCTACACGATCAACGAGCCCGCGGCGGCCGGCGCCTACCAGGCGATCAAGGCGGCCGGCAAGGACAAGGCCGTCACCATCGTCTCGATCGACGGCGGCTGCCCCGGCGTCGACAACGTCAAGGCCGGCGTCATCGGCGCGACCTCGATGCAGTTCCCGCTCAAGATGGCGTCGCTCGGCATCGAGGCGCTCGACAAGTTCATCGACAACGGCACCAAGCCGCAGGCGACCGCGGGCAAGGACTTCGTGGACACCGGCGTCACGCTGATCACCGACCAGCCGCAGACCGGACTCGATTCCGAGGACTCGGCCTGGGGCAAACAGAACTGCTGGGGCTGACGATGACGACCGTCACGAAGGAACCACCACCGCCGCAGGACTTCGAGGTCCGGCACAACGACTCGCTCGGGCTGCGCCTGCAACACCTGCTGCACGGCAACCCGACGCTCGGCCCCCTGGCCGTGCTGATCGTGGCGATCATCGCCTTCTCGATCGCCAACCAGCGGTTCTTCTCGGCACCGAACCTGTCCCTGGTGCTGGCCCAGGTCACCGTCATCGCGGTGCTCGCGCTCGGGCAGACCCTCATCATCCTGACCGCGGGCATCGACCTGTCGGTCGGCGCGATCGCGGTCTTCTCGTCGATCCTGATGGCCAACTTCGCCACCAAGCTCGGCATGCCCGGCGTCCTGGCGCTGCTGCTCGGCCTTGCCTGCGGCACGGCGATGGGCGCGCTCAACGGCTTCCTGGTCACCAAGATCAAGCTGCCGCCGTTCATCGTCACGCTGGGCACGCTGAGCATCTTCTTCTCGCTGAACTCGGTGGTGTCCAAGAGCGAGACCGTCCGCGGCTCGGACATGCCGGACATCCTCACGTGGACCGGCACCACGATCCCGATCGGCGGCTTCCGGCTCACCTACGGCTCGATCATCATGCTGCTGCTCTTCGCGGTCTTCTTCTACGCCCTCGGCTCGACGGCCTGGGGTAAGCACGTCTACGCGACCGGCGACGACCTGGAGGCGGCCCGGCTGGCGGGCATCCGGACCAACCGGGTGCTCTTCTCGGTCTACACGGTGGCCGGCCTGCTGTACGCGGTCGGCGCGTGGATCCTCATCGGCCGGCTGGCGTCGGCGAGCCCCAACGTCGGCATCGACTACAACCTCGACTCGATCACGGCGGTCGTGCTCGGCGGGACCAGCCTCTTCGGCGGTCGCGGCGGCGTGCTCGGCACCCTGATCGGCGCGCTGATCGTCGGCGTGTTCCGCAACGGCCTGCAGCTCGCGGGCGTCGAGGTCGTCTGGCAGGGCTTCGCGATCGGCCTGCTCGTCCTGGTGGCCGTCTCGCTGGACCAGTGGATCAGGAAGGTGAAGGCGTGACTACGGCGGTCCTGGAAGCACGCGGCATCACCAAGCGGTACGGCCGCGTCACAGCCATCGAGAACAGCGACCTGGAGCTGTACCCCGGCGAGATCCTCGCGGTGATCGGCGACAACGGCGCGGGGAAGTCAAGCCTGATCAAGGCGCTCTCGGGGGCGCTGATCCCGGACAGCGGCGAGATCTACCTGGACGGCGAGCGCGTCCAGTTCCGCAATCCGATGGACGCCCGGGCGGCCGGCATCGAGACGGTCTACCAGACCCTCGCGGTGGCGCCGGGCCTGGACATCGCCGACAACCTGTTCCTCGGCCGCGAGGAGCGCAAGCCGGGTGTGCTCGGATCGGTGTTCCGGCTGCTGGACAAGTCGCACATGCGCTCCGAGGCGAAACGCCACATGAGCGAGCTCGGCGTGGCGACTCTCCAGAACATCGGCCAGGCGGTGGAGTCCCTGTCGGGAGGCCAGCGCCAGGCGGTCGCGGTGGCCAGATCGGCGGCCTTCGGCAGCAAGGTGGTGATCCTCGACGAGCCGACGGCGGCACTGGGCGTCAAGGAGGGAAACCGGGTACTGCAACTGATCCGGGACGTCCGCGCCAAGGGCCTGCCGGTGATCCTGATCAGCCACAACATGCCGCACGTCTTCGAGGTGGCGGACCGGATCCACATCCAGCGCCTGGGCCGGCGGGCGACGGTGATCACCCCGAAGAGCCACTCGATGTCGGAGGCGGTGGCCATCATGACGGGTGCGGCCGAGCCGCCACCGCACGCCGCCTAGGCGACACCGGTGCGGTAGGCCGCCGCCTGACGAGGCGGCGGCCTACCCAGGTCTACGCGCCCCAGCCGGCCTGCTCGCCGCCCACCCGGTCCCGCACGATCTGTTCCTGGTACCCGCTGCGGCGGTACGCCGCGACCGGGTCCGGGTCCAGGCCCGCGTCCGCGCGTACCTCGCCGAGCAGCGGCCTGACGTCGGTGTTGTACGCGTCCATCAGCACCGCGTTCGCCGCCAGCACGTCGCCCTCGTTCTGCGCCTCGGCGAGGGCGTCGCGGTCGACAAGCAGCGCCTTCGCCGTCGCCTCCTGGATGTTCATGACCGAGCGGATGATGGCCGGGATCTTCGCCTCGATGTTGTGGCACTGGTCGAGCATGAAGTTGATGCCGTACGCCGGGTCGAGGGCGTCCCCGCGCACGATCTCGTACATGATGCGGAAGAGCTGGAACGGGTCGGCCGCGCCGGCCATCAGGTCGTCGTCGGCGTAGAAGCGGCTGTTGAAGTCGAACGCCCCGAGCCTGCCCTGCCGCAGCAGGAAGGCCACGATGAACTCGATGTTCGTGCCCGGCGCGTGGTGCCCGGTGTCGATGCACACCGTCGCCTTGGCGCCCAGTTCAACGCAGTGCGCGTACGAGGTGCCCCAGTCCGGGACGTCGGTCGCGTAGAAGGCCGGCTCGAAGAGCTTGTACTCCAGCAGGATGCGCTGGTCGTCGCCGAGCCGGTCGTACGCCTCGCGCAGCGCCGTCGCCAGGCGGTCCTGGCGGTTGCGCAGGTCGTCTTGCCCCGGATAGTTGATGCCGTCGGAGAACCACAGCTTCAGGTCCCGCGACCCGGTGGCGTCCATGATGTCGACCGCCTCCAGGAGGTGGTCGGTCGCCTTGCGGCGGATGCCCGGGTCCGGGTTCGTCACCGAGCCGAGCTTGTAGTCATCGTCCTGGAAGACGTTGGTGTTGATGGCGCCCAGCCTGACCCCGAGCTCCCGCGCGTACCCGGCCAGCGCCGCGTAGTCGTCGACCTTGTCCCACGGGATGTGCAGCGCGACCGACGGCGCCACGCCCGTGAATCTGTGCACGGCCGCGGCGTCGGCGATCTTCTCCTCGGGGTTGCGGGGGACGCCGGCCTGCGCGAAGACCTTGAACCGGGTGCCGGAGTTGCCGAAGGCCCACGACGGGGTCTCGATCCGCTGCGCGGCGAGCGCCCTCTTGACGGCGGCCAGGTCAGCCATGTGTATCACTTACCTTCTCTGTCTGCTTCTGTGTCTTCGTCTGCGTAGAGGTGGAAAACCTCGGTGAGCAGGGGGAATCCGTCGTCGGGCGTGGTGCCGGCGAAGAACGGGGCCATCTCCGCCTGCCAGCGGGCGTTCACGTCGGTGGCCTCCATCGCGGCCCGGGACGCCTCGAGGTCGTCGGCCTCGACGTAGCCGATCAGCAGCCCGTCGGACCGCAGGAACAGGGAGTAGTTGCGCCAGCCGGTGGCCCGCAATGCCTGAAGCATCTCGGGCCACACGGCCTGGTGCCGCTCCACGTACTCCGCCATCCGCTCGGTGCGGACCTGGAGGTTGAAGCAGTAGCGCATGCTTTACCGCTCAGAAGTTGAACTGGTCGATGTTCGCGGCGGTGAACTCGGTCGGCGGGCCGAGCACGATCTCGCCGTCCGCGCCGACGGTGTAGTCCTTGAGCTTGCCGGCGGTGAACTTCTCGCCCTCCTTGCCGGTGATCTGGCCGGAGGCCAGCGCGGCGCCCGCGTATCCGGCCAGGTAGCCGATGTCCGCCGGGTTCCAGAGCGCGAACTTCTTCACGGTGCCGTCCTTGACGTACTCGCGCATCTGGTTCGGCAGCCCGAGGCCGGTGATGCCCACCTTGCCCTTGTAGTTCGACCCGCTGACGTAGCGTGCGGCCGCGGCGATCCCGACGGTGGTCGGCGAGACGATGACCTTCAGGTTCGGGTACGACTGGAGCAGGCCCTGTGCCTCCTGGAAGGACTTCTGGTCGTCGTCGTTGCCGTACACGGTCTTGACCAGCTTGAGCTTGGCGTTCTCCGGCTTGGCCAGCTCGGTCTTCATGACCTCGATCCAGGCGTTCTGGTTGGTGGCGTTGGGGGTCGCGGAGAGGATCGCGATCTCGCCCTCCCCGCCGGCCATCTCGCTGGCCATCTTGACCAGGCTCTCGCCGATGCCCTGGGTGGTGGCCTGGTTGATGAAGACGTCGCGGCACTCCTTGGCGGCGTCGGAGTCGAACGCGACGACGTTGATGCCGGCCTGGCGTGCCTGGTTCAGCGAGGGGCACACCGCGTTCGGGTCGTTCGCCGCGATGACGATCACGTCCTGCTGCTGCTGGATCAGCGTGTTGATGTAGCTGACCTGCGAGGAGGCGCTGGCGTCGTTCGGGCCGACGAGCTTGTACTCGCCCTTGAGCTCCCCGACGGCCTCCTTGCCGCCGCTGACCTCGACGTCGGAGTACGGGTTGTTGAGCTGCTTGGGGAGGTAGGCGATCTTCAGGCCCTCCTTGAGCTTCGCGTTGGGGTCGGCGCTGGCACCGGCCTGTGCGGCCGTACCGGAATCGGAGGAGTTGTCCTTGGTGGTGCCGCCGCAGGCGGCGATGCCGAGGACGAGCAGTGAGGCCGCGCTTGCACAGAGTAGGCGTCGGTGGGAACGAAGCATGGCGAACTCCTATGAGGGGGAGGTTAAACAGCGGCGGCGCGACGGAGCTTCCGTCTTTGCCAGTTACTGCGGATCGAGGAGGCGATATTGGGAAGGAGCACGGAGAGCACGAGCAGGGCGCCGGTGACGATGTTCAGCGCCTGGCCCGAGACGTCCTGTAGGCGCAGCGCGTTCTGGAGCGCGGCGAGCAGGACCACGCCGGCCAGGACGCCGGGGAGGCTGCCCTTGCCGCCGAAGATGGAGACGCCGCCGAGCAGGACCGCGGCGACCACGGCCAGCTCGAGACCGGCGCCGTTGTCCGCGCGGGCGCTGGAGTAGCGCAGCGTCCACAGCACACCGACGAGCCCGGCGACCGCACCGCTGACCACGTACAGCCAGAACTTGGTGCGGGCGACCCGGATGCCGGAGAAGTGGGCGGCCTGTGCGTTCGCGCCGATCGCGTACAGGGAGCGGCCGAACGGGGTCGCGTGCAGGATCACCCCGAAGATCACCGCGAGCGGGACGATCAGGATGAGGACGTTGGGGATGACGCCGCCGCCGAGGGTTCCGGTGACCCAGCCGGTGTAGTTGAACGGGAAGTCCGCGACGGCGCTGTCGCCGAGAACCACGAAGGCGAGGCCGCGGTACAGGGCGAGCGTGCCGATCGTGACCGCCAGCGACGGCAGACCGAGCCCGGTGACCAGGAAGCCGTTGAGGGCGCCGAGCAGCGCGCCGGCGACGATGCAGATCGGGATGATCGACTCGATCGACAGGCCCTGGTTCCACAGGTAACCCATGATCGAGCTGGCCAGGCCGAGCGTGCTCGCCACCGACAGGTCGATCTCCCCGGTCACGATGATGAAGGTCATCGGCAGCGCGACCAGCATGATCGGCATCAGGTCCAGGACCAGGAAGGTGAAGTTGCGGCCGGTGCCGAAGTTGCTGATCGACAGCGAGGCGACCACCAGCACCGCGACCGTGAGCAGGATGATGATGCTGTCCCAGCCGGCCAGCCGGCGCTTGAGATCCCGCTTGGTGTCGCCGGCGAGCTCAGACATGGGAGTCCTTCCTCCGCAGCGCGCGGGCGATGCGGACCGCGACCAGGCGGTCCGCGCAGATGGCCAGGATGATCAGGGCGCCCACGATGGCCTGCTGCCAGAACTGGTTGATGTCCAGGACCGCCAGGGCGCTGCCGATGACGGTCAGCAGCAGCGCGCCGAGGCCGGCGCCCCAGACCGTTCCGCTGCCGCCGAAGACGGCCACCCCGCCGACGACCACGGCGGCGACGACGTTGAGCTCAAGGCCGGTGCCGGCGGCGGCGTCGACCGTGCCGAACCGGGCGGCGAAGAGCACGCCGGCCAGGCCGGCCAGCGCGCCGCTGAGGATGAAGACGCCCAGCAGGTTGCGGGCCACCCGGATGCCCGCCAGCTCGGCGGCCTCCGGGCTGGAGCCCATCGCGTACAGCTCGCGGCCGACCCGGTAGTTACGCATCAGCACCGAGACGCCGCCGACCACGATCAGCGCGATCAGCACCAGCCACGGCAGGAAGCCGAGGAACGAGTCGTTGGCGAAGGTCAGGAAGTGCCGGGGCAGTTCGTCGGCGTTCACCTGCTGGCCGCCCGCCCAGGAGTAGGTGATGCCGCGGAAGATGTAGAGCGTGCCGAGCGTGACCACCAGGGCCGGCACCCGGCCGAAGCGGACCAGGACGCCGTTGACCAGCCCGGCCACGCCGCCGATGGCGAGTCCGGCGAGGATCGCCACCACCATGGGCAGGCCCGGGTTGGCGCTCATCATGGTGGCGACCGCGAACGCGCTCAGCCCCAGCACCGACCCGACGGACAGGTCGATGTTGCGGGTGATGACGACAACGGCCTGCCCGGCCGCCATCACCGCGAGGATCGCCGTGTTCAGCAGGATGTCGCGGATGCTCTGCCCGGAGAGGAAGCGCGGGTTGCCGGCGGCGGTGTAGCCGACAAGCGCGGCGAGGGCCAGGATGATGCCGAGCTCGCGCGTCCTGACCAGCCCACCGATGAGCCGTCGGGCCGGAGAGGGCGTTGCGGTCGCCAATGCCGCGCTCATGCCATCGCCTCCGCTGGCGCTCCGGCGATGACATGAGTCAGACGCTGAATTGATGATTCGCTCGCAAGCTCGCTCATGAGGCGACCTGCTGTCCCATGGCGGCGTACATGACGGACTCCTCGGTGGCTTCTTCTCGGGTGAGCTCGGCGACGAGGTGGCCCTCGCGCAGGACGAAGATCCGGTCGGCCATGCCCAGCACCTCGGGAAGCTCGGACGAGACCATCACGACGGCCAGGCCGCGGGCCGCGAGCGACGACATCAGCCGGTGCACCTCGGCCTTGGTGCCGACGTCGATGCCGCGCGTCGGCTCGTCGACGATCAGCAGCTTCGGGTCGGTGGCCAGCCACTTGGCCAGCACGACCTTCTGCTGGTTGCCGCCGGAGAGCGTGCCGACCGGGTCGGAGAGCCGGCCCAGCTTGGTGTGCAGCTGCCGGGTCCAGCTCCGCGCCTCGCGCCGCTCGGACCCGCCGAGCAGCAGGCCAAGCCGGGCGAGCGCGCGGCTGCGCGGCAGCGTCACGTTGCGCTCGACGGAGAGTTCCATGATCAGCCCCTGCTGGCGGCGGTCCTCGGGCACCAGCGCCATGCCGGCCGCCATGGCCGCCCGGGGCGAGCCGGCCCGCAGCGGCCGGCCGAGGAAGCGGACCGAGCCGGTGTCGTACCGGTCGACGCCGAACACCGCCTGCATGACCTCGGAGCGGCCCGCGCCGACCAGCCCGGCCAGGGCGACGATCTCGCCGGCCCGGACCGTGAAGCTGATGTCGCGGAAGACGCCCTCGCGGCCGAGGCCCTCGACCTCGAGCACGGTCTCGCCGATGACGGCGTCCTGCTTGGGGAAGAGCGCGCTCAGGTCGCGGCCGACCATCCGGCGGATCATGTCGTCGACGCTGAGGTCGGCGACGAGCTCGGTGCAGACGTGCCGGCCGTCGCGCATGATCGTGACCCGCTGGCAGAGCGCGGTGATCTCCTCGAAGCGGTGCGAGATGAACATGATCGCGGCGCCCTCGTCGCGCAGCGCCCGGGTTACCGAGAAGAGCCGCTCGACCTCGACCGCGCTGAGCGCGGCGGTCGGCTCATCCATGATCAGGATGCGGGCCTCGCTGGAGAGGGCCTTCGCGATCTCGACGAGCTGCTGGTCGGCGATCGACAGGCCGCGGGCCGGCCGGTCGGGGTCGATGTGCACGCCGAGCCGGGCGAAGAGCCGGGTCGCGTTGGCGTGCATCGCGCGGCGGTCGATCTGCCGCAGCCGGGTCAGCGGCTGGTTGCCCATCGAGATGTTCTCGGCGACCGACAGGTCGGGGAAGAGCGTCGGCTCCTGGTAGATGACGGCGATGCCGGCGGCCTTGGCGTCGGCCGGGCCGCCGAAGTCGGCCGGGGCGCCGCCGACGGCGAGGGTGCCGGTGTCGGGCCGGTAGACCCCGGCGAGCATCTTGACGATTGTGGACTTGCCCGCGCCGTTCTCGCCCACCATCGCGTGCGCCTCGCCCGCGTACAGGGTGAAGCTGACACCCTGCACGGCCGCGACGGCGCCGAAGGACTTCGTCACCTCGCGTACCTCGAGTGCCGGGGGCGCTGTCGCCACGGGCCACCTCCACAAGGGTGTTTGAAATGTTTCATACGCCGTGTGACGAAGGTAGGTGGCGCCGATCACACGTGTCAAGGTTTCCGGCGGAAACGAAGATGTAACAGGCTCCGAGCAGGGGCGGCCGGTACCGTAGGATGTCGCTTCAACGTTTCAAAGGGGGAGTCTTGGTCAACGGCAGGACACCGTCCGTCAAGGACGTCGCCCGCTCGGCCGGCGTCTCCCTTGGCACGGTTTCAAACGTGATGAACCGGCCCGAGGTGGTCAGCCCGGCCACCCGCGAGCGCGTCGAGCGCGCCATGGCCGAGCTCGGCTTCGTGCGCAACGAGTCGGCACGCCAGCTGCGCGCCGGCACCAGCCGCACCCTGGCGTACGTGATGCTCGACGGCACCAACCCGTTCTTCCACGACGTCGCGCAGGGCATCGAGCTCGCCGCCGAGGACGCCGACCTGTCGCTGTTCATCTGCAACAGCAACAGCCGCGCCG
This sequence comes from Amorphoplanes digitatis, assembly GCF_014205335.1. Classification (NCBI taxonomy): domain Bacteria; kingdom Bacillati; phylum Actinomycetota; class Actinomycetes; order Micromonosporales; family Micromonosporaceae; genus Actinoplanes; species Actinoplanes digitatis. Next base: position 8,241,224 of record NZ_JACHNH010000001.1, on the reverse strand, counting down.
AGCGCGAGGAGGTGCACGTCGACCGCCTCATGCAGCAGCGGGTGCAGGGCATCCTGATCACCCCGGTCAACCCGGAGGCCGCCTACCTCGCCGAGATCGCCCGCCGGGGCATTCCGGTGGTCATCGTCGACCGGGTCGGCGCCGGCGGGGTGTTCTGCTCGGTGGCCGTCGATGACGTGCTGGGCGGCCGGATCGCGGTCGAGCACCTGGCCGAGCAGGGGCACACCCGGGTCGCGGTGGTCGGCGGGCCGGAGTCGATCGGCCAGGTCCGCGAGCGGGTGGAGGGCGCCCGGCAGGTCTGGGCCGAGCTGGGCCTGCCGCCCGACGATCTGATCCACCTGCCCACCGCCGCGCTGACGGTCGCCGAGGGGCGTTCCGCGGGTGAGCGGCTGGCCGGCATACCGGCCCGGCGCCGGCCGACCGCGGCGTTCTGCGCCAACGACCTGCTCGCGCTCGGCCTGCTCCAGCAGAGCATCGGCGCCGGCCTGCGGGTGCCGGAGGAGCTGGCCATCGTCGGCTTCGACGACATCGAGTTCGCCGCGGCGGCGGCGGTGCCGCTGACCTCGGTGCGCCAGCCGCGCCAGGAGCTGGGCCGGGCCGCCGCCCAGCTCGTGCTGGACGAGGCGGGCAACCCGGACCACGAGCACCAGCAGCTCACCTTCGTCCCGGAGCTGGTCGCCCGGGCCTCCACCGTGGTGCGGCCCCGCGCGTACTGATGGCTGTGCCGGGCGACGCCCGGCACAGCATCTCGTGCGTCACGCCAGCGGCTGCGGGGCCTTGGCCTTGATCTTCGCGGTGCCGGTCTGTGAGAGGCCGCTGACCTGGTACGCCGTGACCGAGCCGGCCGAGACGCCCCAGATGTCCGCCACGCCGTCCGCGTCGAAGTCGGTGAGCCGCAGCGTGGTGCCGTTGGCGCCGGTGAGGAAGTTCGCCGACAGCTTGTACTGCGTGTACGACAGCCGGCCGCTCTCGCTGTCGAAGGTGACACCCTCCCAGAGGTAGAGCGCGCCCGTCGACGGGTTCCACAGGCTCACCGCCGTGCCGCTCGGCAGCAGCTTCGTGGCGAGCTGCCAGTTCTCCCAGTCGCTGCCGCCGTCCGGCGTGCTCGCGGTGGTGTCGACCGGCGACTGGTAGAAGCCGGTGCCCCAGCCGAACGAGACGTAGTACTCCAGGTGGTATCCGCTCTCCGCGTTGCCCAGAACGCCGAGGAGGTCGGGAATGCTCTGGTGGGCGCCGGCGGCGTCGTAGGCGTTGACCAGCTGGGTCGGGTTGTTGCCGTCCCAATCGGAGAACATGCCACCGGACACGGTGTGTTCGTGCTTCGCCACCAGCCCGGGGTTGTTCTGGTCGGCCTCGCCGAGCCCGTCGTAGATGAAGGCGTAACCGTCGCTGGGGCGGTAGGCGAAGTAGTCCTCGAACGGGCCGCCGCGGAACTTGCCGGTGATGAGCTGCAGGCCGGCGAAGGTGCCGCCCACCCCGTTGCCGTCCGGCGCGAGGTCGATCGCCGGGACGCGGACCTTGCCGCCGGTGCCCTTGCCGTCGGCCTCCAGCAGCGTCTCGCCGACCACCGCGGCGAGGTCGGGCCGGCCGTCCCCGTCGAGGTCCTGGTCCGCGTACGCGGCGGGGTCGGAAGCGGCGTAGAGGACGTTCGCGTCGTCGCCGACGCTGCCGTCCGCACCGACCGCGTAGACCTGGAGCTGGTTGAACGCGCGGGTGGAGAGGATCTTCGCGGTCGCCTTGCCATCGGTCGCGATGGCGGTACCGGTCAGCTCGCCGCCGTTGATCATCCAGTGGTACTCGGCGGGCTCGCTGCCGTCGGCCTCGGTGAACTTGAACTTCGTCGTCTGCCCGATCACGGCCGTGGTGCCGACCTGGGTGATGGTCGGTGCGGCAGGGGCGGCCGCGAAGGCGGGAGCGGCGGCGAGGGGGGCGAGCAGCACGGCGACGGCCGGGAGGCTCAGGCGGAGCAGGATTTTGCGCTTCATGGAGTCTCCTCGTGGGGACGCCGCGCGATGGGTCGACCGACCACATGCGAGGGGGAGGGGTTGCGGAAGATCGATGACGATGCCGCCCGATCATGGCACGGTTCGCGCCGGCCGGGTGTCCCGTGGACGGTCGTCGCGGCAAGCCCGAGCGTCGGGAGCAGGCATTACAGAAGCTGCGCTGCTCGGCTGGTTCGGCCGGGTATTGACTGGCATCGCCGTGGAACTTAGCCTGCTTGCGATGAAACGTTTCATGGCGGATTGGCGAGGATGCTCATGTCGGACTCCGTAGTGCGTGATCTCCTGGCCCGCAGCAACCGCCTCGGCGCCGATCCTCGCAACACCAACTACGCCGGCGGCAACACCTCGGCGAAGGGTACGGAGATCGATCCCGTCACCCAGGCACCCACCGAGTTGCTCTGGGTGAAGGGCTCCGGCGGTGACCTCGGCACGCTGCGGGAGTCCGGCCTGGCGGTGCTGCGGCTGGACCGGCTGCGGGCCCTCGCCGGCGTCTTCCCGGGCGTCGACCGCGAGGACGAGATGGTCGCCGCCTTCGACTACTGCCTGCACGGCCGCGGAGGCGCCGCACCCTCGATCGACACGGCGATGCACGGCCTGGTGGACGCGCCGCACGTGGACCACCTGCACCCGGACGCGGGCATCGCGCTGGCCACGGCGGCCGAGGGCGCCATGCTGACCAAGGAGATCTTCGGCGATCGGGTGCTCTGGGTGCCCTGGCGCCGGCCCGGTTTCCAGCTCGGGGTCGACATCGCGGCCGTGCACCGGGCCAACCCGCAGGCCATCGGCGTCATTCTGGGCGGGCATGGGATCACCGCGTGGGGCGCCACCAGCGCCGAATGCGAGGCGAACTCGCTGGAGATCGTCGAGACCGCCGCGGCCTGGATCGCCGCGCACGGCCGCGAGGCGCCGTTCGGCCCGGTGATCCACGAGCCACTACCCGATTCCGTACGCCGGGAGCGCGCCGCCGCCCTCTTCCCGATCGTCCGTGGCCTCGTCTCGACGGACCGCGCACAGGTCGGCCACTACACCGACAGCGAGGTCGTCCTCGACTTCGTCGGGCGCGCGCGGATGCCCGAGCTCGCGGCGCTCGGCACCTCCTGCCCGGACCACTTCCTGCGCACCAAGGTGAAGCCGCTGGTGCTGGACACCGCGCCGGACGCGCCGACGGCGCAGGTCGAGGCCCGCCTGAGGGAGCTGCACGCGGCCTACCGCGAGGACTACCAGGCCTATTACGAGCGGCACGCCCTCCCGGACAGCCCGGCCATGCGCGGCGCCGACCCGGCCATCGTGCTCGTGCCCGGCGTCGGCATGTTTAGCTTCGGGGCGAACAAGCAGACCGCCCGGGTGGCCGGCGAGTTCTACGTCAACGCCGTCAACGTCATGCGCGGCGCCGAGTCCGTCTCGACCTACGCGCCGATCGACGAGGCGGAGAAGTTCCGGATCGAGTACTGGGCCCTCGAGGAGGCCAAGCTGCGGCGGATGCCGAAGCCGAGGCCGCTGGCCACCCGGGTCGCGTTCGTGACCGGCGGCGGCTCCGGCATCGGCCGGGCGATCGCGCTGCGGCTCGCCGTCGAGGGCGCCTGCGTCGTGGTCGCGGACCGCTCGTTCGAGTCGGCCGCGGCGGTCGCCGCCGAGATCGGCGGGCCGGACGCGGCGCTGGCCGTCGACGCCGACGTGACCTCGCCGGCCGCCGTCGCCGCCGCGCTGCGGGAGGCGGTGCTCGCGTTCGGCGGGGTCGACCTGATCGTCAACAACGCCGGGCTGTCGATCTCCAAGCCGCTGCTCGAGACCACGGAGGCCGACTGGGACCTCCAGCACGACGTCATGGCGAAGGGCTCGTTCCTGGTCGCCAAGGCCGCGGCGGCGGTGCTGATCGCGCAGGGCCTCGGCGGCGACATCGTCTACATCTCCAGCAAGAACTCGCTCTTCGCGGGCCCGAACAACGTCGCGTACGGCGCGGCCAAGGCCGACCAGGCGCACCAGGTCCGGCTCCTCGCCGCCGAGCTGGGCGGCCACGGCATCCGGGTGAACGGCATCAACCCCGACGGCGTGGTGCGCGGCTCCGGCATCTTCGCCGGCGGCTGGGGCGCCAAGCGCGCCGCGGTGTACGGCGTACCCGAATCGGAGCTCGGCGCCTACTACGCCCAGCGCACGCTGCTCAAACGCGAGGTGCTCCCGGAGCACGTCGCGAACGCGGTGTTCGTGCTGACCGGCGGCGAGCTGTCGCACACGACGGGCCTGCACATCCCGGTGGACGCCGGGGTGGCCGCGGCGTTCCTGCGGTGAGCACGTTCGCGGCGGTCGACCTCGGCGCGTCAAGCGGGCGCGTCATGGTCGGCCGCGTCGAGGCCGGCGCCGTGTCGCTCGCGGCGGTCAACCGCTTCGCCAACGAGCCGGTGCGGGTCGGCGGGACGCTGCACTGGGACATCCTCGCGCTGTACCGCGGCGTCCTCGACGGACTCCGCCGTGCCGGAACGGTCGACGGGATCGGCATCGACTCGTGGGCGGTGGACTACGGGCTGCTGGACGCGACCGGATCGCTGCTCGGCAATCCGGTGCACTACCGGGACAGCCGCACCGACGGCGTGCCGGAGCGGGTCGGCGCCCTGCTCGGCGAGGACAAGCTGTACGCGCTGACCGGCCTGCAACGGCAGCCGTTCAACACGATCTACCAGCTGGTGGCGGCGGCGGGGACACCGCAGCTGGAGGCGGCGCGGCGGCTGCTGCTGATTCCGGACCTGCTCGCGTACTGGCTGACCGGCGAGGCGGGCGCCGAGTTCACCAACGCCTCCACGACGCAGCTGCTGGACCTGGGCGCGGGCGCCTGGGCCGGCGAGCTGATGGCCTCGCTCGGCATCCCGCCCGCCCTGTTCCCGCCGCTGCGGTCGCCGGGAACGGTCATCGGCCCGGTGCTGCCTGCGATCGGCATCGGCACGCCCGACGTCATCGCCGTCGGCTCGCACGACACGGCCTCGGCGGTGGTCGGCGTACCCGCCGCCGGCCCGGACTTCGCCTACATCTCCTGCGGCACGTGGTCGCTGGTCGGCGTCGAGCTGCCCGCGCCGGTGCTGACCGAGGCGTCCCGGCTGGCCAACTTCACAAACGAGGGCGGTGTCGACGGGACCGTGCGCTACCTGCGCAACGTGATGGGGCTCTGGCCCCTCCAGGAGTGCCTGCGGGAGTGGGGCTCGCCGGACCTGCCGGCGCTGCTCCGCGAGGCCGCCGCCGAGCCCGCCTTCGGCGCCGTCGTCGACCTCGACGACCCGGTGTTCCTGGCGCCGGGTGACATGGTCGGCCGGCTCACCGCGGCGAGCGGACGCAGCGCGTTCTCGTCGCCGGCCGAGGTCGTCCGGTGCATCCTGGACAGCCTGGCGCTCGCACATCGGCGTGCGGTGCGCCAGGCGCAGGAGCTCTCCGGCCGGCACGTGGACGCCGTGCACATCGTCGGCGGCGGCGCCCGCAACGAGCTGCTCTGCCGGCTCACCGCCGACGCCTGCGGGCTGCCCGTGCTGGCCGGCCCGGTCGAGGCCACCGCGCTGGGCAACGTGCTCGTGCAGGCCCGGGCGGCCGGTGCGATCGGCGGCGGCCTCCCGGCATTGCGGGCCGTCCTGCGGGAGACTCAGCAGATCGTGCGTTACGAGCCGCGCGGCGACGCGGCGGCGTGGCGGTCGGCCGAGCGGCGGTTGGAGGCCTGACATGCGCATCGCCTTGTTCGTGACCTGCCTGGCGGACACGATGTTCCCGGCCGCGGCCAAGGCGACCGTGCGCCTGCTGGAGCGCCTCGGCCACGAGGTGGTCTTCCCGGCCGGGCAGACGTGCTGCGGGCAGATGCACATCAACACCGGATACTCCCGCGACGCGCTGCCGCTGGTCCGGCGGCACGTGCGGACCTTCGCACCGTACGACGTGGTGGTCGCGCCCTCCGGGTCGTGTGTCGGCTCGGTGCGGCACCAGCACGCGGCGCTGGCCCGGTCCGCGGGCGACGGCGGGCTGGCGGCCCGCGCCGAGGAGGTCGCCGCGCGGACCTACGAGCTGTCCGAGCTGCTCGTCGACGTGCTCGGGGTCACCGACGTCGGCGCGTACTACCCGCACCGCGTCACGTACCACCCGACCTGTCATTCGCTGCGGATGCTCCGGGTCGGCGACCGGCCGCTGCGGCTGCTGCGCGGCGTGCGCGGGCTGGAGCTGGTCGAGCTGCCCGCGGCCGAGCAGTGCTGCGGCTTCGGCGGCACGTTCGCGCTGAAGAACGCGGACACCTCGGCCGCCATGCTCGCCGACAAGATGCGGCACGTGCTCGACACCGGCGCGGAGGTCTGCGCCGCCGGCGACTCGTCCTGCCTGATGCACATCGGCGGCGGGCTGTCCCGGCTCGGCGCCGAGGTCCGGACGGTGCACCTCGCGGAGATCCTCGCGGCTACGGAGGAACCATGACCACCTTCCTGGGCATGCCGGCAACGGCGCCGCGCGGCGTCGGGAACCTGCGCGGCGAGGAGCCGTTCCCGGCGGCCGCCCGCAAGGCGCTGGGCAACGAACAGCTGCGCCGCAACCTCGGGCATGCCACCGCCACGATCCGCGCGAAGTCCGGCGCGGTCATCGCCGAGCTGCCCGACTGGCAGGAGCTGCGCTCGGCCGGGTCGGCCCTGAAGGCGGACACCATGGCCCGGCTGCCGGAGCTGCTGCTCCAACTGGAGGAGAACGTCACCCGGGCCGGCGGGGTCGTGCACTGGGCCGCGGACGCCAACGAGGCCAACCGGATCGTCACCGAGCTGGTCCGGGCCACCGGCCACGACCGGGTCATCAAGGTCAAGTCGATGGCGACCCAGGAGATCGGGCTCAACGAGGCGCTGGAGGCGGCCGGGATCGAGGCGGTCGAGACGGACCTGGCCGAGCTGATCGTCCAGCTCGGACACGACCGGCCCAGCCACATCCTGGTGCCGGCGATCCACCGCAACCGCGCCGAGATCCGTGAGATCTTCCTGCGCGAGATGCCGGGCGTCGACCCGGCGCTCACCGACGAACCGGCGGTGCTGGCCGCGGCCGCCCGGCGCTACCTGCGCGAGACGTTCCTGCGCACCCGGGTCGCGGTGTCCGGCGCGAACTTCGCGATCGCCGAGACCGGGACGCTTGTGGTGCTGGAGTCGGAGGGCAACGGGCGGATGTGCCTGACCCTGCCCGAGACCCTGATCACCGTGATGGGCGTCGAGAAGCTCGTGCCGACCTGGCGGGACCTCGAGGTCTTCCTCCAGCTGCTGCCGCGGGCGTCGACCGGCGAGCGGATGAACCCGTACACGTCGATGTGGACCGGGGTGACGCCCGGCGACGGGCCGCAGAGCTTCCACCTCGTGCTGCTCGACAACGGTCGCAGCGCGGTGCTCGCCGACGAGGTCGGGCGGCAGGCGCTGCACTGCATCCGGTGCTCGGCCTGCCTGAACGTCTGCCCGGTGTACGAGCGGACCGGCGGGCACGCGTACGGGTCGGTGTATCCGGGTCCGATCGGCGCGGTGCTGTCGCCGCAGCTCACCGGGGTGGAGGACAACGCCTCCCTGCCGTACGCGTCGTCGCTCTGCGGTGCCTGCTTCGACGCCTGCCCGGTGAAGATCGACATCCCGTCGATCCTGGTGCATCTGCGCGGCGAGCACGTGCGGGCGAGGCGGCGGCCGACGCCGGAGTCAATCGCGATGGCCGCCGCGGCGTACACGATGGACCACCCGCGGCTGTTCGCGGCCGCGCAGCATGCCGCGCGGCTCAGCCGATTCGCCGGCCGGCGCCTGCCACGGCCGTTCAACGGCTGGACCGCGAGCCGGGACCTGCCACCGCCACCACCGGAGACCTTCCGCGACTGGTGGGCCAAGCGATGAGCGAGCTTGCGAGCGAATCATCAACTCGGCGCCCGACGAATGTCATCGCCGGAGCGCCAGCGGAGGCGATGGCATGAGCGGCCGGGATGTCGTGCTGGGGCGGATCCGGGCCGCGCTCGGTGACGGCGCGGCGAACGCGGCGGCCGAGATACCGCGCGGGTACTCCCGCGGCGGGGGCCCGGCCGACCTCGACCTGCTCGTGCGCCGGCTGGAGGACTACAAGGCCGTCGTGCACCGCGGCGTCGCGATCGCGAAGACCGTGGCCGGCCTGGCGCCCGGGCCGCTGATCGTGCCGCCCGGCATCGACCCCGCCTGGCTGCCCGCCTCGGTCGAGGTGCTGCCCGACGACGGCCTGAGCGCGGACACGCTGGCGGTCGCCGGCGGCGTGCTCACCGCCGCCACCGTCGCCGTCGCCGAGACCGGCACGATCGTCCTGGACGGCTCGCCCGACCAGGGCCGCCGGATCATCTCGCTCCTGCCCGACCTGCACATCTGCGTGGTCCGCGCGGACCAGGTGGTGGCCTCGGTGCCGGAAGCCTTAGCCCGGCTCGACCCGCGCCGGCCGCTCACCTGGATCAGCGGCCCGTCCGCGACCAGCGACATCGAACTCAACCGCGTCGAGGGCGTACACGGCCCGCGCCGCCTGCACGTCATCCTCACGGAGGCCGGCAAATGATCGAACTATTACCCGAGCGGAGGCGCCGCCGTACCCGCATCGGCCTGGTCGCCGGCGGGCTCGGCACGTACTGGCCGCAGTTCCCCGGCCTGTTGCCGCAGTTGCAGGAGTCCGCCCGCTACGTCTCGCAGCGGCTGAAGGACATGGACGCCGAGGTGACCGACGTCGGCTTCATCTCGGACGCGCAGGAGGGCGCGGCCGCGGCCGAGGAGCTGCGGCGGGCGGACTGCGACCTCATCGTGCTGTTCCTGACGACGTACCTGACCGCGTCGATGGTGCTGCCGATCGCCCGGCGGGCGAACACGCCGGTGCTGGTCATCGACCTGCAACCGACCGAGAAGATGGATCACGCGTCGTTCGACACCGGCGCCTGGCTGGCGTACTGCGGGCAGTGCCCGGTGCCCGAGATGGGCAACACGTTCCGCCGGGCCGGCATCGAATTCCGGTCGGTCTCCGGCTGGCTGCGGCAGGAGTCGGCCTGGCGGCGGATCGGGCGGTGGATCCGCGCCGCGCACGTCCGCGCGGCGCTGCGGCACGCGCGGCACGGCCTCATGGGCCACCTGTACCCGGGGATGCTCGACGTCTCGACCGACCTGACGCTGCTGCCGGCGACGTTCGGCTCGCACGTCGAGGTGCTCGAGTTCGACGACCTGCGGCAGCGGGTCGAGAAGGTCACCGAACCGGAGATCAAGGCGCGGGTTGACCTGGCCCGGGAGGTCTTCACCCTCGACGAGACGGTGCGGGAGGAGGACTTCGCCTGGGGCGCGACGGTCTCGGTGGCGCTGGACCGGCTGGTGGAGGACTTCGAGCTGGACAGCCTCGCCTACTACCACCGCGGGCTCGACGGCGAGCAGCACGAGCGGCTCGCCGCGGGGATGATCCTCGGGGCGTCGCTGCTCACCGCCCGGGGCATACCGGCCTCCGGCGAGTACGAGCTGCGTACGACGGTGGCGCAGCTGGCGACGCAGGCCGCCGGGGCCGGTGGCACGTTCTGCGAGCTCCAGGCGCTGAACTTCGAGGACGACGTGGTGGAGATGGGCCACGACGGCCCGGCGCACCTGGCGCTCGGCGCCCGGGACCCGCTGCTGCGCGGCCTCGGCGTCTTCCACGGCAAGCGCGGCTGGGGCGTCAGCGTCGAGGCCGACGTGCGGCCCGGCCCGGTCACGCTGCTGGGGCTCGGCCAGGACCGGGACGGCTCGCTGTCGTTCATCGCCGCCGAGGGCGCGGTCGTGCCGGGGCCGCTGCTGGCGATCGGCAACACGACGAGCCGGGTCGACTTCGGCCGCGACCCGGGCGAGTGGGTGGACGACTGGAGCGCCTCCGGGGTCGGCCACCACTGGTCGCTGTCGCTGGACCACCGCGCGGCGGACTACCGGGCGGCCGCGAGCCTGCTGGGCATCGAGTTCCGCCAGGTCTGACGCGGTGCGGCAGACTTGCGGCGTGACCACCATCGGGTTCCTGCACACCGCCGAAGCGCACGTGCCCACCTTCCGCGGCCTGGTCGCGGAGCTGGCGCCGGGCGTGCGCGACCTGCATGTCGTCGACGAGCGGCTGCTGGCCGACGCCGCGGCGCCCGGCGTCGATTCCCGGATCGCCGAGCGGCTGCGCTCGCTTGCCGACTCCGGGGCGGACCTGGTGGTGTGCACGTGCTCGACGATCGGCGGGCAGACGGAACGGGTCGGCGCCGGGGTGCCGGTGCTGCGGCTGGACCGCCCGATGGCCGAGGCGGCCGTCGCGATCGGCGGGCGCATCGCCGTTGTCGCCACGGTGGAGTCGACGCTCGCGCCGACCCGCGCGCTCCTGCTGGAGTGCGCGGCGGGCCCGGTGGAGATCGTGGACGCGCCCTGCCTGGACGCCTGGGCGCTCTTCGCGGCCGGCGACCTGGCGGGCTACGCGCGGCGGGTGGCGGCGCACTGCCGCGGCCTCACCGCGGACGTGATCGTCCTGGCGCAGGCCAGCATGGCGCCCGCGGCCGATCTCCTTGCCGACCTGCCGACACCGGTCCTGACCAGCCCGCGGACGGCGGTCCTGCGCGCGGCGGCGGCACTGAAAGACCCAGGTCACCCGGGTTCCGGGTGACCTGGGCCGCGGTGGATCAGTAGCGGTAGTGGTCCGGCTTGAACGGGCCCTCGACCGCGACGCCGAGGTACTCGGCCTGCCGCTTGGTCAGCTCGGTCAGCCGCACGCCCAGCGCGTCGAGGTGCAGGCGGGCCACCTTCTCGTCCAGGTGCTTCGGGAGCACGTAGACCTGCTTCTCGTACTCGCCCGGCTTGACCCAGAGCTCGATCTGCGCGATGACCTGGTTGCTGAACGAGTTGGACATCACGAAGCTCGGGTGCCCGGTGGCGTTGCCCAGGTTCATCAGGCGGCCCTCGGAGAGCACGAGGATCGCGTGCCCGTCCGGGAAGTGCCACTCGTGCACCTGCGGCTTGACCTCGACCTTCTTGATGCCCTCGACCTTGGCCAGCCCGGCCATGTCGATCTCGTCGTCGAAGTGGCCGACGTTGCCGACGATCGCGTTGTGCTTCATCTTGGCCATGTGGTCGACGGTGATGATGTCCGTGCCGCCGGTGGTGGTGATGAAAATGTCGGCCTGGGAGACCACGTCCTCGAGCCGCACGACCTGCATGCCGTCCATCGCCGCCTGCAACGCGCAGATCGGGTCGATCTCGGTCACCACGACGCGGGCGCCCTGGCCGCGCAGCGTCTCGGCCGAGCCCTTGCCGACGTCGCCGTAGCCGCAGACCACGGCGAGCTTGCCGCCCAGCATGACGTCGGTGGCGCGGTTGAGGCCGTCGACGAGCGAGTGGCGGATGCCGTACTTGTTGTCGAACTTGCTCTTGGTGACCGCGTCGTTGACGTTGATCGCCGGGAAGAGCAGCTCGCCGGTCTTGGCGAACTTGTAGAGCCGGGCCACGCCCGTGGTGGTCTCCTCGGTGACGCCGCGGATCTCGGCGGCGATCTTGGTGAAGCGCCCGCTGTCCGAGGCCAGGCTGCGGCGCAGCGTGTCGAGGATGATCGTGTATTCGTGGTTGTCCTCGGCGGTCGTCGCGGGGACCGCGCCGGCCTTCTCGAACTCGACGCCCTTGTGCACCAGCAGGGTGGCGTCGCCGCCGTCGTCCAGGATCATGTTCGGGCCGAGGCCGTCACCGAAGTCGAACAGCTGCTCGGTGCACCACCAGTACTCCTCGAGCGTCTCGCCCTTCCAGGCGAAGACCGGGGTGCCGGTGGGCGCCTCGACCGTGCCCTCGGGGCCGACGACGATCGCCGCGGCGGCCTCGTCCTGCGTCGAGAAGATGTTGCAGGAGACCCAGCGCACCTGCGCGCCGAGCGCGACGAGCGTCTCGATCAGCACGGCGGTCTGGATGGTCATGTGCAGCGAGCCGGCGATGCGCGCGCCGCGCAGCGGCTGAGCCTGCGCGTACTCGGCGCGGATGGCCATGAGGCCCGGCATCTCGTGCTCGGCGAGGCGCATCTGGTGCCGGCCGAAGCCGGCCAGGGACAGGTCGGCGACGGCGAAGTCGAGACCGTTGATCCGCTGAAGTCGATCGGACATGAAGAAGGGCACCCCCTCTTAAGGAGGCGCCCTTACGTCTTTTGGCCCGCGGCCGAGCGTGGCGGACAAGGAGTCCGTCGCAGCGCCTCTCGACCGGGTCCCGCCATCATAACGTCGGCGTCTCATGATCGCCTCTCCCCGTCGGCCGTCGGGGACGATGGTGAGCCGCGACACATCGAGAGTTGTCCGGAACCCCGTCGCCCGTTCGTCACGGTGCTGAGATCACGAAACAAGGGAGCGCTGAGATGAAGTACATGATGTTCGTCTGCACCGACACCGAGCCGGAGGCCGACGAGTCCCAGGTGCCCGACATCCACGCGTGGGTGGCGGAGAACGACGCGGCGGGGCGCCGGTTGCAGGGCAACGAGCTCGCCTCGCCGGCCGCGGCCACCACGGTCCGGGTACGCGGCGGCGAACTGCTCCTCTCCGACGGGCCGTTCGCCGAGACCAAGGAGGTGATCGTGGGCTTCGACATCCTCGAGTGCGCCGACCTGGACGAGGCGATCGAGATCGCCCGGGCACACCCGATGGCCTGGAACGGCCGCGTCGAGCTGCGCCCGTTCGCGTGACGCGATGAGCGCCGGGCGGGCGGTCGCCGAGGCGGGCGCGGAGGCGCGCCCGCGGATCGTCGCCGCGTTGATCCGGATCACCGGCGACTGGACCCTGGCGGAGGACTGCGCACAGGAGGCGCTGGCGCTCGCCCTGGAACGCTGGCCGCGGGACGGGGTGCCGGCGAACCCGGGCGGGTGGCTGATGACGGTCGCGCGCAACCGCGCGATCGACGTGCTGCGGCGCGCGACCGTCGAACGCCGCAAGCTCGAGGAGCTGGCGCGGCTGTCGCCCGCGCCCGAGGCGGCGGCGGGGGAGGGCGTGGTGGACGACCGGTTGCGGCTGATCTTCACCTGCTGCCATCCCGCGCTGCCGCTCGAGGCGCGGGTCGCGCTGACGCTGCGGACCATCGCCGGCGTGCCGACCGGCGACATCGCGCGGGCCTTCCTTGTCACCGAGTCCACCATGACCCGGCGGCTGACCCGGGCGAAGACGAGGATCGCCGACGCTGGCATCCCGTACCGGGTGCCGGCCGGCGCCGCGCTGACCGAGCGGCTGCCCGGCGTGCTTGCGGTGCTCTACCTGCTTTTCACCCGGGGCTACGACGCGGACGGCGAGCCCGCCTTCGCGGAGGAGGCGATCCGGCTCGCCCGGCTGCTGGACCGGCTCATGCCCGGCGATCCGGAGATCCGGGCGCTGCTGGCGCTGTTCCTGCTCCAGCACTCGCGCCGCGCCGCGCGGCGCGACGACGCGGGCGAGCTGCGCACGCTGGACCGGCAGGACCGGTCCCGCTGGGATCACGCGGCCATCGCCGAGGCGCTCGCGCTGCTGCCGGCCACGGGCGGCCAGTACGCGCTACAGGCGCGGATCGCCGCCTGCCACGTCCGCGACCCGGCCGACTGGCCGGCGATCGCCGCGCTCTACGACGAGCTGGCGCGGCTGCTGCCCTCGCCGGTGGTCGCGCTGAACCGGGCGGTGGCGCACGGGTACGCGCACGGCCCGGACGCCGGGCTCGTGCTGCTCGCCGAGGCCCGCGCCGGCGGCGCTCTGGACGGGTACCCGTACGCGGTGGCCGCCGAGGCCGACCTGACCGCACGCGCGGGCCGCGCCGACCGCGCCGTGGTCCTCTTCGAACAGGCGGCCGCGGCGGCACACTCCGAGCCGGAGCGGCGGGCCCTGCTCGCCCGCGCCGAGGAACTGACCGCACGGTGACGTCGTCACGACACTCGGTGCCCGAGTCGGCCGAAAGTCTGACCTGAAAGCGCGGAAGTCCCGCTCCGAGCCGATGTGCCCGGGACTCCTTGACCCGCAGGCTTTTGCTTGGAGCAGGAGACCGAGTCACGGAGGGGAACCCATGACGATCGACGATGAGAATCGGCCGGCCCGGCAACGGATCACGCTGACCGATATCAGCTCCCGAGCCTGGGAACACCCCGCCGACCGCGGCGCGCTCACCGCCCTGCGCGAGCTGCGCGGCTTCGACGACATCGTGCGGGCCTTCTTCGGCATGTGGAACGAGCGCGGTTTCCGGCTCTCGTACCTGGCCGGCTCGATCCGCGTCGACCACCGCCAGTACCCGCGGGTGCACCAGCGCTTCGTCGAGGCCGCGACCACCATCGACGTGGCCGAGCTGCCCGAGCTGTACGTCTCGCAGTCCCCGATGATCAATGGCCAGGCGATCGGCATGGACAAGCCGTTCATCGTCATCACCACGGGCGCGGTCGAGAAGCTCGACGACGAGGAGCTGCGCGCCCTGCTCGGCCACGAGATCGGCCACGTGCGCAGCGGCCACGCGGTCTACAAGACGATCATGATGATCCTGACCAGGTGGGCGGCGAACGTCAGCTGGCTACCGATCGGCGCGATCACGCTGCGGGCGATCATCGCGGCGATGTACGAGTGGTGGCGCAAGGCCGAGCTGTCGGCGGACCGCGCGGGCCTGCTCGCCGGCCAGGACCCGGCCGCCTCGACCCGCCTGCTGATGAAGCTCGCGGGCGGCGGCGACCTGTCCCAGATCGACACGGCGGCCTTCCTGGAGCAGGCGGCCGAGTACCAGGGCGGCGGCGACCTCCGCGACAGCATCCACAAGATCGGCATGACGGCGTGGAGCAGCCACCCGGTGCCGGTCGCCCGCGCGGCCGAGCTGCGCCGCTGGATCGACTCGGGCGAGTACGGCCGCATCCTCGGCGGCGACTTCCCGCGCCGCGACTCGGACGGCAACGCGTCGGTCTCGGGCGACGTGAAGGCGGCGGCGGGTCACTACCGGGAGGCCTTCGAGAACTCGCCGGACCCGCTGGTCACGCTGCTCCGCCGGTTCGGCGGCGGCGCGGCCGACCTGGGCGGCTGGGCCGGTGCGCAGACCGGGAAGGCGTGGGCCTGGGCGAGCACTGCCGCCGAGGCCGCCGGCCGGGCGGCCCGCCGGGAGAGCCGGCCCGCCGACCGCCCCGGTGACGGCCCGGCCGACGGTGCCGACAGCGGCAACGGTGGCAACGGCGGCAACGGCTCGGCCGGGGAGAATCCGCCGGCCTGATTGACCGTCGCCCGCGCTTCCGGCCCCCATGGAAGCGCGGGCGACTTCGTGTCCGGGCGCCGTGGGTCTTAAAATCGCGGGGTGCAGACCCGCGCCGGAACCCCGCGACCCATCACCCGCTACGGCAACCCCGTGCTGCATCGGCGGTGCGCCGAGGTGACCGTCTTCGACGACGATCTGCGGCAGCTCGTCGCCGACATGTTCGCGTCGATGGCCGCCGCCGAGGGCGTCGGGCTCGCCGCCAACCAGATCGGCGTCGACGCCCGGGTGTTCGTCGTCGACTGCCCCGACGCGACCGATGCCCACGTCGTCGCCCATGTCGTCAACCCCGTGCTGCACCTGCCCGAGGGCCGCGACCTCGAGGTCGACAGCGAGGGCTGCCTCTCGGTGCCCGGCGTCCGCGCCGACGTCGGCCGTCCCACCGTCGCGTACGTGACCGGGGTCGACATGCACGGCGAGCCGGTGCGCATCGACGGCACCGGACTGCTCGCGCGCTGCCTGCAACACGAGACCGATCACCTCGACGGGCTGCTCTACGTCGACCGGCTGCCCGCGAAGAAGCGCAAGAAGATGCTCGCCGAGAGCGCGGAGGCGCCCGGAGTCGGCGTTTCCGGCGCCCCGGACTAATAGATGTCGCCCCGCAACTATTAGCCCGGCGTCCGCGACGAACGTCAATGTCGTTTGTGAGGTGCCGCCCTCGGCCGACCGGTTCGCCCCGGCCGTCGTGACGGCGGCATCCGGGTGCTGACCGGCGAGGGTGGCATCGGAGTTTCGGCTCGGGCGTGATGATCGACGGTACGGATGGACAACAACCGCCGTGGTCGATACTCTTGCCTACGACGCCGTTGCGAGTTCTTCCCCCGTGGAATTCGCAGCGGCGTTCTTATTTCACCGCGCGGTGCTATGGCCGGCGAGGATTTTCATCCGCCGGCCACACCGCCGCGGGTGGGCTCAGCCGACCGAGATGGGAATGCTGGTGTAGCCGCGGATCGCGAGGCTGTCGCGCCGCCCCGGCTCACCGGCCAGGGCCAGGCGGGGGAAGCGGGCCAGCAGCGCCGGCACCGCCAACTGTGCCTCCAGTCGGGCCAGCGGCGCGCCGAGGCAGTAGTGGATGCCGCCGCCGAACGACAGGGGCGCGTTGTCCGCGCGGGCGAGGTCGAGCCGGTCCGGGTCGGCGAAACGCTCCGGGTCGCGGTTGCCCGCACCCAGGTACGCCACGATCCGGTCGCCGCCCGACATCGGCACGCCGGCGATCTCGAGGTCGTCCCAGGCCACCCGGCTGAGCAGCTGCACCGGCGTGTCGAAGCGCAGCAACTCCTCGACCGCGCCGGCGGCGAGGCCGGGCTGCCGGCGCAGCGACTCGAGCTGGTCCGGGTTGCGCAGCAGCGCGACGATGCCGTTGCCGAGCAGGTTCGTCGTCGTCTCGAAGCCGGCCGCGAACAGCAGGGCCGCCATGGTGAGCAGCTCTTCCTCGGTGAGCTTGTCGCCGTCCTCCTCGGCGGCCACCAGCGCACTGATCAGGTCGTCGCCCGGGTCCTTGCGGCGCTCGGCCGTCAGGGCGGCCAGGTATTCGCGGATCGTCGCGGCCGCCGGGTCCGCCGTCTCGAGCACCTCCGGCGTGATCACCTCAAGCACCTGCGTCCAGTCCCGGACCAGGGTCTGGAACTGTGCCCGGTCCGGCTCGGGAATGCCGAGCAGCTCGCCGATGACGTTGACCGGCAGCGGAAAGCCCAGCGCCTGGACGAAGTCGACCTCGCCGCTCATCCGGTCGAGCAGGTCCTCGACCATCTGGGCGATCCGCGGCCGTAGCGCCTGCACGCGGCGGGCGGTGAACGAGGAGCTGACCAGGCGCCGCAGCCGGGTGTGGTCCGGCGGGTTCTTGGCAAGGACGCTGGTGAACAGCTGGTGCAGCGCCGGATGGTCGGCCCAGTCGGGCCGGACGAACTCCATCATGTGCGACGGCAGATGCCCGAGCTTCGGATGCCGGGTGACCGCGACGCAGTCGGCGTGGCGGGTGACCACGAGCGCGCCGTCCTCGGCGCGGACGACCGGCGAGATCTCCCGGAGGCGTCGATAGCGGGGGTACGGATCCTCGCGGCCCGGCAGCCGGGTCAGCTCATCGAGCAGCGTCGTCGCCTCAACACTCTCCACAATGTCCGTCACATCGACGAGGGTACCGGGGCCGTTCAGCGCTGATACACATCCGGAATTCCGTCGTGGTCCGAGTCGACCGACTCCTCGGCCTCGAGCGCCCGGTAGTGCTGGTTACGCACCCGGAGCACGATCGCGGCGAGGAGGGCCGCCAGCAGGGAGCCGAGCAGGACACCGATCTTGGCGTTCCCGTCACGGGCGGTTCCGGGCCCGAACGCGAGCTCCCCGATCAGCAGCGACACCGTGAAGCCGATGCCGCCGAGCAGGGCGACCCCCACGACGTCCCACCAGCTCAGGCCCGGATCCAGCCGGGCCCGGGTGAAGCGCTGCACCAGCCAGGTCGCGCCGGTGACGCCGACCGTCTTGCCGACGACCAGGCCGGCGATCACGCCGATGGTCACCGAGTCGCGCAGACTGGCACCGAGGCCGCCGGCCGCGGCGACCGAGACGCCGGCGGCGGTGAACGCGAAGACGGGTACGGCGAATCCGGCCGACAGCGGCCGGAAGCGGTGCTCGAAGTGCTCCGCCAGCCCAAACCTACGCACCGGAACCGTGAAGGCGAGCAGGACGCCGGCCACGGTCGCGTGCACGCCGGACTCGTGCACCAGCACCCAGGTCGCCGCCGCCAGCGGCAGCAGCAGCCACCACCTGCGGACCCCGCGCTGGACGAGCAGCCCGAACAGCGCCAGCGGAATCAGCGCGAGCAGCAGCGGCAGGGGATGCAGCGACGACGTGTAGAAGACCGCGATGATCACGATGGCCAGCAGGTCGTCGACCACGGCGAGGGTCAGCAGGAACGTGCGCAGGGCCGTTGGCAGGTGCGTGCCGAGGACGGCGAGGACCGCGAGGGCGAAGGCGATGTCCGTCGCGGTCGGCGTCGCCCACCCGGCGAGCGCACCGCTGTCCAGGTTGATCAGCGCGAAGATCGCCGCGGGGACGACCATGCCGCCGACGGCGGCCACCACCGGCAGGGCCGCCCGGCGCGGGTCGCGCAGGTCGCCGGCGACGAACTCCCGCTTCAGCTCGAGCCCGGCGACGAAGAAGAAGATCGCCAGCAGCCCGTCGGCCGCCCACTCCGACAGGGTCAGCGGCCCGAGGTGGACGGCGCAGAGGGTGCGGTAGGCGGCGCTCCACGGCGAGTTCGCCCAGCCGATGCCGATCAGCGCGGCCACCAGGAGCAGCATCCCACCGATGGTCTCGGTGCGCAGCAGGTCGCCGATGCGACGGGTCTCGGACCAGGTACCACGCCCAAAAAGGGACATTCTCGGCCTCCGGCTTCCCGCCACACCTGACCTGATCCGACCCTATCGGCTCGCGGGCCCGGCGTCAGGCGACGAGTTTGATCCGCACCCGCCGGTTCTGCCGGCCCTTGCTCTCGACCTTGACCACCTGGACCCGGCCGACCTGCGCGGTCGACGCCACGTGGGTGCCGCCGTCGGCCTGCACGTCCAGGCCGACGATGTCCACCACCCGGATCTCGGGGTTCTCCAGCGGCGGCAGCGCGTCCTGGGTGCGGACCAGGTCGGGGATGGCGAGCGCCTCCGCGCGCGACAGCACCCGCGCGACGATCTTGCGGTCGGCGGCGACCTCCGCGTTCACCGCGTCCTCGAGGGCCTGCTTGAAGCCCGGCGGTACCTCCGGCAGGTTGAAGTCCATCCGGGCCTCGCCCGGCTGCATGTTGCCACCGGTGACCAGCGCGCCGAAGTCGCGGAACACCGTGCCACAGAGGATGTGCAGCCCCGAGTGGGTGCGCATCAGCGTGGTGCGGCGCTCGTCGTCGACGGCGCCGCGCACGCTCGCGCCGGCCGGCGGTACCGGGTCGCCGGGCGCGGGGATCAGGTAGTGCTCGTCGCCCTTGCGGGTGTCCACGATCCGGGTCCGCACGCCCTGCCAGATCAGCACGCCGTGGTCCGGCGGCTGGCCGCCGCCGCCCGGGTAGAACGCCGACCGGTCGAGCACGATCCCGGCTTCGGGATCGGCGGGATCGGACCAGACGACGGTGCAGTCCCACTCCCGGATCGTGGGGTCGGCCCAGTCCAGGCGATGCGTGTGTCCATGCTGATCGAACGCCATGGTCCGAGCCTAAGGGCTGTGGCGTCAGGCGTCGGAGCGCCGGAGCCGCCACGCGCCGGCGATGACGACCGCCGCGACGTAGGCCACGAAGACGCCGAGCCCGACCCACGGGCCGAGGGCGTCGGAGTCCGGGGTCACCGCGGTGAACGCCTCACCGGCGTTCGCCGGCAGGAACCGCACGACGTCGTCACGCCAGGCTGCGGGCAGCAGTAGCTGGGCCACCCCGCTGAGCAGGAACATCGCGCCGAACAGCGTGCTGATGGCGGCCGGCGTCGAGCGCAGCAGCGCGCCGAGGGCGAGGCCGAGCACGCCCGAGCCGGCCAGGATCACCGCCGAGCCGATCACCGCACGGGCCACGCCGGTGCCGGACCAGGACGCGCCGCCGCCGCCGATGACGGCCTGGCCGCCGGTGAAGGCGATCGCCGCGGCCGCGAGGCCGACGACCAGGACGACCCCGCCGAAGACGGCGATCTTGCCCCAGAGGACCGGGAGCCGCCTCGGCACGGCGGTCAGCGACGAGCGGATCATCCCGGTGCCGTACTCGCTCGCCATGAACAGCACGCCCAGCGTGCCGAACGCCAGCTGGGCGAACGTGAGCCCGGCCAGGCTGGCGGCGACCGGGCCGAGGTTGCCGGGCCCCGGGCCCGGGCCGCCGATGTCGCCCGAGCCGAGCATTCCCGCGGCGAGCAGCCCGATGCCGACCAGCAGGGCGACCGCGGTGGCCAGCGTGACGGTGGTCGAACGCAACGACCAGAATTTGATCCACTCGGACCGGATCACCCGGGCCTGTGTCACCCCGGCAAGCTCGGTCATGAGGCCGCACCCAGGCTCTGGTACTCGACCACGTCCCTGGTCAGCTCCATGAAGGCCTCCTCGAGCGACGGTCGCAGGAGGGTCAGTTCGTGCAGGGCGATGCCCGCCGCCGCGGCGCGGTCGCCGATCTCCGCGGCCGAGAGCCCGGAGACCTCGAAGGCGCCGCGCTCGACGCCGAGCACTGTCACGCCCGGGCCGGCGACGAGGTCGTGCAGCTCGACGGCGCGCGGCGTGCGGACCAGCACGGTGTCGCGTGCGGCCCGCTCGATGAACTCGGCCACCGAGACGTCGGCGATCAGCCGTCCACGGCCGACGACCACGAGGTGCTCGGCGGTCAGCGCCATCTCGCTCATCAGGTGCGACGAGACGAAGACGGTGCGGCCCCGCGCGGCGTGCCCCTGCATCAGGCGCCGGATCCAGAGGATGCCCTCCGGGTCGAGCCCGTTCACCGGCTCGTCGAGGATCAGCACCTCCGGGTCGGCGAGCAGGGCCGAGGCGATGCCGAGCCGCTGGCCCATGCCGAGGGAGAAGGCGCCGGCCCGCTTGCGGGCGACCTCGCGCAGGCCGACCAGGTCGATGACCTCGTCGACCCGGGCGCGTGGCACGCCGGTCGTCGCCGCCATCGCCAGCAGGTGGTGGTACGCGGACCGGCCGGTGTGCACGGCCTTCGCGTCCAGCAGCGCGCCGGCCTGCCGCAGCGGCGCGGCGTGCTCCGCGTACGGGCGGCCGTTGATCGTCGCCGTGCCCGACGTCGGTCGGTCCAGCCCCAGGATCATCCGCATGGTGGTGGACTTCCCGGCGCCGTTGGGGCCCAGGAAGCCGGTGACTGTGCCGGGCCTGACGGTGAACGTCAGTGAGTCGACGGCGGTCTTGGCGCCGTACCGCTTGGTGAGTTGTCTGACCTCGATCATGGGCATCAGGCTGGCCGGTGGCCGGCGTGATCCGCGTCCTCCCCCGGCGGGCGGATCGGCGTACTGCGACGGTGGTATGCGGGGTCACGTTCTTACCGCGCGGGGACGACGTCCGGTGGCACCCTCCGCGCGTAACGTGATCGTCATGGAGATGAGCGGGCTGCGGCACACGCGGGCCGGGCTGGCGATAATTCGCCATCCGCTGCTCTGCGACGTCGTGCTGGGCCTGTTCCTGGCGGGCGCCGCGCTCGCCGCCCTGCGCATCGGACCGCACGGCGAGCAGCCGCGGGCACCCGGCGCCGCCGAGGTCATCGCGATCGGCGTCGCCTTCCTGGGGGTCTCGGCCCGCCGCGTGCGCACCCGGCCGGCCCTGATCGTCGTGGTGCTCACCTGGATCGCGCTCGTCGCCGTCGACAACGAGCGGCAGCCGGTCCTGACCGTCGCCGCGATCGTGCTGCTGTTCACGTTCGCGAGCCGCAACGACCGGCGCACGGTCTGGGGTACCTCCTGCTGCATCGGCATCGCGGTGTACCTGGCGGGGGTGGCCTGGGGCGGCGGCGGATGGTGGGCGCCGGAGAACCTGGGCACGCTCGCCTGGATCGGCATGGCCACCGCGGTCGGTGACGCCGCCCGCAGCCGCCGGGCGTACGTGGCGGAGGTCGAGGAGCGCGCCCGGCGCGCCGAGCAGAGCCGCGACGAGGAGGCTCGGCGCCGGGTGGTCGAGGAGCGGGTGCGCATCGCCCGCGAGCTGCACGACGTCGTCGCACACCACATCGCCGTCATCAAGGTGCAGGCCACCGGCGCGAAGCACATCCTTGCGCACCGCCCGGAGCAGGTCGCGCCGGCGCTTGACCACATCAGCCGCTCGTCGGACGCGGCGCTCAAGGAGATCGCGTCCGTGGTCGGGCTGCTGCGCGGCACCGACGGCATCGAGGCGCCGGCCACCGAGCCGACCCGGGGGCTGGCGCGCCTCAGCGGGCTGCTCGACGATCTCGCCGCCGCGGGCCTGCGGGTGGACCACCACCAGCACGGCGAGCCCCGGGAGCTGCCCGCGCTCGTCGACCTCGCGGCATACCGGATCGCACAGGAGGCGCTGACCAACGCGCAGAAGTACGGCGACGGCACGGCCCGGCTCGCGGTGTCCTACGCGGCGGGCGGCGTGCGGCTGGAGATCACCAACCGGGTCCGGCCCGGTGTCGCGCCGGCCGGCTCCGGGTACGGCATCGTCGGCATGCGCGAGCGCGCCGCGTCCACCGGCGGCGCGCTGACGGCGGGCCAGGGTGACGACGGCCGGTTCACGGTCCTCGCCGACCTGCCGGCCGCCGACCTTGAGCGGGTCCCTTCATGACCATCCGGGTGCTGCTCGCGGACGATCAGCCGCTGATCCGGGCGGGCTTTCGGATGTTCGTCGAGCCCGACCCCGAGGTCGAGGTCGTCGGCGAGGCGGGCACCGGCCGGGAGGCCGTCGAGCTGGCCCGCTCCGAGCGCGCGGACGTGGTGCTCATGGACCTGCGGATGCCGGGAATGGACGGCATCGAGGCCACCCGCCGCATCGCCGAGTCCGAGGACCTGGCGGGCGTCCGGGTGCTGGTGCTGACGACGTTCGAGAACGACGACAACGTGGTGCTGGCGCTGCGCGCCGGTGCCAGCGGCTTTCTCGGCAAGCACGTCGACCCCGCCGAACTGCTGCGCGCGATCCGTGTCGTGGCGGCGGGGGAGTCGTTGCTCTCCCCGGCCGCCACCCGCGGTCTGGTCAGCCGCTTCCTGAGTCAGCCGGTGCCGAGCGCGCTGCCGGCGGCGCTGGAACTGGGCGCCCTGACGGAACGCGAACGCGAGGTGCTGGCGCTGGTGGCGCACGGGCTGTCGAACGACGAGATCGGCGAGCGGCTGTACGTGTCGCCGCTGACGGTGAAGACGCACATCAACCGGGCGATGACCAAGCTCGGGGTACGGGACCGGGCGCAGCTGGTCGTCATCGCGTACCAGAGTGGTCTGGTCCGGCCCGGTGAGCAGCAGCCGTGAGCGCGCCGATCACCGCGGTCCTGCTCTGCGTCGCGTCGGCCGCGGGTTACGCGGCCGCGGCGGTCCTGCAGGAGCGGCTCGCGCAGCGGCCGATCGGCGTGCTGGTCCGGATGCCGCTGTGGTGGCTCGCGATCGCGCTGAACGGCGCCGGCGCGGCCCTGCACGTGGTCGCGCTGCGCTACGGCCCGCTCTCCCTGGTCCAGCCGTTCGGCGTGCTCACGCTGGTGCTTGCGGTTCCGCTGGCCGCGGTGATCGCCCGGCGTGCGGTCACGCGGGTCGAGGGGCGCGGCATCGTCCTGACGGTGGCCGGCCTGCTCGGCATCCTGATGCTGGCCGGCACGGCGAAGGGCGTCGCGGTGCTGAGCACCGGGCAGCTTCTCGGCCTGCTGATGGCGACCGCGGTGGTGCTCACGACGCTCGGCGGCTGGGGCGCGGTGCCGGGCGCCTCGGTCCTCTGGTCGGCGGCCGCCGCGGGCGTAGCCTTCGGCGTCTCGTCGGCGCTGACCCAGACGGTGGCGGTGCACGTCACCGGCGACGGCCCGGCCGCGCTGCTGAACCCGGCGGTCGTCGTCGCGGGCGTGGCGATAGTGGTGTTGTCGTCGGCCGGAACGCTGTTCACCCAGCGGTCCTACCGCGGCGGCCTCGGGGCCCCGCTGGCGGTCAGCACGCTGGCCAACCCGGTCGCGGCCGCGGCGATCGGCATGGTGCTGCTGGGCGAGCGGATCGCCGGCGGCGGGGTGGGCGCCCTGGTCGCGGTGGCCAGCGCCGGCGCCGCGGCGCTTGGCGTGAGCCTGCTGACCCGCGCCCAGCTCGGGCCGAGGACGCCGGCGAAGATCGCGCCGCAGCTCGGCCAGGCCTGCCCGAGCTAGGCACTCCGGCACTCTTTCTGCTCCCTCGCGGTAAGCCGTTCGCAACTCGCGCCGAATGGGTTAATGGACACGGCGAAATCGGGTGAAGGGGTGTAACAGTGGCAGGTCTCAACAGATGGGCACGCAACCGCAGGGTGTCGACGAAGGTTCTCACGGTGGCCGGTGTCGCCATTGCGGGCATGCTCGTCACCGGGATCATGAGCCTCATCGGCATCTCCGGCCTCAAGACCACCCGCACGGACGAGCTCAACCGCGCCGTTCCGTACATCACCGCGCTGCACGACGCCGAGCTCGCGGCCAAGGCCGCCGCGAACGACGAGCGGGGATTCCTGATCGCGGGCGACAAGTCGTTCGCGGCCGAGGCCCTCGGGCGCAAGGAGACCGTCGACGAGCGCCTCGCCGCCGCGCGCGCACTCGGCACCCCCGCCGAGCAGGCCACCATCGACGAGATCAAGGCGGGGACCGACGCCTGGTTCGCCGCGCTCGACGCCGAGTTCAAGAGCTACGCGGCGAACCCGAAGGCGGCCATCGACGCCTCCTTCGGCGCGAACCGCGACCTGCGCAAGGCCTACGAGGGGCAGCTCGCCGCCGAGACCGACCGGGCCGACGCGGCCCTGCTCGCGGGCGAGGAGTTCGACGCGACGGTGCAGAAGACGCGGACCACGGTGATCGTGGCCATGTGCGTCGCCTTCCTGCTCTCGGTGCTGCTCGCGCTCTGGGTGGCCCGGATGATCATCACGCCGCTGCGGCGGGTGTCGGCGGTGCTGGACGCCGTCGCCGACGGCGACCTCTCCAAGGATCCCGAGGTGGATCAGAAGGACGAGCTCGGCGGCATGGCCCGCTCGCTGCGGCAGGCCATCGCGAACCTGCGGACGACCATCACGGACCTGGCCGCGCACTCGCAGAACCTGAACACCGCGGCCGGCGCGCTGGCCTCGACCAGCCGGGACAGCGCGGCGAGCGCCGCGACCGGCGCCCGGCAGGCGAACACCGTCGCCGAGTCCGCCGCGGTGATGTCGTCGAACGTGCAGACGGTGGCCGCCGGCGCCGAGGAGATGGGCGCCTCCATCCGCGAGATCAGCCAGAGCGCCACCCAGGCGGTCGGCGTCGCCGCCCGGGCCGTCGAGGTCACCGCCACGACGACCACGGTGATGTCCAAGCTCGGCGAGTCGTCCGCCGAGATCGGCAACGTCATCAAGGTGATCACCGCGATCGCCGAGCAGACCAACCTGCTAGCCCTCAACGCCACCATCGAGGCCGCCCGGGCCGGCGAGATGGGCAAGGGTTTCGCCGTGGTGGCCAGCGAGGTCAAGGACCTGGCACAGGAGACCGCCCGGGCGACCGAGGACATCGGTAAGCGGGTCGCCGCCATCCAGTCCGACACGCAGGGGGCGGTCGAGGCGATCGACGAGATCAGCGGGATCATCGGCCGGATCAGCGAGTACCAGACCACCATCGCGTCCGCGGTCGAGGAGCAGACGGTGACCACCAACGAGATGAGCCGCAGCGTCACCGAGGCCGCCGACGCCGGCGGCCGGGTGGCCGAGACGATCACCGAGGTGGCCGCCTCCGTGCAGCAGACGACGGTCGGCGTCACGGAGGCGACCCGGGCCGCCGGACAACTCGCGGAGATGTCCGACGACCTGCGCGCGATCGTCAACCGCTTCCGGCTGGAGCCGGCGGGCTAGAGGTAGGCGCGGCCCGCGTTGCGCTTGAGGGCGTCCTCCCAGCCCGGTACGTCGGTCGGCTCGAGGTCGGTGCCGCCGACGTACTCGGCCGACGGGCGGATGATCTTGCCGAGGCGCTTCTGCTCGAGGATGTGGCTGCTCCAGCCGGCCGTCCGGGCGCAGGTGAACATCGACGTGAACAGCGGGGCGGGTACCTCGGCGAAGTCCAGGATGATCGCCGCCCAGAACTCGACGTTGGTCTCCAGCACCCGGTCCGGCTTGCGCTCGCGCAGCTCGGCAAGCGCCGCGTCCTCCAGCGCCTTCGCGACCTCGTAGCGCGGCGCGCCCAGCTCCTTGGCGGCCGCGCGCAGCAGCCGGGCCCGCGGGTCCTCGGCACGGTAGATCGCGTGACCGAAGCCCATCAGGCGCTGGCCGCTGTCGAGGAGCTGCTTCACGTACGCCCGCGCGTCGCCGGAGCGCTCGACGGCCTCGACCATGTGCAGGGCCCGCGACGGCGCGCCGCCGTGCAGCGGCCCGGACATCGCGCCGACCGCCGCCGAAACGGACGCGGGTACGTCCGCGCCGGTGCTGGCCACGACCCGCGCGGTGAAGGTGGACGCGTTCATGCCGTGCTCGGCGGCCGAGATCCAGTAGCGGTCGATCGCGCTCACGTGCCGCGGGTCGGGCTCGCCGCGCCAGCGGATCATGAAGCGCTCGACGATGCTCGTCGCCTCGTCCACCCGGCTCTCCGGCACGGCCGGCAGGTCGGTGCCGCGCGCGCCCTTCGCGACCAGCCCGAGCAGCGTCGCGGAGGTGCGCGCCAGGTCGGCGCGGGCCTGCGCGTCGTCGATGTCGATGATCGGGCTGAGGCCCCACTTCGGTGCCATGGTGGCGATGGCGGCCTGTACGTCGGCGCGGATGTCGCCCGAGCGCACGGTCAGGGTGACGGGCTCCTCGGCCGGCAGCGGGGCGCCGAAGTCCCCGTCCACGAGCAGGCCCCAGATGTCGGCATAGGACACCCGGCCGACGAGCTTCTCGATGTCGATACCGCGATAGCGCAGGGCGCCACCGTCACGATCGGGCTCCGCGATCTCTGTGGAGAACGCAACGACGCCGGCCAGGCCAGGGGGAACGGTCAGCATGGTGACTCCCGTTAACACATCGGTGGAGGTCGAACATTACCCGCGAGTAGCCACCGTGTGGATGGGGAAAATGTCACACCCCGTTAGCCAGCCAGACTCGATCGGTGGCGACGAGAAGTACCTGATCATCGCGGGCGGCGACCGCCGCCGGGAGCCCGGCGCCGCGCGGCGTGATGACGCTGAGCCATGACCTGCCGCCGTCGGTCGAGCGCCAGAGGCCGCCGGCCACCGCGTACAACCGTCCACCGGCGACGGCGAGCGAACGGACGCCGCCGCCGTCCGCCCGGCCGAAGCGCCCGGCGGGCGTCCACGCCGGACCGCGCCACGCGCCGAAGGTGTCGTCCCGGGTGCCGACCGCGATCAGGTCAGGGCCGAGCGGGACCACCCGCTGCAACTCCGCGACGCCCGCCCGGACCGGCACGCCGGATCGCGTCCACGCCGTCCCGTCGCGGGAGGTCCAGGCGGCCGGCGCGGCACCGAGGGCGCCGACCAGGACGAACCGCCCGTCCAGGACGGCGCCGGCGCGGGCGAGCGTGCGCGGCGACCGGCCGGCCAGGCCCGGCGCGCCCTCGAAGAGGCGGAAGTCCGTGCCGTCCGCCGAGATCCAGGCGGCCGCCCCGCTCGTCCGGTTACCCGCGATGAGGAAGCCCGCCGGGCCGCCCGAGATCGGGCCGACGTCCACGGCGGTGTCGCCGCCGTACGTCTCGAACGGCGCCGGCGCCTCGGCGAGCACCTCGCCGCGCTGGTACCAGGTGCTCACCCGCGGATTGCCGTGCGCGCCGCCGCCGCGCGAGCCGACCGCGGCGATCCGCCCGTTCGCGCAGGCGACCGAGCGGAGCACGCTGCGCGGGCCGTAGTAGCTGCCCGGCAGCGGCGCGAGTTCGAGGCTGCGCCAGGTCCGGCCGTCCGCGCTGTCCCAGGCGGCTGGGCTGGTCTCGCCGCCGGCACCGGCCCGGCCGCCGACGGCGTACCAGCGGCCGCCGCAGGCGGTCGCGTCCCGGACCAGGTGCGGGCCGGGCCCCGGCAGCGTCGCCTGCGCCCAGGCGTTGCCCACCGCGGCCGAACAGCCGGCGACCAGCAGCACCAGGGCGAGGCAGGCCCGCAGCACGCTCAGGCCCTGCGCAGCCAGAACGTGAGGCCGATCGCCTCCTCGTGGTGCGGTGTCGCGCCGGGCCAGTCGGGCTCGCCCGCCGCGTACCCCGTCGCCAGCACCTCGTCGGCGACCAGGCCGGCGTGCTCGCCGAGCGCGGTGGCCGTCTCGTCCCGCGTGGCGGTATAGCGCAGCACGATCCGGTCGGAGACCTCGAGGCCACTGGACTTGCGGGCCTCCTGGATCAGCCGGATCGCGTCCCGGGCCACGCCGGCGCGGCGCAGCACGGGCGTCAGGTGCAGGTCGAGCGCGAGCGTCGCGCCCGCCTCGGCGGCGACGGCCCAGCCCTCCCGCGGCGTCTCGGTGATGATCACCTCGTCGGGGCCGAGCGAGACGGTCTCGCCGTCCACCACGACCGAGGCGCTCGCGCCCGCGCGCAGCGACTCCTTCAGCGCGGTCGCGTCGGCCGCGGCGACCGCGGCGGCGACCTGCTGCACCCGCTTACCGAAGCGCCTGCCGAGCGGCCTGAAGTTCGCCTTCGCCGTGGTGTCCACGAGCGAGTCGCCCGCGGACCCGACCGGGAGCACGACGCCGACGTTGAGCTCGGCGGCGATCTCGGCAAGCAACTCCTCGGACAGGTCGGCGAAGCCGTGCGCCGAGGCCAGCGCCCGCGACAGCGGCTGCCGGGTCTTCACGCCCGAGTCCGCCCGCGCCGCCCGGCCGAGCTCGACCAGCCGCCGCGCGAGCGCCATCCGCTGCGACAGCGCCGGGTCGATCAGCGACTCGTCGGCGACCGGGTACGCCGCTAGGTGCACGGACTGCGGCGCGGTCGGGGTGACCGGCAGGACCATGTCCTGCCACACCCGCTCGGTGACGAACGGCGTGATCGGGGCCATCAGCAGCGTCACCGCCGACAGGACCTCGTGCAGCGTGGCGAGCGCGGCCGGGTCACCGCGCCAGAAGCGGCGGCGGCTGCGGCGCACGTACCAGTTGGAGAGGTCGTCGACGAACGTGGCCAGCAGCTTTCCGGCCTCGTGGGTGTCGAACGCGGCGAGCGCGGCGTCCACGTCCCGGACCAGCGCGTGCAGCTCGGACAGGACCCAGCGGTCCATGACCGGCCGGTCGGCGGGCGCCGGGTCCGCCGCCGACGGCGACCAGCGCGCGGTACGCCCGTACAGCGACTGGAAGGCGACCGTGTTCCAGTAGGTGAGCAGGGTCTTCCGCACCACCTCCTGTAGCGTGCCGTCCCCGATCCGCCGGGATGCCCAGGGCGATCCGACGGCGGCCATGAACCAGCGCACCGCGTCGGCGCCGTGGCGGTCCATCAGCGGCATCGGCTCCACGATGTTGCCCAGGTGCTTGGACATCTTGCGACCGTCCTCGGCCACGATGTGCCCCAGGCAGACCACGTTCTCGTACGCGGACCGGTCGAACACCAGCGTGCCGACCGCCATCAGCGTGTAGAACCAGCCGCGGGTCTGGTCGATCGCCTCGGAGATGAACTGCGCGGGGTAGCTGCGCTCGAAGACCTCGACGTTCCGGTACGGATAGCCGAACTGGGCGAACGGCATGGCACCCGAGTCGTACCAGGCGTCGATGACGTCGGGCACCCGGGTGGCGGTGGCGCCGCAGTCGCAGGCGAACGTGACCTCGTCGATGAACGGCCGGTGCGGGTCGAGGTCGGACAGGTCCGCGCCGGCGCGCTCGCCCAGCTCCTTCAGCGAGCCGATGCAGGTCAGGTGGTTCTCCGGGCAGCGCCAGATGGGCAGCGGCGTGCCCCAGTAGCGCTGCCGGGACAGGGCCCAGTCGACGTTGTTGGTCAGCCAGTCGCCGTAGCGGCCGTGCTTGATCGTCGACGGCTGCCAGTTCGTCCGCTCGTTCTCCTCCAGCAGCCGCTCGCGGACCGCGGTGGTGCGCACGTACCAGGACGGCTGGGCGTAGTAGATCAACGGCGTGTGGCAGCGCCAGCAGTGCGGGTAGCTGTGCTCGTAGGAGAGCTCGCGGAAGAGCAGGCCGCGCGCCTGGAGGTCGGCGACCAGCGCCGCGTCCGCTGCCTTGAAGAACTGGCCGCCGACCAGCGGCACCTCCGGCGCGAACGTGCCGTCGGGCCGGACCGGGTTGACCATCGGCAGCCCGTACGCCCGGCAGCTCGCCAGGTCGTCCGCGCCGAACGCGGGCGACTGGTGCACGAGCCCGGAGCCGCTCTCGGTGGTGACGTACGGCGCGAGGATCACGATGTGCGCGCCCGGCACCTCGACCAGGTCGAACGGGGGCCGGTAGGTCCACCGCTCCAGCTCCTTGCCCGGCAGCGACGCCACCCGGCGCCACCCGTCGCCGAGCACGGACTCCAGCAGCGGCTCGGCGACGACGAGCTGCCCGTCGCCGTCGGTGGCCACCACGTAGGTGACGTCGGCGTTGACCGCGACGGCGGTGTTGGAGACCAGCGTCCAGGGCGTCGTGGTCCACACCAGCAGCGAGGCCTTGCCGGCGTACGGGCCGGAGGTCAGCGGGAATCGCACGAAGACCGACGGGTCGACGATCTGCTCGTAGCCCTGCGCCAGCTCGTGGTCGGACAGCGCGGTCTGGTCCCGCGGGCACCAGGGCGCGACCCGGAAGTCCTCGACCAGCAGGCCCTTGTCGAAGATGCGCCGCAGCGACCACCACACGGACTCGATGTACGCGGGATCCATGGTCCGGTACGCGTCGTCCATGTCGACCCAGTAGCCCATCCGCCGGGTGAGCTCGGCGAACGCGTCGGTGTGCCGGGTGACCGACTCGCGGCACCTGGCGTTGAACAGCTCGATGCCGTACGCCTCGATATCCTGCTTACCGGTGAATCCGAGCTCCTTCTCCACGGCGAGCTCGACCGGCAGCCCGTGGCAGTCCCAGCCGGCCTTGCGGGCGACGTGGAAGCCCTTCATGGTCTTGTACCGCGGGAAGACGTCCTTGAAGACGCGGCTCTCGATGTGGTGAGTGCCCGGCATGCCGTTCGCGGTCGGCGGGCCCTCGTAGAAGATCCACTCGGGTCGCCCCCGCGACTGCTCGAGGCTGCGGTGGAACACGCTGTTGGCCTGCCAGAAATGCAGCACCTCGCGGTCCAGCTCACCC
Organism: Amorphoplanes digitatis; assembly: GCF_014205335.1. NCBI lineage: Bacteria > Bacillati > Actinomycetota > Actinomycetes > Micromonosporales > Micromonosporaceae > Actinoplanes > Actinoplanes digitatis. Next base: position 8,210,206 of record NZ_JACHNH010000001.1, on the reverse strand, counting down.
AGCTCGACCTGGGCCGGCACGGGCTTGTACATCGCCATCCTCCGTCGGAACAGTTGTTCTCCAACGGAGGGACGAGGCAACGCCCCGCGGTACCACCCTCCTTGACCGCCCGGGCAGGCGCGGCCCTCTCTTCGGTCGCGGCCGGTTCTACTCGGCCCGGGGGCCTTTCCTCCGGCGGCTCCGGGGTGATCTTCGCGCCGCGCACACCCCCGGGCTTCCACCGTCCCCGGGTCTCTGCTGGCTGCGTGCGGCGTTACTCGTCCCCATCAGCGCCTCGCGGTCCGAATTCTAGTGCAGCCACTCCGCCCCGGTCCCGCAATTTCCGTCGGCCCGGAACGGGTGCCCGTCAGGCGATCTGGCGTAGATCGTTGCCGTAGTCGAAGATGATCCGCATCCGAGCACCCAGTGCTCGCGCGTACCGGCTCAGGGTCGCCACCTCGTTGGCGTCGAGGTCACCGTTCTCGATCTGGCTGACCCGCCCGGGCGAGACACCCATCAGCTCGGCGACCTGCCGCTGCGTCATTCCCAGCCGCTTGCGTTCCTCGGCGAGATGGTAGGCACTGATCCAGGCTTCGGTCCGCGCCCGCTCCGCGGACAAGGCCTCCTCGTCCCCGTCGTGCAACTCCGCACGGAGGTCGTCCCAGTCGTGGAACTCGCTCATGAGTCGTCCCTCTTTGCAGCGTGTCGACCATCGGGCGGCCGAGCGCCGGGCCGATCTCGGCGAGCATGTCGATGGCGACGTTCACCGATCGAAAGACGTCCGGATCCGCCTGCCGAAGCGCCCGCAGCCAGGTCCGCACCTCAGACGTGGTCTTGATCGACCAGCGGCGTTGCGCGTCCTGCGGCATGGGCAAACTATAGCCCGAGCTAAACATGGGTGGAAGCGGTCGCGTGCATCCCGACAGATCGGTGGAGAGGTCGGCCGCGGGCTACTCGAAGCGGGACGGGTCGCCGGCGCCGACTCGGAGGATCTCGGGTTCGCCGCTGGAGAGGTCGATGACGGTGGTCGGTACCGTGCCGCACTCGCCTGAGTCGATCACCGCGTCCACGGAGTGGTCGAGCCGATCCTTGATCTCCCAGCCCTCGGTCAGCGGCTCCTCGTCGCCGGGCAGCAGCAGCGTGCTGGAGAGCAGCGGCTCGCCCAGTTCGGCCAGGATGGCCTGGGTCACCGTGTGCTCCGGGATGCGTACCCCGACGGTCTTCTTCTTGGGGTGCAGCAGCCGGCGCGGCACCTCGCGGGTCGCCGGCAGGATGAACGTGTAGCTGCCGGGTGTCGCGGCCTTGACCGACCGGAAGACCGCGTTGCTGATCTGCACGAGCTGACCGAGCTGCGCGAAGTCGCGGCAGACCAGGGTGAAGTGGTGGTCGTCGCCGAGGTGGCGGATCTCGCGGATCCGGTCGAGGCCCTTGGCGTTGCCGATGCGGCAGCCGAGGCCGTAACAGGAGTCGGTCGGGTATGCGATCAGCCCGTCGTCCCGCAGGATTCCGACCACCTGGGAGATGGCCCGCTGCTGCGGATTGTCGGGATGCACGTCGAAATACTTCGCCACCACCCGAGCCTAGATCGCGAGCTGCCGAAAATGCCGGAAGTCGCGGCTAAAGCCAAACAAGGTCCCACCAAGGGTGGTATCGAGTGGCAGCGTGACCACATGAGACGGACAGTCGCGCTCGTAGCAGCGCTGATCACGGCGATGGTAGGTGCGTCCGCGGGACCGGCGGGCGCCGCACCGAAGTCCTCCTATACCTTCCTGCACCCCGGCGGTCAGCCACGGCTGGCCGAGAAGGTGCCGGTCAACGTGGTGTTCCTCGGCTACGAGCCGAACGAGGTCGGCAAGGCCGCGTACCTGTCCGGCCTGCCCCGGGCGTACGAGCCGGTGGTCCGCTCCCGGCTGATCTACGGCCAGACCGAGAAGCTGGGCATCCGGTACACCTACGACTACCGGGTCACCTACGCGAACCGGTCCTATGAGGACAAGTTCTTCAAGCGGCTCGGCGCGCTGGCCACGCCCGCGCCGCTGACCGCCTTCCAGACCGCGTACAACGAGCAGGCGAAGAACGTCAAGGACATCACGTCCAACAACTTCATCGATGCGCCGAGCGTGGAGAAGTGGCTGGCGACGCACCCGCCCGCCGGCGTCGACACCCGGCGCAACACCGTCTTCTTCATCAACTGGTACGGCCGCGCGGACTTCAAGTTCCACGTCTACACCAAGATCGGCGAGCCGGACCCCGACACCGGGTACGACTTCGGCAAGCAGCGGGACAGCCGCAAGATCATCGCCTGGGGCGGCACCACCGCCGACGACGAGGAGACCGGCCTCGGCAGCACCCGGCGGGTCTGGTTCCACGACCTCTCCGCCGGTCCCGAGTCGTGGACCAGCAACTTCGACGTCGACAACCCGGACCTGGACGGCGACGGCGTCGTCGACTACCGCATGCCGCCGAGCTGGGAGTACACGGCGGGCGGCTTCCGGTCGCCGTCGGCGCTGGCCGGCGACCTCTCGCTGATCACCCGCTACGTGGCGCTGAACCTGCTGATGACCACCTCGCCGCTCTACCCGGTCGAGCTGCCGACCCCCGAGCCGCCCAAGTCGATAAACATCGACAGCAACACGTACGAGGGCTGGCCCGGCGTCGACGCGTCGCGGCAGTACGTCAAGCCCAAGCTGGTCGTCGACGAGCTGGCCGAGCTGCGGTGGCGCAACCGGCTGGACTTCGACAGCCAGGATCTGCCGTACGACGCGAAGGCGCAGGAGTGCTACCTCGGCGTGCTCACCGACGAGAGCTGCTACCCGGACTCGGGCTATCCCGCGTTCGCCAACCTCTACCTCTACAACTGGGCGAACCTGGACCGGACCAGGGACGACCAGGGCCGGGTCGACTATGAGCTACCGGTGTTCAACTACGCCGTCGGCGCCGGGGTCGGCGTGCCGGCGCTGGGCTTCGCCGACGACAACTACGTCGACGGCACCCAGACGGGCGTCTTCTGCTTCATCTCGCCCGAGGTCGTCCAGTCCGGGTACGGCCTGACCACCACCCAGATCCACGAGGTCGGTCACCACCTGGGCATGAGCCATCCGCACGACGGCTACGACAGCGAGACCGGCGTCGACTACGGGCCTGAGGGTGAGTTCCTCTTCGCCAACGCCGGCGACGAGAGCAACTCGATGATGAGCTACATCGACGTCAACTGGGACTTCAGCCAGTTCGACCGGGACAACAGCGACCGGTTCCTGACCGCGGCGTACTACGAGGCCGCGAACCGGCTGGCCGCCGACGTGGTCGGCTCGTCCGGTGCGTCGCGGGCCCGCAGCGGGCTCCGGGCGGCCGACGTGCTGCTCGGGCTGGCCGTGAAGGCCTTCGCGAAGCACGACTACCGCGCCGCGTACGCGTTCGCCGAGGGTGCGTACCGGCAGGTCGTGGCCGCGGCGTCGCGGGCCGGCGTGGATGCCGCCGGCCCGGCCAGGACGATGGCGGCCGAGGCCGACGCCGCCCGCCGGACCGGCGCGGCGGTGCACGACCCGCACGAGTTCATCGACACTCTGGCGCCGGACAGCCCGCGCAGCCAGCCGTAACCGCGCGCGGCAAATTGCTCACCTGACCCATGTCGTGGCCGATCGGGTCACGACATGAGCAGGATCGGCATCTGGATCTTCGTGGCGGTGGCCTTCGTGGCCGCCGCCACGGAGGCGTATGTCTACGCCCTGCCGGTCGGCGAGGTCATGCACGTCGCCACGTACACCGTGCTGTGCGGGCTGGCCTGGTGGTCGGCCCTACGGCTGCGCCGGGGCCGGTTGCCGTGGTTGCTGATCGCCGCCTGCCAGACCCTGTGGTTCGCCGGTGACGCCTACGAGCTGCTCGAGCTGCACCTGGTCGGCGCGACGTCTGCGGTCGGACCGGCCGACGTGTTCTGGCTGGGTGGGTACCCGCTGCTCGCGGTAGCCCTGGCCCTGCTGGCGCGCCGCAGGGCGGCCGGAGGGCTGCGCGGCTCGGTCGTCGACGCGCTCATCCTCACCGTCGCCGCGGCGGCGGTGAGCTGGCAGTTCATCATGAAACCGCTGACCGACGGCTACACCCTGGCCGAGTCGACCGTGCCCTTGCTCTACCCGCTCGCCGACGTGGTGCTGCTGACCGCCGCGCTGGTGATCGCCCTGTCTCCCGGCACCCGGACCGCGCCTACCCGGCTGCTGCTGGCCGGAGTGGTCTGTTACCTCGTCATGGACCTCTGCTGGAACGTGCTGCCCTACCTGCTGAGCCCCGAGGTGTTCGAGCCGCTCGGCGTGCTGGTCCTGGCCGGCAATGCCCTGATCGTCGCGGCCGGCCTGCACCCGGACCGGGCCGAGTTGACCACCCCCGGCCCGGCCGGCGGCACCCTGCATCCCGCCCGGATCTTCTTCCTGGGTCTGGCCCTGCTCACGGCGCCGGTGCTGGCCATCTTCACGCCGCAGGACATGGTCGGCGCGGTCGCCTCGGCGGCCTGCGCACTGCTGGTCGTGGTGCGGTTCGTCAACGTGTCCCGCGCACAGGAACGGGCGCAGGCGCAGCTCGCCTTCCAGGCGTCCTGTGATCCGCTGACCGGGCTGGCGAACCGGACCGCGCTCGGTGCCCAGCTGGCCCGGACCGAACCCGCGCCGGACGCGCCGGTCGCCGTGCTCTACGTGGACCTGGACGGGTTCAAGCAGATCAACGACGAGTACGGCCACGAGGCCGGCGACGCCGTCCTGCGCGCCGTCTCGGGCCGGCTCTCCTCGGCCGTCCGCGAGGGCGACCTGGTGGCCCGGCTCGGCGGCGACGAATTCGTGCTGCTCTGCCCCGGGGTGCCCGCCGACGAGGCGGTCCGGCTTGCCGAGCGGATCATCACCGACGTGGCCTGGCCGGTCGCCTACGAGGGCCACGACCTCGTCGTGGGCGCGAGCATCGGCATCGCGGGTAGCACCGACGACGCCGCGGAGGGCCTGCTGCGCTCGGCGGACGCGGCGATGTACGAGGCGAAGCGGCTGGGCCGCGGCCGCTGGGTGCTCTCAGCCTAGGCCCCGACCCGGTCGAGCTAGGTTGCATCCTGAAAGAACAGAACAGGAATGCGAAAATAGTCGACAGGCTCTTGTGGAGTTCGTCACAGGCGACCTAAGGTCACCTCACTCCGCGCTCCCAAGGAAAAGAGCTGCTCGATGTCTGTGAATGCGAGATGGCCGGCCCTGGCCACCGCCTGCGCTGTCGGGATCGGCCTGGCGGCCGGTGCGGGCGTCCCCGCGGGCGCCGCGCCGGCGGCACCCGTGGTGACCCGCGCCGGGCTCGACCCGGCCCTGGTCGCCGGGCGGGGCGCCACAGTGGACTTCGCCGAGCAGGAGGCGGAGAACGCCCGGCACAACGGCGCCGTCATCGGCCCGGACCGGGCCGCCTACTCGCTGGCGGGCGAGGCCTCCGGGCGTACGGCGGTCAGGCTGAGCCCCGGCCAGTACGTCGAGTTCACGCTCCCGGGGCCTGCCAACGCCGTCAACGTGCGCTACAGCATCCCGGACGCGCCCACCGGCGGCGGCATCACCGCGCCCCTCGCCGTCGCCGTCGGCGGCTCGACGCGGACCATGACGCTGACGTCGCAGTACGCGTACCTCTACAACCAGTACCCGTTCACCAACGACCCGAACGCGGGGCTGCTGCACCCGGACTGGTGGATCACCGAGTGCGCCTGCGTGCCGTCGGCGACCACGCCGGCGCCGGAGATCGCCAAGCCGTTCCGGCCGATGCACTTCTACGACGAGCAGCGCCTGCTGCTCGGCAGGACCTATCGGGCCGGCGAGAAGATCCGGCTGACCGCCTCGTCCGGCGCCGCCTGGACGGTCATCGACCTGCTCGACACCCAGCTGGTCGGCCTGCCGCACGTCAACCTCCGCGCGTCGAACGTGCGGCTCTTCGGCGCCGACCCGACCGGGCGCCGCGACTCCGCGGCCGCGTTCGACAAGGCGATCGCGTTCGCCCGCAAGGCCCGGCTCAAGGTGTACGTCCCGCCGGGCACCTACCAGGTGAACAGGCACATCGTCGTCGACGACGTGACGATCGAGGGCGCCGGAAGCTGGTACACGATCATCAAGGGCCGCCAGGTCGCGCTCGACGAGCCGGCGCCGGACGGCTCGGTGCACACCGGCGTCGGCTTCTACGGCCGGGACGCGGCCGACGGCGGCAGCCGCAACGTGCACCTGAGCGGCTTCGCGATCGAGGGCGACGTCCGGGAGCGCATCGACACCGACCAGGTGAACGGCGTCGGCGGCGCGCTCAGCGACTCCACCCTGGACGGCCTATACATCCGGCACACCAAGGTCGGCATGTGGTTCGACGGCCCGATGAGCAACCTGACCGTCACGAACAACGTGATCGTCGACCAGATCGCCGACGCCCTGAACTTCCACACCGGCGTCACGAACTCCGTGGTGCGCAACAACTTCATCCGCAACACCGGCGACGACGGCCTGGCCATGTGGTCGGAGAAGACGGCCAACGCGGGCAACACGTTCGACCACAACACCGTGCAGACGCCGACCCTGGCCAACGGCATCGCGATCTACGGCGGCACGGACAACACCGTGTCGGGCAACCTGGTTGCCGACCCGATCCGTGAGGGCAGCGGCATCCACGTGGGCTCGCGCTTCGGCGCCGAGCCGTTCGCCGGCGGCCTGACAATCAAGAACAACACAGTGGTACGCGCGGGAACGTTCGAACTGAACTGGAAGATCGGCCTCGGCGCGATCTGGTTCTACGCGCTCGACCGCAGCATCTCCGCGAACATCCGGGTGACCGGCGACCACTACCTGGACAACACCTACAACGCGATCATGCTGGTCAGCGACTGGGGCGTCAAAGACCTCTACTCGATCGACGGCGTGCGGTTCAGCGACATCCGCGTCGACGGCACCGGAACCTCGGTGGTGTCCGCCCGGGTGGCCGGCTCCGCCTCGTTCGAGAACGTGGACGCCCGCAACGTCGGCGCGGTGGGCGTGAACAACTGCGGCTCGTTCAACTTCAGGCCGACCGGTTCGGAGTTCGCCCTGACGGACCTCGGCGGCAACGACGGCGGTGGCACGACCGGGCCGTGGCTGGCGTCCTGGGAACTCCCGAACACGATCACCTGCGACGACCGCCCGCCGGTCGTCGCGCCCCCGGCGCCGACCACCTGGTAACCGCCGGAGGCCGGGGCGGGCGGTCAAGGGGGCCGCCCGCCCCGCTCCTGCGGCAGACTGGCCGGATGAAGCGAGACGCGCTCGGGATCGCCGTCGCCGGCTTCGGTTGGATGGGACGCGTGCACACCCATTCCTACCTGCGGGTGCTGCACCACTTCCCGCAGCTCGGCGTACGGCCGGAGCTGGTCGCCGTCGCCGACGAGGTGCCGGGCCGTGCCGCCGAGGCCGCCGACCGGTACGGCTTCGGCACCGCGACCCTCGACTGGCGTGACCTCGCCGCGGACCCGCGGGTCCGGGCGGTGAGCATCGCGGCGCCGAACTTCCTGCACCGCGAGATCGGTGCCGGCCTGGCCCGGGCCGGCAAGCACATCTGGATCGAGAAGCCGGTCGGCCTCGACGCCGCCGACGCCCGCGCGGTCGCCGACGCGGTACGCGCGGGCGGCGTGCAGTGCACGGTCGGTTTCAACTACCGCAACGCCCCGGCGGTGGCCGCCGCCCGCGACCTGATCGCGAGCGGTGGGATCGGCACCGTCACGCACGCCCGGTTCCGGCTCTTCAGCGACTACGCCGCCCATCCGGAGGGGGCGCTGACCTGGCGCTTCGAGCGGGCCCGCGGCGGCAGCGGCGTGCTCGCGGACCTGGCCTCGCACGGGGTGGACCTGGTACGCCACCTGCTCGGCGAGATCGAGGCGGTGGTCGCGGACACGGCCATTTTCGTGCCGCGGCGGGCCCGGCCGAGCGGCGCCACCGCCGGGCACACCCGCGCGACCGGCGGCGAACCCGGGCCGGTGGAGAACGAGGACTACGCCTCGGGCCTGCTGCGGCTCGCGTCCGGTGCCCGGGTGGTGCTCGAGGCCAGCCGGGTCGCGGTGGGTGACCAGAACAACTATGGCTTCGAGGTGCACGGCACCCGGGGAGCGGTGTCCTGGGACTTCCGGCGGATGGGCGAGCTGGTGGCCAGCACGGGCGACGCCTACCAGGACCAGCCGGGCCGGACCGTCTACGTGGGACCCGAGGACGGCGGGTACGCCGCGTTCCAGCCGGGCGCGGGCATCGCCATGGGCTACGACGACCTCAAGGTGATCGAGGCTTACCACTTCCTGCGCTCGATCGCCGAGGGCAGGCCGTACGGTGCCACCGTCGACGACGCGGTGCGCAGCGCGGTGGTGCTGGAGGCGATGGCCCGCTCGGCGGAGACCGGCGCCTGGGTACGCCTGGACTGACCCCCGGTCAGGCGGTCACCGGGGCGGGGCGACCGGAACGGGCGGGCCGGGCCTGCTGCGGCAGGGCGGAGCGGGCCGCCTCCGCCAGCGCCTCGGCGGCCAGGACCTCGTGCCGCAGGGTGCGGACCGCGGCGGTGGCGACGCCGGCGGCCTGCCAGGCGGCGTCCTCCGCGTTCAGGCAGTCCTGGTAGGCCGCGAACCGGTGCGCGACGGCGGCGCGGGCGAGGGCGAGCTCCTGCATGACGGGGTGCAGCGTCGGATCCCAGCCGTTGCGATGGGTCAGCGCGTCGAGCAGCTGCGCGTCCGACAGGTCGCCCCTGCGGTACGCGGCCTGCGCTGACCGGCGCAGCGCCCGGGCCCGCTCGGCGTGCTCGTCCCGGTCCGCCTCGCCGGCCGGTATCGGGTAGGCGGCCGCGCCGCGGGCCCGGCTCAGCGCGGCGTCCGCGTCCTGGTAGGCCTGCCAGGCCTGCTGCGTGCGGGCCTGCGCCTCCTGGCACTCCTCGCGCCGGCGCTCGGCCGTGTTCGCCGCGCCCCGCGCCGCCACGGCGATCTCCTCGGCGTACCGGATCGATTCGGTGGCCGCCGCGGCCCGGCGCTGCGCCTCGGCGCGCTTGCTCGCCGACTCGGCGGCGAGCCAGGCGGCGATCTGGCGCGGGCGGAAGACGCCGTTCGGCAGGGCCAGCCCGGCGAGGGCGAGCAGGGCGAGCAGGATCAGGGTCGCCCAGATGGCGGCGGCCGCCTGGCCGCCGTCTCCGGCGAGGAGCGCGAGAGCGAATTCCATGACTTCTTCCTTGTCCACCGGTCGTGCCACTCAGTGATGTCGGACGCGACGACACGACCCGCCGGGCACCGGGCCGAGTGGGCCGGGCGTGGCGGGACGGTCAGGCGGAGAGTGGCGGTGCGCGCGGCCCGGTGGCCGCGGTGCCGGACTGGTCGGCGAGGGTACGGACGCCCGGCGCGGCGGCGGCCGGGGTGACGTCGGCCGGCGCGGGCGGCGCCGGGGGAGCGGAGGGTTCGGCCGCGACCGGCTCGGTGGCCCTGGTGACCGCGACGGATGCCGCGGAGGCGGCGGCGACGGGTGCCGGGCGCGGGTCGACGGCCGGACCTGCCGCTGTCGGCGCGCCGAGCAGCGCCGCGAGCAGAAGGGACGCGACGACCGGCACGATGGACAACCTATCGGGCCGGGCGGGGACAACGCATCTCCACGGCTCGATACGTGATCCAGCCAACGATCGCTAGAGCTGCTCCATCCGGCGGATCTCGCTGCCCTGCTCCACCGCCATCTCGTTGGCCACCTCGTAGAGGGTCTGGTCGCTGCCGCCAGCCAGGACGTCGCCGGCCATCTGGATCGCGCCCTTGTGGTGTGCGGTCATCATCGCGATGAACCGGCGGTCGAACTCGGCGCCGCGGGCGCCGGCCAGCGCCGCGAGATCGGCGGGCGACTGCATGCCGGGCATCGTGCTGTGGTCGTGCGACGCGCCGGCCTCGGCCAGCTTGCGGTCCGACAGCCAGCGCCTCAGCCAGACGATCTCCGGACCCTGCGCGGCGCTGATCCGCGCGGCCAGGTTGCGCAGCCCGGTGTCGCCGGCGCGGTCCGGGGCCAGCGCCGCCATCTCGAGCGCCTGCTCGTGGTGCACGATCATCATCTGCACGAACGTGACGTCGATGGTGTTGTAGGTCGAGCCGCCCAGCGTGCCCACCTGATCCGCGTCGGTCACCCGCGCGGACTCGCCGGGCTTGCCGGGCAGGATCACCCGGGCCGGCGGCGTGCTCGCGCTCGCGCTCGGCCGCGGCGCCGCCGCCGGAGGGTCGTCGCCCGAGCGGGCGACGACCACCGCCACGCCGGTCGCCAGGACCACCGCTGCGGCCGCGATCAGCGTAAATGTCCTATGCCGACTCATCGAATCCCTTCGTGCCATGCAAATGCCCCCCGCGCCCCGCCCCGGGCAACTACTGTAACGACCATGATGAATGCGCACCGTGAGTGACACCATCCTGCCCTCGGTGCGCGCCACCAGTCGGAAGGAGCTTCATGAAGCACTCTGCCCCACGAGGGCGGCAGCTCAAGCGCCTGGCCTGTCTCAGCGTTGCGACAGTTCTGCTCGGACTGTTGACGGCGCCCTCGAGCGGTATGGCGCAGGCACCTGCCGACCCCGGCACCCCGCCAGGCGTCGACGAGATAGCTAGCACGCCCAACCTCAAACAGGTCGCTTATCTGCCGAAGACGGGCCCGTTCGCCAGCTCCTTCAACACGGACTGGGCCTTCAAGGGCAAGTACGCATACGGCGGCAACTACAACGGCTTCACGGTCTACGACATCCGTAACCCGAAGGCGCCGACCGTCGCGGCCCAGGTGGTCTGCCCCGGCTCGCAGAACGACGTCTCGATCTACGGCAACCTGCTGTTCCTGGGCACCGACTCGCAGCGGACGAACGACTCCTGCGACAACGCCGGCTCGACGGCCGCCGTACCCGGCGACCGCTGGGAGGGCATCAAGATCTTCGACATCAGCGACCCGCTGACGCCGGCGTACGTCAAGTCGGTGAAGACCATCTGCGGCTCGCACACCCAGACGCTGGTGCCGGGCAAGCGCCGCGACAGGTCGGTCTACCTGTACGTGTCGTCGTACAACCTGGCGGCGGCGGACCAGCCGAACTGCGCACTGCCGCACGACAAGATCTCGATCGTCCGGGTGCCGCTGCGCACCCCCGCGGATGCGGCCGTGGTGGCGACGCCCGTGCTGTTCCCGGACGGCGGCTACGGCGGTGGCACGGGACAGTCCCCGACGACGGGCTGCCACGACATCACCGCGTACCCGGAGAAGGACATCGCCGCCGGCGCCTGCATGGGTGACGGTGTGCTCTTCGACATCTCCGACCGGACCGCCCCGAAGGTGATCACCACGGTGCGCGACACCGTGAACTTCGCCTTCTGGCACTCGGCGACGTTCAACAACAAGGCCACCAAGGTCGTCTTCACGGACGAGCTCGGCGGCGGCGCCGGTGCCACCTGCAACACGACGGTCGGCCCGAACCGCGGCGCCGACGCGATCTACGACATCGTCGGCCGGGGCGCCAAGCGCAAGCTGGAGTTCCGCAGCTACTTCAAGATCCCGCGGGCCAACACGGACACCGAGAACTGCGTGGCGCACAACGGCTCGCTGATCCCGGTGCCGGGCCGCGACATCATGGTGCAGGCGTGGTACCAGGGCGGCGTCTCGGTCTGGGACTTCACCAACTCGCGCAAGCCCAAGGAGATCGCGTACTGGGAGCGTGGCCCCATCTCGGCCACCACCCTGGTGCTGGGCGGATCGTGGTCGGCGTACTGGTACAACGGCTACATCTACTCCAACGACATCGTCAAGGGCCTGGATGTGCTTCAGCTGAACGACCGGCGTACCAATTCGGCACGCTGGGCGCGCACTGATCTGTTCAACGCGCAGACCCAGGACAACTACCGGCACTGGTGACACCCGCGCGAGTGTGGGTCCGGTCTCTTCGTGAGACCGGACCCTCCGCGTCTGGCAGTGTGATCGGACGTGGAAAACCTCTGGTTACAGAAGATCTCCGAGAACCCCGGCCACTCGCGCTGGTACATCGAGCGGTTCCGGACCATGGCCAAGGAGGGTGTCGACCTGGCCGGCGAGGCCCGCCTGATCGACGCGATGGTCCCCCGCGGTTCCCGGATCCTCGACGCGGGCTGCGGTGCCGGCCGGGTGGGCGGCGCCCTGGCGGTACGCGGCCACGACGTCACCGGCGTCGACCTCGACCCCGAGCTGATCGCGGCCGCCGAGGAGGACCACCCGGGACCCGCCTGGCGCACCGGCGACCTGGCCGAGCTTGACCTGCCGGACCGCTTCGACGTGATCGTCTGCGCCGGCAACGTGATGACCTTCGCCGCCCCGGGCACCCGCACCGAGATCCTCCGCCGCATGCGCGGCCACCTCGCCGACGGCGGCCGGGCGGTCATCGGCTTCGGCGCCGGCCGCGGCTACCCGTTCGACGAGTTCCTGGCCGACGCGGCGGCCGCCGGCCTCGCGCCGGACGTGCTGCTCTCCACCTGGGATCTGCGCCCGTTCTCCAGCTCGTCGGACTTCATCGTCGCCCTGCTCCGCCCCGCCTGACCCGTCGATTACCCTGCCGCTCATGGTGCGGCGGCCGACGGCGGGATGGCGGGAACATGTGGCGGCGGAGCTGTTTCCCGAGGAGATGCTGGACCGGACCGACGAGGTCCTGACGGCGTTCGAGGCGGATGTGGCGGCCCTGGTCGAGCAGCGCTGGGAGCCGGCGACCGACACGGAGATCTTCGAGGTCATCGAGCGCACGGTGAGGGCGCTCAACGCGGTCAACGACCGGCATGACGGTGCGGCCTATGAGACCGACGAGCGGGAGCGGCTCTGCGCCTACATCGAGGGCACGCTCGACGAGGCCGGCATCGACGTGGACGCGTTCGCCGGCCGCCACCGGATGACCCGGCACGAGATCACCGACGAGTGGCGTGACTGGTGACTCTCGGCGGAGACGAGAGGGGCGGAATCGACATGTTCGACCAGCTCAGTGGTGCTGCGCGGCTGTTCCCGATCATCGGTGATCCCATCAGGTACGTCGAGTCTCCGGTGCGGCTCACCCGTACCTTCGGGGAGCGCGGCTACCCCGGCATCTGCGTGCCGTTGCAGGTGCCGGCCGGTGACCTCGGCACCGTCATGGCGGGCCTCACGGCCTCGCGCAACGTGGACGGCATCCTCGTCACCATGCCGCACAAGTTCGCCGCCTTCGCACACTGCGCCACGAGCTCCGAGCGCGCCAGGATGCTCGGGGTCGTGAGCGTCATCCGCCGCAATCAGGACGGGACCTGGCACGGCGACATGCTCGATGGGCTCGCCTTCTTGAAGGCGCAGAAGGACCGGGGAGCACGGCCGGCCGGGGCGCGGGCACTCCTCGTCGGGGCCGGGGGCGCGGGCAGCGCGATCGCCATCGCCCTGCTGGAGGCGGGTGTCAGCGAACTCGTCATCCATGACGCCGACGAGTCGCGGGTCGCCACCCTGCTGCACCTGCTCAAGGATCTCGGCCAGGGCCGGGTGAGCGCCGGGCCGCCGGATCCCACCGGCTGCGATCTGGTGTGCAACGCGACCCCGATGGGCATGGAGGACGGCGACCCGCTTCCCGTCGATCCGGCGCTGTTCGTCTCATCCATGTTCGTGGGCGATGTGATCGCCGGGCACGGCGTCACCCCGTTCCTCGCCGCCGCGCAGGCCGCCGGCTGCCGGACGGCCAACGGCGGGCACATGGTCGAGGCCGCGCAGGACGTCATGGCCGATTTCATGCTGCCGAATTCAGGTGGGCTGCCCGTCAGCGGTCGGTGAGCGCCGGGCGGTCGGGCGGCAGGGGTGGCACACCCCCACACCTGCCGCCGTGCCGCCGACCCGCACGTACCACCAGGTGTTGGGCGCATGTCGACTCTCACCCCGTAGTCCGAACTTGCCCAATCCAATTCCACATAGGAGAGATGGCGCGCACCAAATAGCCGACGAGCGGCGTGACCGATGACCCCGCATTACGGCTGACGCTTGACATGATCACCATTCGGCCGCCTGGCGGGCCGTGCGCCCGTAATGTGCCAGTTGTGCTCTCCAGGTTCTTGGTAGCCGTCGGTCGCTACGGGCGCCGCATCGTGGCGGTCGGCCTGGTCGTGGCCGTCGTCCTGGTGATGGCCTTCCTCTGGAGGCCGTCGCTGGCTGATCCTGCGTTCGGCCCGTTGATGGTGCTCTCCTTGTGCTCATACGGGCTGATGTTCGTTGCGTTTGTGCGCCCCGTGCCCCGGGCTTTCGAGGTACGGCCGCAGGTGCCGGCCTTCAGGCCACGGCTCAATCCGGCGCTTGTGCTGGCCACGCTCGGGGTGCTGTTCTACGCCGTGGTGCTGACCGGGGAACTGATCCAGGAGTCCGAGACGGCCGGATTCCTCGGCTGGTTGGCCCCGATGGGGATGGCGATCGCGGCCGTCGGCCTGGCCGCCACCATGTTGCGGGGCCTGGGCCTCGAGCTGCGGCCCGAAGGTCTACGGCATCGGGAACTGGCGGGCACGCTGACCGTGCCGTGGGACGCCGAGCCGGTGGTGCCGGTGGCCATGGAGAAGCGAACCGTCATGTACGTCCGCTACGGCCGTCCGGAGCTCGTACACCGACACGGGCTCATCACCAGCCGTCGACGGCTGTACACCGACAACATCGATCAACCTCTGGCGGCCCGGGTCATCTGGTACTACGTCAACTATCCCGAGTACCGCTCGGCCATCGGCACCCACGCGGAGTACGACCGACTGCTGTCCGAGATCTCCAACAAGGATCTCTAGGCCGGCGGTCAGCGGTCGTTCGTGCTGAAGTGCATGTAGTCCTTGAGGGTGTTCCATCGGCCGCCCCAGTGGAAGCCCTGGTCGGTGAAGGCCCGGACCGCGCCGGCCGCGTGCATCATGCCGCGGCGGTGCAGGTCGCGCTGCTCGAAGCCGGCGCCGGCCGAGGTGCCGCGGACCATCGGGTTCTGCACCGGGTTGACGTCGATGGCCAGGCCGTACGCGTGCTGCGACCAGGCGGTGCTCCCGCTGACCCGGCGGCAGCTGTACGCGGCGGTGACCGTGCCCATGTCCGAGAGGTAGGGCGCGTTCAGCGACATCGGGCTCATGCCCTGCACCCGGAACCGCATCCGGTAGAGCGCCTGGAACGCCCGCTGGGTCCGGGTGGCGATGCTCCGGTGCACGACGATGCTGCCCTGGTGCGAGGCGCCGTAGAAGTCGATGTAGGTCACCCAGACCTTGCGCAGATCCGCGGGATCGACCGGGCACTTGTCCGCGGCGTCCCAGTTGACGGCGGCGGGCGTCACCGTCTCGACCCACGAGCGCCAGCCGGTGAGGCGGCCGGCGGGCGGCTTGGCCAGGTGCAGCACGCCGTCGACGCTGGGCTGGTTGGGCTTGACGATGCCGTTCCAGGCGCGCAGGTCGCGGCGGCGGATCCCGTGTGCCCGGGCGATGCTCTTGATCGTCTCGCCGGGCCGCACCACGTGAAAGGGCGGCGCCACGACGGCGGGCGGCGGCCCGGCGGGCGCCGGCGTTTCCGCGACGGCGGCGGTCGGTGTGACAAAGAGCTGGGTGAGGAGCAGGGCGCTGAGGAATGTGGCGAGCCGTTTCACACGCCCTATTACGCTATGGATCAACACTCAAGGTAGGCAAAATCCGAAAAGTCCTCACGCGGCGGCCGCTCCACCCGGAGACTCCGGCCGCCGGCGCGCTACCGTTCCTGAAGCAGGTCGCCGAGGAAGGGGTGTGTCGCGATGAGCGCTGAGAAGGCCGTACTCGCCGGGGGCTGTTTCTGGGGGATGCAGGACCTGATCCGTCGGCGGCCCGGGGTGATCTCCACCAGGGTGGGCTACACGGGCGGCGACGTGCCCAACGCCACCTACCGCAACCACGGCACCCACGCCGAGGCGATCGAGATCACCTTCGACCCGGCCGTGACCTCGTACCGGGATCTGCTCGAGTTCTTCTTCCAGATCCACGACCCGTCGACAGTCAACCGGCAGGGCAACGACATCGGGATGAGCTACCGCTCGGCGATCTTCTACACCGGCGACGAGCAGAAGCGCGTCGCCGAGGACACCATCGCCGACGTGGACGCCTCGGGGCTGTGGCCGGGCAAGGTCGTCACCGAGGTGACCGCTGCGGGCCCGTTCTGGGAGGCCGAGCCGGAGCACCAGGATTACCTGGAGCGCATCCCGGACGGCTACACCTGCCACTTCGCGCGCCCGGGCTGGAAGCTCCCCCGCCGAGCGAGTTGACCGGGGGCGCCACCGATACTCTGCACGCGGATTGGTTGGGGCCGCAGAGTGGAGACCGTTGAAGGTGAGTGTCAACAAGCGCCAGATCTTGCTGGTGGGCGGCGTTGCCGTGCTGATCCTCATTGGACTGGCGGTCGGCCGGGCCGCCCGCGACGAGGGGCCGGGCACACTGGACGCTCCCGCGACCCAGGCATGCGACGACTTCGCCGCCGGCGTCGACGACGCCGAGACCAAGACCGAGCGGCTCGCCCTGGCGGACAAGGTGAACAAGTCGTCGGCGCAGAGCGACAACGAGGCCATCTCGGAAAAGGCGGCGGCGATGGGCCGCAGCGCCAACGGCAGCACCAAAGAGTGGCAGGCCGGCGCCGACGACTTCGCCCAGGCCTGCCGGGACGCCGGCTGGACCTGACGCCTGACCCTGTTCGAAAGCCGCTACCAGGCGCAGCCCGGTAGCGGCTTTTCGATGCTCACAATCTATCTCCATCGATTGACATAGTTTGGAATCCAGAATTAGTCTCCGCAGGTAGTTCACCTTCGGAGGGAGCATCATGCGCGGATTCCGGTGGCGGGTCGGCCTGGTCATGGGCGGCGCGGTCGCGCTCCTGGGTGGGCTGTTCGTCGGCGCGGCCACCGGCGCCGCCGCGGCGGCGGGCTGTCGCGTCGCGTACGCCGTGCAGAGTCAGTGGTCGGGCGGCTTCACCGCCAACGTCACGGTGACCAACCTCGGCGATCCGATAAACGGCTGGCGGCTCGGCTGGACGTTCCCGTCCGGGCAGACGGTCACCCAGGCCTGGAGCGCGACGGTCACCGCGTCCGGCAGCCAGGTGACCGCCGTCAACGTCGGCTACAACGCCGCCATCGCCACGAACGCGTCCGTCTCCTTCGGATTCAACGGCGCCTGGACCGGCAGCAACGCCGCGCCGACGTCGTTCACGCTCAACGGCACGGCCTGCACCGGCAACGTGCCTTCACCGACGCCCACCACCAGCCCGCCCTCCACGCCGCCACCGGCCGGCAACGCGATGGCGGCGGTCGCGGCGATGCAGCCCGGCTGGAACCTGGGCAACTCGCTCGACGCCACCGGCGCGGACGAGACCTCGTGGGGCAACCCCCGGGTCACCGAGGCGCTGCTCGAGGGCATCAAGGCGCAGGGCTTCAAGAGCATCCGCATCCCGGTCACCTGGGGCCAGCACCAGGGCGCGGCCCCGAACTACGCGATCGAGGCGGCCTACCTCAACCGGGTCAAGGAGGTCGTCGACTGGGCTCTCGCCGACGGCTTCTACGTGATGATCAACGTCCACCACGACTCCTGGCAGTGGATGGCGGCCATGCCGGGCGACCGCGCGACGGTGCTGGCCCGGTACAACGCGATCTGGACGCAGGTGGCCGGCGCCTTCCGCGGCTCGTCGGCGAAGCTCGTCTTCGAGAGCGTCAACGAGCCGCAGTTCACCGGCAGCTCGGGCGACGCGCAGAACGCGACGCTGCTCGGCGAGCTCAACACGTCGTTCCGCACCATCGTGCGCAACTCCGGCGGCGGCAACGCCACCCGGCTGCTGGTCCTGCCGACCCTGCACACCTCGGCCGACCAGGCCCGGCTCGACGAGCTGGCGGCGACGTTCACCGCGATGAACGACCCCAGCCTCATCGCGACCGTCCACTACTACGGCTACTGGCCGTTCAGCGTGAACATCGCCGGCGGAACGCACTTCGACGCGACGGCGCAGAAGGACATGACCGACACGTTCGACCGCGTCTACAACACATTCGTCGCCCGCGGCATCCCCGTCATCATCGGCGAATACGGCCTGCTGGGCTTCGACCGGCACACCGGAACCATCGAGCAGGGCGAGAAGCTGAAGTTCTTCGAGCTGTTCGGCTACCAGGCCCGTACGAAGCGGGTCACCACGATGCTCTGGGACAACGGGCAGCACTTCGGCCGTACCTCGTTGCAGTGGTCGGACCCGGAGCTGACCGCCCAGATCAAGTCGAGCTGGACGACGCGCTCCGGAACCGCCTCGACGGACCAGGTCTTCAACGCCAAGGCGTCGGCCATCACCAGCAAGACCATCACGCTGAACCCGAACGGCGCGACGTTCAGCGCGCTGCGCCAGGGCAGCACCGACCTGGTCCGCGGCACCGACTACACCCTGGCGGGCGACCAGCTCACGCTCACCGCGGCGGCGCTCACCCGGCTGACCGGATCGAGAGCGTACGGGGTGAACGCCGTCCTCTCCGCCCGCTTCTCCACCGGCGTGCCGTGGCGCCTCAACATCATCACCTACGACGTGCCTGTGCTTCAGAACGCGACCGGCACGACGAGCTCCTTCGCCATCGGGACCGCGTTCCGCGGCGACCAACTGGCCACGATGGAGGCCAACTATGCGGACGGCAGCAACGCCGGCCCGCAGAACTGGACGCCGTACAAGGAGTTCGACCGCACGTTCGCGCCCGACTACACCGCAGGCACGATCAAGCTGACCTCCGACTTCTTCGCCGAGGTGAACGACAACGCCCGGGTGACGCTCAAGTTCCACTTCTGGAGCGGCGCGGTGCTGACCTACTACGTGACCAGGTCCGGCAGCAATGTCACCGGCTCACTCACGTAGGAGTTGACACGGATCTATGTATCGACTGGTGTTGGCGACAACATCCTTCGATGTCGCAGGAGGTTCGATGTCAACCAGACGACGCTGGGCGGCCACCGCCGCCGCAGCCGTTCTCACCGCCGGACTGCTCACCCATCCGGTAGCAGGCGTCGCGGCGCCGCCCGACTCGGTCGACCTGGCCGACACGGCGTCCGCCCTCGTCCGCTTCCGGCTGCCCGACGAGGCGATGTTCCGGGAACTGGTCGCCGAGGGCGCGGACGTCGCCGCGCGCCCGCGGAGCACGCCGGGCCAGGTCATGGCCGACCTCGTGGTCACCGGGCGGGAACTTGACGCGCTGACGGCGCGCGGCGCGGTGGCCGTACAGGTGATTCCGACCGAATCGGGCCGCGCGCGGCGGGCGGCCGCGGCGGCCGAGGACACGCTCCAGTTCCTGCAGGCGTATTGGTGGACCAGCGAGGGCCGGACGTTCCTGCAGACCCAGGTGGCCACGTCGGCGTCCGACGATCCCGATGTCGAGATCACCGTGACCTGGACGACCGCCGACGGCACGACGGGCAGCTACCCGCTGGAAAGGTTCGAGGACTCGGGCGAGTACCAGTACCACGTGGCGCTGCCGCAGCGGCTGCCCGCGCAGCCGACCCGGGTGAGCGCGACGTCCAGCCTCGGCGGCAGCTCGCGGGTGATCACCCCGGCCGCCTGGCCGAACGCCACCCCGCCGCCGCAGCCGGCCGGTTACCAGAAGGACTTCATCGACGCGTACCTGACGCCGACCGACATCAGCGCACGCATCAAGCGCCTGGCCAGGCAGTACCCGCGGCTGGTCGACGTGCTGAGCCTGCCGAACAAGACGCAGGGCTACCGGCGTACGGCGGCGGCTTACCTCGGCGATCCGGCCACCGCCGCCGTCGTGGTCGAGTCGGTGAAGTTCGGCGACCAGGGGCTCAACGGCGTACAGGTGCGCACCGTCGATCCGGGGCGGCCGAACCGCCCGCTCGGCGCGGCGTACCGGGACCGGGTCCTGACCGTGACCCTCGCGACCGATGCCGGCGGCAAGGTGATCAGCACGACCGACGACGTGGCGGCCTTCGTCTCGGCCCGCTACCCGCAGCGGTTCCGGGCCTTCGTCGAGGACGGATCGGCGGGCCTGCCCATGCCGGTCGCCGGCCCGGCGCGCCTGGACGACGGCCTCGAGGGCGCCGAGGTGCCGCGGCGGCCGTGGACGGTGCAGGCGCTGCGCATCGGCGCGGTCCGGGACGGCTCCAAGATCGGGATCATGACCTATTCGCAGGAGCACGCCCGCGAATGGGCGACGCCGCTGGTCACGATGGAGTTCGCGGAGCGGCTGCTGGCCAACTACGCGAGGGACGCCGAGACGCGCGCGCTGCTGAACGCGGTCGAGGTCTTCGTCATCCCGACGGTGAACCCGGACGGCGCCAACTACTCGTTCAACGACTTCAACTTCCAAAGAAAGAACCTGGTCAATCACTGTACGGGCGCAGCACGCGATCCCGCCCGGCGTGATTCGTGGGGTGTCGACGTCAACCGCAACTACGCGGTCGGCTCCTACTTCGACGGGTACGTCGGCGCGAGCGCCAACTGCCTGTCGGGCACCTACGCGGGCACCGCCGAGCTGTCGGAGGCGGAGAGCCGCAACGTGGTGGCGCTCGCCGAGGCACACCCGAACATCCGGTTCTCGCTGAACGTGCACAGCTACGGCGGCTACTTCATGTGGTCGCCGGGCGCGTACAAGGCGGCGGGCCGGGTCACGCTGCCCCGGCCTTCGATCGACGAGTCGAAGTACTTCCAGGACAGCGCCCGCCGCATCGTCGGCGCGATCGCGGCCGGGCGGGGAACCGTGACGTGGCCCGCGTACACCGGGCCGGTGGCCGACGTGCTGTACTCCGCCGCCGGGAACTCGGCCGACCACCTGTACTACGACCTGGGGATCGTGGCCTGGAACTTCGAGGTGGGCAACGACCGCTGGAACGAGGCGACGCAGGAGTGGGACGGCATGGGCTTCCAGCCGCCGTTCGACGAGGCGCACGCGGAGTCACAGGAGTACGCGGACGGACTGATGGAACTGGTACGCATCGCCCGTGACCGGGGCGCGGCCCTGCCCTGACGCCCGCGACACCGGTGGCCGGGCGCCCGGCCCGGCCACCGGCGCGTGGCTCAGGGGCGCGCCTCGTAGACGATGTTGAACGGGGTCTCCGCCACCCGCTGGAAGCGGGTGAAGCCCGCGTCCGTGGCGAGCCGCCGGATCGCCGGCTCGCCGGCCTGCGCGCCGAGCGCGTACCCGCCCGGCTGGGACAGCGCGTTCGGTACGCACAGGAACGTGGAGAACGAGTAGTACACCCGCCCGACCGGGTTGAGGTTGTCGGCGACCGAGTCGCCGGCGAACGGCTCGACGATCATCCACGTGTCGTCCGGCGTGAGCGACTCGCGGACGTGGCGGGCGGCGCCCAGCGGGTCGCCCATGTCGTGCAGCGCGTCGAACGTGGTCACCAGGTCGTACGGCCCGCCGCCGAACGTCTGCGCGCTCGCCGCCTCGAACGACGTCCGGTCGGCGACCCCGGCGTCCTCGGCCCGGCGCCGCGCCGCGCCGCGGCCTGTGCCGCGGCGCGGGCCACGGCGGGCTCGGGCGGGAGCCGGCTCTCCGCGTCCGCCAGCAGGAGCTCGGCCTCGCGCACGTCCGTCTCGACGTCGTCGCCGAGCCGGTATCCGGCACGCCCGCCCACCAGCACTCCGGGCCCGAGCGCGGCCCGGACCCGGCTGACCAGCGTGGCGACGTTCTCCGCCGGCCGCCGCGGCGGCCGGCCGGGCCACAGCACGGCCACGATCCGGTCGACCGTGACGACCCGGCCGCGGGCGGTCGCGAGCAGCGCCAGCAGCTGGCGTGCCTTGCGGCTGCCGATCTCGGCGGCGGACCGCGCCCGGCCGTCGTGGGTGACCAGGAGTGGCCCCACGAGCTGAATCCGGAGTCGGCCCATGCCGCCTTAGTACGCCCGGCCCCTGCCCTGGTCAACCCGCATGCCCGCTATACGACTGGTGTCAGCCGCGTGCGGAGATCTGTTGCACGGCCCAGCCGTTGCCGTCGGGGTCCTCGAAGAACACGAACCCGACGTTGTCCAGGGCGGCGCCGCCCCGGGCCAACTTGTCGGCGTCGCCGTCGAGCACTGTCACGTCGCCGACCTTGACGCCGCGCTCGACGAGCTCGGCGTGCGCCGCGACGATGTCCGCCACCACCAGTTGCAGGCCGCGCAGCGAACCGGGCGCCATGTCGGGGACGACGCCCTCGCCGATGACGACCGAGCAGCCCGAACCCGGCGGGGTGAGCTGGACGAGGCGCCGGCCCTCGCCGAGGTGTACGTCGTGGTCCACGTTGAAGCCGAGCTGGTCGGCGTAGAAGGCCTTGGCGCGGTCGATGTCGGTGACGGGGACGATGACGACCTCGAGGGTCCAGTTCACGGTTGTTCTCCTTCTCGGCGAGGGGCTCGTATCCCTTGGTCGGAGCCGGCGGACGCTCCTCGACACGCGTCACCGAACTAATTCGGTGGTGGGTGCGCCGGGCATTGCGCAGACTGGTTCCAGCGCCGACACCTCGAAAGGAGCCGAACGTCATGCCGCAGCAGAACAATTCCGTGACCGCACAGCCGACGGTCGGCCATGTGCGGTGGAGCGGGTAGCGCGGCGGTAGCCGCGTCTGCGCCGCCCACCTCGAGCCGAGGTCCGGGCGGTTTTTCATCGGCGACTACCCGCCAGCGAAGCAGAACGGGATCTGCGCCTGTCTTGTAAACAGGAGGAAGCCGGTTCGAGGCCGGCCGCTGGCTCTGTTCGATCCGGCGTCGCCCAATTGGCAGGGCAGCGGACTGTTAATCCGTACGGTGGTGGTTCGAGTCCACCCGCCGGAGCTGTACCCGCCCGCGTAGCTCAGCTGGAAGAGCACCGGTCCTACAAACCGGCTGTCCCAGGTTCAAGTCCTGGCGCGGGTACGATCCCGGGCAATGCGCCCGGGGGCATGGTGATCATGGTGTACCGGTGGTGCACACCAGGTTGTGGCCCTGGAGGACGCGGGTTCGACTCCCCGTGATCACCCCAAGCGATGGCGCATCGCATCCGTGGGAAATCCGACGGCGCAGGAGTGTCGGATCCGTCGGACGCCGTTCGTAGCGTAGGTGGAGGCGGGCACCGGGCCCGGCCGAGCATAGGGAGCGACCATGGCGGAATACCTCATCTACTTCAACCAGCAGTGGGTAGGCGAGCACACCGAGGAGTGGTTCCGTGGACGCGGGCCACTCGCCAAGGCGGTCATCGACGAGATGAAGGCCGCCGGCGTATTCGTCTTCGCCGGAGGGCTGGAGGAAGGGGACGGCCCGGTCTTCAGCGCCGACGACACGAGCGGCACGATGGTGTTCACCGACGGGCCTTACGTCGAAAGTAAGGAGTTCCTGGGCGGGCTGGCCGTCGTGGAGGTGCCCGACGAGGAGGCGGCCAGGGTGTGGGCCGGCAAGATCGCGGCGGCATGCGGCTGGCCCCAGGAGGTTCGCCGGTTCAAGCCGATGTCCACCGATTGAGCAACGTCATCGGAACCCCACACGTCGTTGATCATGGACGGCGCCCGCTATTTGATGGCGACGATTACGATGGCCACTGGGCCGAGGAGGACTATCGCCGCCATTTGGAATCCGTAGCCCCAGCGGAGAGCTATCTCTTTCTTGTGGTTGCTTGATCTCAGGCTCTCGATGGCCCGAAAGTGGTCTGCGCCCACCCGGTGCATCGACTCACCGGATGAGTCTCGCCATCGCTCATCGAGCATCGACCTCAGGCCTGCGGTACTGGTGGCTTTGTAACCATGATTCAGTTGAGCGACCACCCCGGTCACCGCTGCCGCGATGAACGCAATGAGCGCCAGCGCCAAGAGCGAGACGATCCAATTGGGGATGGCTGAGCGAGTCGACCCTTGGCCGATCGAGCCAAGCCCGACCAGGATGGCATGGACGGCTCCGGACGTGGTGACAAGATTTCCTCCACGACTGTCATATTTGGCCTTCCGGTCCGTCTCGGATTTCAACTCTTCTTCGAAGAATTCCGCATAGGTGGGGTTGTCCGGAACTGCGTCGCCAGAAACGTTAGGTTCACTCATGATTTGACGGTGGCATCAATCTTGCAAGGTTTTGCCACCTCGTCCGACTGGCTCCCTGGAATCCTTCCGGACGGGAAGCGCGGTCCGTTGACAGGCGAAGGCGAAAAGGCGGTGAAGAAGTCAAAGGCCGCCGCGGGGGTGGCTCCTCTGGGGTAAAATATTCGGCTCCATCGCCGGGGAGATTCGCCGCCCCGCCGTTTCGAGCGGGCGGTCGCCACGATCCTGCACACCAGCGGCCTCGCACACACCGCGGCGCCACCACTGCGCCGCCGACCCGGCCATCAATTGAGCAGCATCTATCTCATTCGCCTCGTGGATGTTAGCTTCAGGCCGACAGGCGACGCGGCGGGGGTGTGGGGGTGTCGGCTCAATCCACCATAGTGGACGAATCGCGGGCGGATCCGGCCGCGGAACGTCAGCGGCTGCGGCGACTGCGCGCGTTCACCCGGCACGAATGGGTGGTGGCCTGCTTCTCGGCGCTGCTGCTCGCGGTGGCGATGATCTGGCTGCTTCCGCCGTACGCGCAATGGGTGATGTCGGCCGGCAGCATCCCGGTGAGGGTGGCCAATCCGGCCCGGACCATCATCGGCGACGGCGGCGACCCGAGCGGTCAGGCCTGGCTGATCGCCTGGAACGGCCACGCGGTCCGGCACGGCCTCGGCGGCCTCTGGAACACCAACGCGTTCTACCCCGAGACCTACGGGCTGGCCTTCACCGACAGCCTCCTCGGCTACGCGCCGGCCGGGCTGTTCGGCAGCGGGCCGGACGACGCCATCCTGCGCTACAACATCCTGTTCGTGCTGGCCTTCGCCCTCGCCTACCTGGGCGGCTACGCCCTGGTCCGGCAGCTCGGCGCCAACCGGATCGGCGCCGCGGTGGCCGGTGCGGTGTTCGCCTTCGCGCCCTGGCGGTACGGGCACGACGGGCACCTGAACATCCTGTCCACCGGCGGGATCGCGCTCGCCGTCGCGATGCTCGCCCGCGGTCACGGCTGGTCGCTGACCCAGGGCTACCGGCCGCGGCGGGTCCGGCCCGGCTGGGCGCTCGCGGGCTGGCTGGTCGCCGCCTGGCAGATCACCCTCGGCTTCGGGATCGGCCTGCCGTTCGCGTACCTGCTCGCGGCCGCCTGCCTGGCGGCGGTCGCGGGCTGGCTGCTGACCGGCCGGCCCGCGCTGGACCGGCGGCTGATCCTGGCCGACGTCGCCGGCGGCCTCGCCTTCGCCGCCGTCACCGGCTATCTGGCCCAGATCTATCTGCGCGTCCGCGAACTCCATCCGGAGACCCCGCGGTCCTGGGAGTACGTCGCGCTGTTCTCGCCCACCTGGCGCGGGCTGCTGGCCGGCCCGCGCCCGTCGCTGCCCTGGGGCGCCTGGCACGAGCCGGCCCGGGCCGCGATGGGCAACGCCCCGAACGAGAAGGTCCTGCTCTGCGGCTTCGCGCTGTACGCGCTGGCCGCCGCCGGCCTGTTCGCCTCGATCTGGACCGTGCGGCAGCGGGTGCTGCTCGGCGCCGGCATCGTGGTCGGTGTCCTGCTCGCGCTGGGCACCAACGGCCCGCTGTACCGGTACCTCTTCCTCTACCTGCCCGGCTTCGACGGCACCCGTACCCCCGGCCGGCTGATCCTGTGGCCGACCCTGCTGCTCGGCGTCCTGGCCGCGGGCCTGATCACCCACCTGAGCCGCCGGGCCGCCGCGGTCACCGGGCGCGAGCACGCCCGTCTCGCCGCCCGGGTCGTCACCGTGCCCCTGCTGATCGTGGTCCTCTTCGAGGGCATGCCGGAGCTGGATCACGTGGCCCTGCCCGCCGCACCCGCGGCGCTGGCCGCGGCGCCGGCCCCGCTGATCGTGCTGCCGTCCGACGAGGGAATCGATCTCAACATCGCGCTGTGGTCCACCGCCGGTTTTCCCACAATGGTCAACGGCGCCGCGAGCATCAGCACCCCCGACCACCAGGCGATCCGCGACCTGATGCAGACGTTCCCCAGCGCGCCCAGCCTGGACCGCCTGCGCGGGCTCGGCATCCGCAGCGTCGTGGTGATCCGCGACCGGGTGCTCGGCACCCCGTTCGAGGCGGTCCTGCGCGCCCCGCCGACCCCCGGCGTCACCCGCCGCGACATCGGCCCGGACATCCTCTACACGTTGGACTGACCGCCGTCGCTCACGGTGTGCCCCGGTCGAGGTCGGCGCAGGCCCGTTCGTGCGGCAACAGCGGCCGGAGCGTCACCCAGAGGATCTCGCGGCCGGATGCCCACAGCGCGGTTCCGGTCGCCTCCGGGGGCACGCTGGTCAGCGGCGTGCACATGCCGACGTAGGTGCGCACGCCCGGCAGGAGCTCCGTTCCTCCCGGCCACGGCCGCGCCGCCCGGTCCTCCCGGCTGCCGAATCCACCGGTGACGAGCGCGGCATACTCCGCCGGCCGGTACGGGGTGGTCGCCTCGGCGGCGACCAGGGCGTTCAGCGCCCGGCGGAATCCGACGATCCGGCCACGTGGTCCCGCCTCCCCGGCCCAGGGACTCGTCACGGTCGTGGTGTAGGTCCGCCCGCCCGATCGCAGCGTCACCACCAGCAGCGAGCCGTCGGTGGCCTCGATCGGCGAGGAGTAGTGCCGG
Source organism: Amorphoplanes digitatis (assembly GCF_014205335.1). Taxonomy (NCBI): domain Bacteria; kingdom Bacillati; phylum Actinomycetota; class Actinomycetes; order Micromonosporales; family Micromonosporaceae; genus Actinoplanes; species Actinoplanes digitatis. Next base: position 8,183,631 of record NZ_JACHNH010000001.1, on the reverse strand, counting down.
TTGCGGGCCAGCCCAGCCTGGTGTGCCAGCCGGTAGACGTACCGGTATTCGTCCGGCGTGAGGGTGTGCTCGGTGGCCCGTTGAAGCGCACCGTCCTGGCCTGCCGGGACGATCACCCGGCCGCCGCCCAGGATGGTGACCTCGGGAATCTCGGCCTGTTCGGAGGGGCCCACCAGGCTGCGCCACTCCTTCACCTGCAACACGGCTGCGCCGGGATCCGTCGGCGGGTCGGGCACCCGGGCGTACGGCGCGTGGATCGAACCGGTGAGCACGACGAGGACGGCCAGGGCCTCGCCGGCGAGAGTCAGGGTGCGCACCCCCGTCCGACGCCCGGGCCGCGGCCGCGGTTCCGGCGCCGAAGGGCATCCGCCGTCGCCACCACGCAGGTACGGTATGAGTGATCACCGCATACTTCCTAAAGTACGCAAAGCGCACCTGGCCGTGCGGAACGGTCGAGAGTCCGCCTGCGTGGGGGTCCGGTCATGTTCCACATCTCAGCGCTTCGGCGCCGCGTGCGAGCCGTGCGGGCGGACATCGCCTACCGCGTGCGGACGACATCGGGAACGCTGCTGGCCGTGTCCGTGCTGGCCGTGACCGTGGCGGGCGTCGTCGCCGTGACGATGCCGGCGAAGACGCTGGCCATCGGCATGATGGTGATCGGACCGTGCCTTGCCGTCGGCAGCGCCAAGCCCCGCGCCGTCGCCGCCGTCGGCGCCTACGCGCTGGTGCTGACCACGTGGATCGCCACGGCCAAGGGCCTGTGGACCGCGACTGTCGAGTCGAGGCTCCTGCTACTGATCCTCTGCATCTCAGGGCTGTGCGTCGCCCTGGCGTACAACCGGCAGGTCGCGGAGGAGCAGGCGGCCAAGAGCCGGGCGAGGCTGCTGGAGATCGTCCGGGGGTCCCGGGCCGCGATCATCACCTCCTCGTTGCGCGGCTACATCACCGGATGGAATCCGGCCGCGGAGCAGATGTACGGATACACGGCGCAGGAGGCGATCGGGAAGAGCATCATGATGCTCGGCGCCTCGCGGGATGAGATCACGCTGATCGCCGGGTTGGCGCGCAGACATCGGCTCGACGAGTTGGAGACCGGGCGGGTTCACAAGGACGGACACAAGCTGACCGTGTCGGTAAGCGTCGCGGGCCTGCTCGACCGCAACGGTGACCTCTTCGAGGTCTGCTCGACCCACCGGGATCTCACGGCGAAGCGATCCATGGAGGCCCGAGAGCGCCTGCTGAGCGACCGGTCGGCACAGGCCGAACGCCTGGAGAGCCTGGGCCGGCTCGCCGGCGGCGTGGCGCACGACTTCAACAACCTGCTCTCGATCATCCTCAACTACACCGACTTCGCCATCGAGCAGGGCGCCGGGGTCGGCACCGCGCAGGACGACCTCGCCCGGGTCCGCGGCGCCGCCGACCGCGCCCGGACTCTCTGCCGCCAGCTGCTGATCTTCGCCCGGTCCGAGCCGGGCAACGCCGAGGCGATAGACCTGAACCTGATCCTCGCCGACTCCCGCGACCTGCTCGCCCCGATGCTCGGCGAGCACATCGAGCTGGCCGTGCGCCGCGCACAACTGCCCCTCCTGGTGCACGCCGACCGGACCCGGCTGGACCAGGTCCTCATGAACCTCATCATCAACGCGCGGGACGCCATGCCGCAGGGCGGCACCATCTCGGTGGAGGCCGGCACCACCGAGATCGGCGAGGAGCCGATCGGCGTTCACCCCGAGGTACGACCCGGGTCCTACGTCGAGCTCGTGGTCAGCGACACCGGCACGGGCATGGCGCCGGAGGTGGCCGCCCACATCTTCGAGCCGTTCTTCACCACGAAGGCCAAGGACCGCGGCACGGGTCTCGGCCTGGCCACCGTCTACGGCATCGTGTCCGAGGCCGGCGGTGGCATCGGCGTCGAATCCGAGGTCGGCGTGGGCACCACGTTCCGGCTGCTGCTGCCGGTGGCGGCCGAGCACGCGGAGCAGGACCGCGGCGCGGCACCGGTGCGCCCGCCCGTCGCGCACGGCCAGCACGTGCTCGTCGTCGAGGACGAGGAGGGCGTACGGGACCTCGTGGTGCGCATCCTCAAGGAGCACGGCTACGCCGTCACCGCGGCCGGCGACGGGCCGAGCGCGCTGGAGCAGTTCGAGCACAAGCGCTTCGATCTCCTGCTCACCGACGTCATCATGCCCAACATGCCCGGCCCGACGGTGGCCCGGCTCGCCCAGCAGAGCCAGCCGGGGCTGCCCGTGCTCTTCATGTCCGGGTACACCGAGCGCCTGCTGGGTGCCCAGCAGTTCATCGATCAGGAGATCGAGCTGATCGAGAAGCCCTTCAGCGCCGACGAACTGCTCGACCGGATCCATCGCCTGCTGACCGCCCCCGCCCCCGAAACCGCCCGCGGGCAGCGCTGACGACGCGGTGACCGCGTTACAGCAGGGGTTCGATGTGGCGGCTGGGTAGTGGTCCGGGGCGGGCCATGTAGTAGCCCTGGCCGAGTTCGATGCCGAGGGAGCGGAGTTTTTCGTGTTCGGCGTGGGTTTCGATGCCTTCGGCGATGAGCATGGCGCCGGTTTCGCGGGCGAAGGTGGCCAGGGCGCGGGCGAGGGCGGTGCGGATGGGGTCGGTGTCGATGTCTCGGACGAGGGTGATGTCGAGTTTGATGATGTCGGGGCGGAGTTGCAGTACGTGGCTGAGGCTGGCGTAGCCGGCGCCGGCGTCGTCGACGGCGATGAGGATGCCGGCGGTGCGGAGTGTGTCGGTGATCTGGTTGAGGGCGTGGTAGTCGGTGACTTGGGTGTGTTCGGTGAGTTCGATGGTGATGCCGCGGTGTGCGTGTTCGAGGAGCAGGGTGGTGACGGCGGGGGTGGTGATGGCTTCGACGGAGAGGTTGATGCTGAGCCAGGCGCCGGGTGGCATGTCGTCGAGGCGTTGGAAGGCGGTTTGGGCGGCGAGGAGTTCGAGGTCGACGCCGAGGCCGGCGGCGTTGGCGGCGGCGAAGGCGTGTACGGGGCTGGTGAAGTGTTGGTGGTCGAAGCGGGCGAGGGCTTCGTAGCCGCGGACCAGGCCGTCGTGGAGTTGGACGACGGGTTGGAAGGCGAGTTGGATGGCACGGTGGTCGAGCACGCTACGGAGGACCTGTTCGGTGGCGGAGGTCAGCGGCTCGGTGTTCATGTGATTACTGTGCGCCGCGAACCTCAAGACCAGGTGCAGCGGCAGTCAAGACGTCCGAAGGGCCGACCTGCCACAACGCGCTGACCGGCATGGCCCGCAGCCGGTCGCCGAACGGCAGCGTGGAGCCGCCGGTGTAGAGGACCACGCCGCAGACGAAGTCGTCGCCGAGGCGCTCGGCGAGCCGGCGCAGCCCGCGGAAGTCGTCGGGCCCGACCGTCGAGGCCGCCTTGACCTCGATGCCGACGACCTGGCCGGACCTGTTCTCGAGCACCGCGTCGACCTCGAACTTGCTGTGGTCCCGGTAGTGCGAGAGCTCGGCCTGCTGCTCGGACCAGGTGAGCTGCCGCGACAGCTCGGACAGGACGAACGACTCCAGCAGCGGCCCGAACGGCGCGCCGGGCCGCAGCAGCGCCCGGCCGTCGACGGCGATCTCGCCGGCGGCGATGCCCGAGTCGACGAAGACGAGCTTCGGCGCGGCCGTCGCCCGGGTGCCGAGATTGCGCGACCACCCCGGTATCCGCTTGACGAGGAAGATCTCCTCCAGGGCCTGGAGGTAGCGCGCGATCGTCGGCCGGCTCAGTCCCAGCGCGGTCTCGAGCGAGTTGGCGGCGATGATGGTCGCGGACCGGGCGGCCAGCAGCCGCACCAGCTTGCGGAGCTCGCCCTTGCGCTGGATGTCGGACAGCTGCCGCACGTCGCGGTCGATGAGCGCCTGGACGTACGCGTCGAGGAACCTCTGGCGGCGCCGGACGTCGCCGCGGGACGTCGCCTCCGGAAGGCCGCCGCGCACGATCCGGGCGGCGTAGTCGGCGCGGGTCACGGCCGACTCGTGCCGCAGCTCCGGTCCGAGCGCGAAAACGGCGTCGATGAAGCCGTCCGGCTCGCCGTCCAGCTCGCCCTGGGAGAACGGCCAGAGCTCGACCGTCTCCATCCTGCCCGGCAGCGCGTCGGGCGCGGCGACCAGGCCGAACAGCCGCGAGGAGCCGGTGAGCAGGAACCGGCCGGGGCGCGGGTCCTCGTCGACGGCGGCCTTGATGGCCAGGAGCAGCTCCGGTGCGCGCTGAATCTCATCGATCGCCAGCAGCTCCGCGGAGTCGACGAAGCCGATCGGGTCGGCGATCGCCGCCGCCCTGTCCTGCGCCCGGTCGAGGTCACGGCGCTCGGCGGGCCGATCGCCGGCGACGACGCGGACGAGGGTGCTCTTGCCGGCCTGGCGCGCACCGCTGATCAGCACGACGCGGGTGTCGGCCAGCGCGGCGTTCACCTGCGCCGCGACCCGGCGAGGGATCAGATGGGGCGAGGGCACGCCTCATGATAGCCGGGCCGCTTTCGATTCGCGGCAGCCTGATATTCGATTCGCGGCAGGTTGGCGTTCGATCTGCGGGGCAGTCGGCGCTGGTCGCGGCCTATGCGGCCCGCTCGTCGAGGGCCTGGCGGGCCGCGTCGAGCACGGCCGGATCCTCGCAGCCCCGCGCGTACCCGGCGATCCGCCGGCGGATGTCGCGGCCGAGCAGCCACCGGCCGATCCGATCGGCGACCGGGCGCAGAAACGCGGGCCGGCACCGGAAGTTGTACCGCCAGGTGGCGACGGTGTGGCCGGGCCGCCCCGGCGCGGCCGCGAAACGCCAGCCGCCGCCGAACATCTCGAAGAACCACGGCCCGCGCACCATCTTCATGCCGACGTTGGTGGGCGGCTGGAACGACACGTACTCGCTGACCATCGAGATGCCGTGCCGCGACCGGGTGAAGGTCCGCACGCCCTTGCCGGGCCGGGTGGCACCGTCGACGAAGTGCTGCTCGCGCACGAACGGGTCCCACCGGTACCGCACCGGCGCGGTGGTCTGCGACACGGCGAACGCGACATCCGGCGGCACGGGAACGACGATGGTCGCTTCAACGACAGGCATGCCGCCATTATCAGCCCGCCACGCACGCCGCGCCTCAATCAGAAAGCCGATTCCGGCTCATGTTCAGATCAAGTCGTCAAATTCACCATTTTTGGCACCGGCGAGGAAGCTGCGCCACTCGCTTGCTGTATAGAGCTGGACGCCACCGTCGGGGTTCTTCGAGTCACGGACGGCCACGCCGTCGTCGGTGGCTGCAACCTGAACGCAATTGCCTCCATTGCAGGCCGTTGCGCTGCGCCAGGTCAGCCCGGTGGCGGTGGAGTGCTGCACTTGATCTCCAGGATCGTTGGGAGGAAAACCAGGGCATAGTACACCCTACTCCAAATGATCACCGCTCACCGGAGTTTGATCATCTCTCGCATGAGAGTCAGCGTGTCCGCATGCGACAGTGCCAGGCCGCGAAGCTGGGCGAACGCGTCAACGAACAGCTCGACCTCGCTGAGCGTGTCGTGGTAATTGTCCCCGGTAATGCCCTCGACGTATACGACGGCGGGAACGATCGACCCCCCGTCCGGTGCGGCCGGTTCGGCGAAATCAAGTATGGTGAAGCCATTATTCATGCCGAGGTGAGCCCCTTTTGAAAAGGGTATTACCTGGATTTCTACGACCGACATTCCGGCCATCTCGACAAGGTGCTCGATCTGCATGCGCATCACGCCCGGACCACCCACGGCCCGATGTAGGGCCGCCTCGTCCAGAACGACGTTGTAGGTAGGACGCGGTGTCGTCGCCAGAATCTGCTGCCGTCTCATCCTCACATCGACAACGGCCGGATGCCGCGCCGCCGTGCCATCGAGATCAAATACGTTTCGGATGGCTTCGGCGTAATCGCGTGTTTGCAGCAACCCGGGGATGGTCAGCGTCTCGTATTCGCTTATGACCTTGGCTGCTCCCTCCATCCCGATCAGGGTCACGAGGGAGGGGTCGAGGTTGGCATCCTGCCACCAGCCGCGCTTCCGGCTCTCGCGGGCCAACCCCATTAGTTCCTTCTGCAGTACTTCGTCAGTGATTCCGTACATATTGCATAGATCGCGCACATCGCGGAGTGTGGCGTTTCGTTGGGCGTTCTCAATTCGACTGATCTTCGACGGTGAGCAGAGCAGCCGTTCGGCCACCTCGTTAACGCTCAGTCCGGCGGCATTGCGAAACCTGCGTAGCGTCGAGCCGAGTTGTCGCCGGCGAATCAACGGTCCGGGATCTTCGGGCATCGAGGACTCCTTGCCCCGTCTGCGGCCACATAGCAACCTGCCATCAGGCAATTGCCTTTGGCAAGGTTAACTCGGCAATTGCCACTTGGCAATTGACAAGATCTCAGTCACCATCGGATTACGGCGAGTCATCAACGATCGTTCAGGCGACGGTTTGGATCACGGCAATGGGCAACCCGCTCGCCTCGGACGACGGAGGGGAGGCCTCTGAGCGCGACGCGGAATTGCGCCGCATGCCCCCCGACCGGCATGGCGTGCCCGCAACGAAATGCTGGGCCGATGCAGCAACATCGGCCCAGCTGGGCAGCCTTCCTCGCGTTCTGACCACTGGGACGGCAACCATGTACCAAGTTACCAGGATTTCAGTCGGCGGTGCCTGCGCTGTTATGCGCGCACCGCGGGGCTCCAAACCCATACGCCGAGCGGGCTAGTGGGTAAGGGCCATGGCCTATCGGGGACCCGGCGCGGACTATGAAGGCATCCGTAGGCCGCCGTGGCGGGTCCACTACGCGAACGACAAGATCACCGTCACCAGCTGGTACGTGCTGGTGGCAGGGCGGCAGATCGCCATCGCGCACCTGCGCGATCCGGTTCGGTGCCTGACATACCGATATCCACTGCTCAGGGTCGCGGCCATCACGGGTGGCGTGGAGGTCGCGATCGGCCTGCCGTTCGCCCTGGCCTTCGGATCCTCCGTAGTCCTTTTCGTCGCGCTCTTCTCAGGGGCCGGCATGGCGGCCGGCGCGTGGGTGGACGCCAGGAGGAACCCCTGCTTCATGACGATCGAGGCCACCGTCCAGAACCGGCCGGTCACCCTGTTCGTCACCCGTGACCGGCGTGAGCACGGTCAGGTGTGCCGCGCGCTGGTCCGTGCGATCGAGGGGGATTCGTAGCGCGGTCAGGTGTTGAGGGGGCGGCGGGCGACGAGGAAGACGTGGGTGACCGGCCAGTCGATCGGGGTTCCGTCCGTGCCGGTCAGGGTCGCGACCGGGGCGATCCGGTTCTCGACGATCCAGTCGTTGCGGCTGGTGTGGCTGGCCGGGTCGATCTCGAAGCCCACGTCGGTCAGCAGCTGCTTCCAGTCGGCGAACTCGAGCCCGCAGAACTGCTCGCGCGTCTCCGACAGCCAGTTGTCGGTGTAGTCCTTGCGCGTCAGGAAGTCCATCGCGTCGGCGAGGCCCAGCGTGATCGTGTCGCCCTCCGCCCGGTAGTCGAACCCGAACCGGTAGTCGACCGTGAACTGATCGAACCGGGCCCTGGTCGACAGGCCGCCGACGTAATCGGCCACCGCCCGCGGCGCCAACCCCGCAAGATCTTCCCGTACGCCGGGAGGGTTGCCGCCGTCGTCGGTGCGCAGCCGGAGCCGCACCTGGCGGTCGCGGTCGTCCGGGCCGCAGACGTCGCTGTTGATCCAGACTCCGCCGGGTGCCGTCTGGTCGTAGATGGCCTGGACGAATCGCCGCATCGAGGCGGCGCGCTCGCCGTAGGACCAGATCTCGTGGGTGAGCGCGAAGGTCAGCGTCGTGTCGATCGACCGGTCGGGGAAGACCGCGCCGCCGAGGACGTTGCGGCGGTAGAAGTACACGTTTGCGTTGGTGAACGCGCCCTGTGCCTTCTTGTGCACGCACTCCTCGTAGAGGTGCCGGGCGACCTCGACGCCGATCAGGTCGCTCTCGCGCAGGACCGGCTCCCGGTCGGCCAGCTCCAGCACCGCGCCCGCGCCACAGCCGATGTCGACGATCCGGCCCGGCCGGACGTGCTCGTGGACGAGCCTCCACTTGCGCTGCGCGCTGTCCGCGAACGCCTCGGCGTACGTACGGTAATCGCGGGTCGGGGTGAGGCCGCCCTCGTCGCCGACCACCGGGTCGTTGACCACCGACCGCACCGTCTCCACCAGGCGGTACCGCTCGTAGACGTCGACGGTGGCCGGATGGGCCAGGTCGAGCCAGGCCGGGTCGCCCGAGGCCAGCCGCAGCAGCACGTCCCAGGGGCGTTCCGGCGCCGGGTCCCGGCCGGCCTCAACCGGGTCGATCCCGAACCCGAGCCGCTCGTACAGGTCCGCGACCGCCGGCGTGGAACAGGCCACCACGGTGTTGCCCGGATGCAGGTCGAGGCCGGTCGCCACCGTGATGTTCTTCAGGGTCACCTCGGCGAACCGCTCGGTCGGCGCGGTGTCGAAGACCGGCACGACGACCGAGCGCAGCCCGGTCAGGACGCTGAACCGCTCGATCGCGGCCTCCCGCCGGTGGTACGGCACGGGGTTGCGCTTGGTGTTCTCGTGGTTGGCCGAGGTGACCGCCCAGACCACCGTCGCCTTCCCACCCTCGCAGAGCCGTCCGAGGTGCTCGGCCTGGAACCGGGTGAGAAGGTGATGGCGACCGGGGAAGAGGACGTATTGGCTGGTCATCGCTTCCAGGTGTAGGTGGTCAGGGAACGGACGTTGCCGACCTTGTCGTTGGCGCGGAGCTGGACCTTGATGGTCTTACCGTACGACTTGGTGTTGACCTTGAAGGAGTAGCTCGAGGTCCAGTCCCACTGCTTCAGCTTGCCGTTGATCCACAGTTCGACCCGGGAGACGCCGGCGGGGTCGCTCGCCTTCGCCTTGATGGTGACGGTGCCCTTCACCTTGGCGTTCTTCGGCCCCGAGGTCCAGGTCAGCGTCGGTCCGGCGTTGTCGGCGATCACGTTGCGGTTCAGGATGCCGACGTTCCCGGCCCGGTCGAAGACCTTCCACTGCAACTTCACCGTACGGTTCAGGGTGCCGCTGTTGTAGTTGACCGCGAACGGCGCGCTGTAGTCGCTCGCGTACCACTTGCCGTCGACGTAGAGCCCGGCGTGGGTCACGCCGGAGCCGCCCGGGTAGCCGCCGCCCGCGTCGGTGATGTTGCTCGCCGCCACCGAGACGGTGCCGCGGAAGCGCTTCAGGTAGGCCGGCGTGGTGGCGCCGACCACCGGAGCGGTGGTGTCCACCTTGAGCACCGCGCGGTCGGCCCGGACCTCGCCGAACGCCAGCCACGCGTCGGTGGCGGCCGGGGCGGTGGCGGTGCCGGTCAGGGCGTTCTCGATGGTCCACAGGTTGGCCGCCGCGGTACGCGACTTCACCAGCCCGGCCACGCCGGAGACCAGCGCGGTCGAGAAGGACGTGCCGCAGACCTGGTCCCGGGTGCCGGCGGTGGTGAGCGCGGCCGCGCAGTACGGCGCGGCCAGGTCCACCCAGCTCGCCCCGGAGTTGGCGCCGGCCAGGCCGGCCGGGTCGTCGGCCTTGGTGTATCGCGCGCCGGCCGAGTTGGTGCCGGACACGGCCAGGACGCCGTTGTTCGCGGCCGGGTAGTACTTCACGGTCCCGTACGCGTCGTTGCCGGCGCTGGCCAGCACGACGGCGCCCTTGCCGCGGGCGTAGTTCACGGCGGTCTGCAACAGCTCGCCGGCGTCCGGGGTACCCGGCTGGACCGGGGCGCCGAACGACAGGTTGATGATGCGGGCGCCCTTGTCGGCGGCGTACGTGATGCCCTGGGCCACCTCGCTCTCGTACGCGGTGCCCCGCTTGTCGAGCGCCTTGACCGGCAGGATCTTGCAGGCCGGGCAGGCCGACTTGATCAGCGACGCCACGGCCGTGCCGTGGCCGTCGGTGCTGTCGTCGCGCGCGTCGGCCGGGTCCGGTGCGTTCTCCACCACGTTCGCGCCCGGCAGGACCGCGCCGGCCAGGTCGCCGACCGGCGAGACGCCGGTGTCCACGACGGCGACGGTCTGGCTGCTCCAGGCGGTGCTCGACCGGAGCGCCTCCGGCACGCCGAGCTGCGCCAGCGCGTCCCAGGGTGCGGCGGTCACCGCCGGCGGGTCGGCCGGCTCGGGCTCGGAGGCGGTCGTGGTGGACCCGCCGTCGGGGTTCTTCGGGTCCTCGCCGACGGTCGGCTCGTCCGGCGGGGTCGTGGTCGTCGGCGGGCTGGAGACCTCCAGCGGCGGCGGCTCGTCCGGCGGCGTGCTCGACGGCTCCGAGGCGGCCTCGACCGGCTCGGACGGCGCCGGGCTCGCCGACTCGGTGACCTCCGCCTCCGGTTCGGCGAGCGCCGAGACCCGGCGGTCCAGCTGTACGAACGCGACGCCGTCCTGGCCACGCAGCCGTGCCGCGACCTTCGCCGCGTCATCCTCCGAAACCAGCAGGGTACGGGCGCCGAGCTGTTCGAGCCGGCCCTTCGTCTTCAGCCGGTATCCCTTGTCGGCGAGCTCCTCGGTCGTGTCCTGCCGCTCGGCGGCCTCGAGGCCGACGATCAGCCGGACGTCCGGGTCGGTGTCGGCGAACGCCGGAACGGTGACGCCGGCCGCCGCAACGGCCATCGCGCCGATCAGGCTGAACATCAGCCGCCGGTTGCGCCGCGACGGGCCGGGCCGGGCGGCGGACTGGTAGACGGTCATCGGGGCGCCTCCACCTGGATCTCGGCGAGGCCGACGTTGCGGGTCGCGGCGCTGACCGTCGTCACCGTGAAGGTCATCGAGGTCACGGTGCGCTTGCTGAAGCTCACGGTGAGCGGCGTGCCGTAGTTGGGCAGCGGCGGCACGTTGACCGAGCTGCCGTCGCTGAACGTCAGCTTGCCGCCGGTGATCTGGTCGCTGCCGTTGGACCGGTCGTAGAGGACCACCTTGGCGATGCTCTGCGGCTTGAGCCAGCTCAGCTTCAGCCAGCTACCGGCCTTACCGCCCGCGGTCGCCCACTCACGGTTGGTGGGGAAGCCCTGGCCGGCCGTGTAGCCGTCGACGGCCTTGGCCGCCTGCTGGTTGGTCGCCACGTTCTGCGACGAGACGGTCACAGTGGCCTGCGGCGCGACGGACGTCGCGAACGTCTGCATCTCGGCGAGGCCGGTGTTCCGGGTCCCCGCGGAGACCCCGGTGACGGTGAACTTGAGGCTCCACACCGTACGGGCGGGGAAGGTGACGACCTTGCCCTCGCCGGTGTTCGGCAGCGCGCCGACGGTGACGGCGCTGCCGTCGCTGAACGTCAGCTTGCCGCTGGTGACCTGGTCGGTGGGGTTCGGGCGGTCGTAGAGCACCACCCTGTCGATGGTCTGCACGTTGGCGAACCGGCCGTAGATCCAGCTGCCCGCCTTCCCGCCGGAGGTGGTCCACTCGTTGCCGGGCGCGACCGGTCCGCCGCTGGTCAGGCCGTCGACGGCCTTGGTGACGTTGCCGCCCGATGAGGCGGAGACGGTCGCGAGCGGCATCACGTTCTGGCCGCCGCCCTGCTCGCCGGCGTTGCGGTACTGCCGGAACGACCGGATGTCGTACGCGCCGTTGCGGCAGGCGCCGGTGGTCTGGCACACCTTCGAGTCGTGCACCGCGTACGCCATGAAGACGTCCATCTTGCGGTCGTCGACGGTGTAGAACACGTTGGCGGGCAGGGTGTCCACGCCGTACGCCATGTAGGCGCCGATGCTGTGCGGCGTCCGGTATTTCCGGTGCGCGTCAAATGCGAGGTATGCGGCGGCGCGGTGGTCGCTGTGGTCCGCGCCGATGTTCTTGTCGGAGTAGTCCAGCGTGTGGATGGTGTCCGGCTGGAACGTCTCCATGACGTCGAGCAGCATCGCGGCCAGGCCGGCCTTCGTGTACGTGTTCTGCCCGTCCACCGAGTGGATCTCCGGAAGCGCGCCCTGGTAGAGCTCCATCAGGCTCTCGCTGTTGTTGGACGGGAAGCCGCCGCCACCACCGTCCGGGGAGCGGACGAACGCCAGCGCCACGTCCGGGCGGCCGGCCAGGCTCTCATACCGTACGGCGTAGTCACCGAACGTGACCGTCTTGGCGTCCCACCTGTCCCTGGCGTCGGCCATCAGGGCGTACGCCGCGCGGGGCCCGTTCTCCCGCTCCTGCCAGTAGGCCGCACCGGCACCGGCGTCGCCGGCCGTCATGAAGACCGTCAAGGTGCAGCGGTCCGCGTCGATGTCGCGCTGGACCTCCGGGTTCATGAAGAGGAGGTCGTCGTCCGCATGCGCGACGACATTGAGAACCCGGCCACGGGAACACCCTGAGGTGTCCAGCACTCCGCCGCTGGCCTGGAGGGTAACCAGGGTCGCGCCCAGTAGTGCTACGACTCCAGTGAGTACACCGGCCAGTCGCCTTTGTCCTTTTGTTGAGTATTTGCCCCGCACGCGCTCCCCCGTTTGTTGACTTTGAACGCGCGCGAACTGTACATGATCACGGAAATACCAGGTCAGATCACAATGGACAGAACGACCCCGGCGCGACCATGATTCGGGCCACAGTCACGATTTTCCGCCCGCATGACCTGCGGCGTCGCGCCTCCCCGCGAGTGTCCGACATGACCGAATAGCGTCTTTGCGCCCTTGGTTGAGTCCAAACTTGCGAGCCGGACCTTGGCCGATCGCTGCCATGGCAGAGTCCGGCCAGCGCGATTCCTTCCACCGGCCATCGACGGGCCGGTAGGACATCCGGCATGCCATTGCCACATCCCGCCCGGCGTACGCGCCGGCATCTCGCGCTGGCGACCGCCGCGCTCACCCTGGTGTCGTCGGCGCTGGCCGCGCCGGCGCCGGCCGGCGCCGCCACCCCGGCCCCGGCCGAACCGCACCGGCCGGGCATCTCACACACCATCACGCTGATCACCGGCGACCGGGTACGCGTCACCGACATCGGCGGCGGGCGCTACGCCACCGACGTCCAGCGCCCGGACGGGGCCCGTGGCGGCGTACACGCACAGACGATCGGCTCCGACCTGTACGTGTTCCCCGACGAGGTACTGCCCTACCTGGCCGCCGACCGGATCGACCGACGGCTGTTCGACGTGACGACGCTGATCCGGGACGGCTACGACGACCGGAACACCGACGGCATCCCCCTGATCATCAGCCACGCCGACGGGACGCCGGCGTCTCAGCCGGCGCCGGCCGGCACCACGAAGATCCGCAGCCTGTCCAGCGTGCGCGGCGACGCCGTACGGGCGGCCAAGCGGCAGGCCCGCCGGACGTGGACCGACGTCACCTCGGCCGGCGCCCGCACGCGGCAGGCCGACGCCCGGCCGGCGCCACTGGCCGACGGCATCGCCAAGATCTGGCTGGACGGCAAGGTGCACACCGACCTGGCGGAGAGCACCGCGCAGGTCGGCGCGCCGACCGCGTGGGCGGCCGGCCTCGAGGGCGCGGGCGTGAAGGTCGCGGTGCTGGACACCGGCGCGGACCTCGACCACCCGGACCTGGCCGGACGGGTCAGCGCCGCGGTCAGCTTCGTGCCCGGCGAGGAGGCGACCGACGGTCACGGGCACGGCACGCACACCGCGTCGACGGTGGGCGGCAGCGGCGCGGCCTCGGCGGGCGCCGAGCGGGGCGTCGCGCCGAAGGCGGACCTCCTGATCGGGAAGGTCCTGTCCGACGAGGGCGCCGGCAGCGACTCGTGGGTCATCGCCGGGATGGAGTGGGCCGCCGCGCAGGGCGCCCGGGTGGTGAGCATGAGCCTGGGCGATGACGCGCCCAGCGACGGCACCGACCCGCTGAGCTCGGCGGTGAACCGGCTCACCGCGCAGACCGGCGCGCTGTTCGTCATCGCGGCCGGCAACAACGGTTCGGAGGCGTCGATCGGCGCGCCCGGCGCCGCGGACGCCGCCCTCACGGTCGGTGCCGTCGACTCCGCCGACGAGCGGGCGTACTTCTCGAGCATGGGCCCCCGCTTCGGCGACTACGCGCTGAAGCCCGACATCTCGGCGCCGGGCGTGGAGATCCTCGCGGCGAAGAGCGGCGGCACCGCACAGGGCGGCTGGTACCAGTCGATGAGCGGCACCTCGATGGCGACCCCGCACGTCGCCGGCGCGGCCGCGATCCTCGCCGGGCAGCACCCGCAATGGCGCGCCGCCGACCTGAAGAACGCGCTGATGAGCAGCTCGGCGACGGTGCCGGGCGGCAACGCGTACCAGATCGGCGCCGGCCGGCTGGACCTGCGAGCGGGCATCGGCACGCCGGTGACCGCGACCGGCTCGGTCTACTTCGGATTCGTCGGCTGGCCGCACCCGGCCGCGGAAGCGGTCGAACGGACGGTCACCTACACGAACACCGGCGACGAGGCGATTCGGCTCGACCTCGCGGTGAGCGGCACGGTAGCGGGGGGCCCGTACGACCTCGACCCGGCCGCGGACCAGGGCACAACGGCGCCGGGGATGTTCACCCTCTCGACGGACACCGTGGTGGTACCGCCGCACGGCGCCGCCTCGGTCACCGCGACCGCCCACCCGGGCCTGGCCGCCGACGGCCGCCGGTACCTCGGCGAGATCAAGGCCGCGCGGGCCGGCACCGTGCTCGCCCGTACCCAATTGGGTCTGTATCTCGAGGATGAGCGGCACGGCCTGACGCTCACGGTCAAGGACCGGGCGGGGGCCGCCGCCGGCGGCTACCTGTCGCTCCAGCGCTTCGGCGACCTCGACCCGGAGGTCGTCGCACTCGATCCGAACGGACCGACGAAGCTGCGGCTGCGGCCCGGCACCTACAGCGCGCTCACCTACCTGGAGGTCGAGGGCGCCAACGGCACCGACTCGGCCGGCATGGCACTGCTCGGCGACCCCGAGATCGTTCTGGACCGGGACCGGGAGGTCGTCCTGGACGCACGCCAGGCCCGGGAGGCGACCGCGACGGTGCCGAGGGTGACCGAGGACCGGATGCTGTACCTGAACTGGTACCGCTCCGACGGCGACACCAGCACGATCATCGATCAGTACCTGCTGCCACCGTGGATCGACACCATGTACGCGCTGCCCACCAAGCCGGTCACCCGGGGCGAGTTCGAGTTCGAGACCCGCTGGCGCAAGAGCTTCCCGGTACTCACCCTCGCCGACCAGGGCCGGGACGTCGACCTCCTCGGCCAGCCGGGCTCCAGCCTGTACGACGGCCGCACCGTGCTCGACGCCGAATACCTGCCGACCGGCAGCCCCGCCGAGTACGCCGGCCGCGACGTACGCGGAAAGGCGGTGATCGTGACGCGATCGGCGGCGCTGACCGGCGGGCAGCGTGCCCTCGCGGCGGTCGAGGCCGGTGCCGCGCTGCTCGTCGTCGTGAACGACGGGCCGGGCAAGCTGTTCGAGTGGGCCGGCGCCGACGACGGGACGCCGGTGCCGATCCCGGTTGTCGGGGTCACCGCCCGAACCGGGCGGCCCTTGATCGAGCGCGCGACCGGCGGCCGCCTGCGCCTGACTACGGTCGGCACGCCGAACTCGCCGTACGTCTACGACCTGGTGGATCCGCACCCGGGACGGGTACCGAAGTCGCTCGCCTACCGGCCGAAGGCCGGCGACCTGGCGGTGGTCGACATGCGGTACCACGGCGACACCAAGCGCCGCGGCGGCGAGTTCCGCTGGGACTACCGGCCGTACCGCACCTACTCGTTGGGCTACGAGCTGCCCATGGACCTCCCGGCCGTCCGCACCGACTACGTGTCGGCCCAGCCGGGCACCGCCTGGGCCGAGGACGCCGTCGGCGGGGCGAACCTGGAGCTGGTCTCGGTCAGCGAGACGCACGCCTATCGGCCCGGCAGCCGCCAGGAGGTGAACTTCTTCGGGCCGGTGGTGCGGCCCCGCAACAACGAGCCGTTCTGGTCCTCCACCCGCGACCGGGGCTACCTGGCCTTCAACGTGCAGCCGTGGGCGGACGGTGGCCGCGGGCACGCCGGCTACCAGCAGTGGGGTGACACCCTGCGGCTGACCGTCTCGGCGAACGGCACCCTGCTCAAGGAGTCCGAATGGGCCGCGGTGTCGCTGGAGATGGATCCGCCCGGCGCCACCACCTTCACGCTGGACATGCGGGCCCAACGGGACCCGGCGGTGTACCGGTTGTCGCCCAGCACCCACACGGTGTGGCAGGTCGTGTCCCGCCCCACCGTCAACCCGGACAAACTGGAGACGATGCCGCTGCTCCAACTGGACTACGACGTCGACACCGACCTGTCCGGCAACGCCCGCGGCGGCGCACAGCGGCTACGCCTGACGGCCGAACACCTGGCGGACGCGGTCGGTACCGGAAAAATCACGACCGCCACGCTGCACGTCTCCTTCGACGACGGCGGCACCTGGCGCCCGGTACGCCTGAAGCGCTCCGGCGCCGACTGGCTCGCCGAGTTCACCGCACCGGCGAACGGGCACGTGTCACTGCGGGCGACCGCACGAGACACCGCGGGCAACGCGATCAGCCAGGAGATCACCCGCGCATACGGACTGCGTAGCCGGCCGTGAGAAACGGCCCCGGGCGCCCGTCGCCCGGGGCCGTCATCCCGCGTTATCCTCGCTAGCCTCACTGCCGATGAGGTGACGCGCCATGCTGGAACCGCTCGGCCTCGATGCCGCCGAGGAGGAGATCTACCGGCAGCTCGTGGCGTCCCGCTCCGCGCGCGCCGTCGACCTCGCCGAGCACCTCGGCCGGCCGACGGCCGAGATCCGCGCCGTACTCGGCCAACTGATCGCACGCGGCCTCGCCACCGCCGTCGCCACCTCAACGGAGGACGAGCCCAACTACGTCCCGGCACCGCCCGCGGTGTCCCTCGGCGCACTGATGCAGCGACGCCAGGCCGACCTGCGCGCCGCGGAGATCGCCGTCGCCGCCCTCGCCGAGGAGTACCGGACGGCCGGCCTGCCCGCCGACGTGGTCGAGATCCTCACTGACGCGGACGTCGTCCGCCGCCGGTTCCTGCAGATCCAGGACGCCGCGCAACACGAGGTCCTGTCGATGGTCGTACCGAACCTGACCGTCGTCCCGCACCGCGAGAACACCGCCGAACGGGCCGCGATGCGCCGCGGCGTCCGATATCGGGCCCTGCTCGACCGCCGGGCACTGTCCGAGCCCGACATGACCCCCGACGTACGCGCCAGCCTCGCGGCCGGCCAGCAGATCCGGGTCGTCGACGAGGTCCCGGTCAAAATGATGATCGTCGACGGCGAGACGGCGTTCCTGCCCCTCCACGGCAACCGGCCGGAGTCGCCGTCGTCCCTGCTCGTGCACCGCAGCGGCCTGCTCGCCGTGCTGATCGCCTTCTTCGAGGCCGAGTGGGACCGCGGCTTTCCGCTGCGGTCGGGTTCCGGCCCGGACGAGCTGATCGAGTCCCACCCGAGCGACCTCGACGAGCTCGACCGCCAGGTCCTCCAACTGCTGCTCTCCGGGCTCACCGACCAGGCCATCGCCGGACAGCTCAACCTGTCCCTGCGCACGGTGCACCGCCGCATACACCAACTGATGCGCAAGGCAAGGGTCGACAGCCGCGTCCAACTCGGCTGGATCGCCGCCCACAAAAGATGGGCATAAAGCGGCCGCCCGGGCCTGTCGAGCCCCGGGCCGCCGCTGTCGACCTTGCTTAGCTGACTGCCTTCCAGGGGCTGAACGGCTTGCCCGGTACCTGGTTGCGGGTCCACCACTGGCGACGTACTTCTTGCCCAGGTAGGCCACCGTGTCGCCGGCCTTTAGATCTTCGTGGCGTTCCACGCCGGGGTCGACGGCAGGTTCAGTCCGACGATGACCGGGTCGTGGTCGGAGGCCGCGAACTGGTCGCTGCCGTCGAAGAGCAGCGTGGCGTTGTAGTAGTAGCGGCAGCAGTACTACCGCGAAGACCTGGCGACCAGGGACGAGCTGGCAGCCGCCGCCGACAGCTTGCCAGAACAGGCCAGGAACGAGTTCCGGCGAGGTGATCTGCCGACCTCTGCGGGCCCGGACGCTAGGGCGTCTACATCGTCAGGTCAAGCGGAAGGTCCGAGATGTCTTTGAGTCGGCGACCCCCGATCATCGTTTCAAGGGATTCGAGGTTGTCGTCGTTGCCGTGCTTTTTCATTGCCGCGAGGAGCTCAGGCAGGGCTATGTGGTAGACACAGTCCACGTCGCCCGTGCCAAGAGCCAGGGACGACAGCCGAGAGGGTGTCGGTTCCGCCGTAACGACCACGATGTGAGGCAGACGACCCTTCCGGTTGCGGATGAGATTCAGCGCCTCCGAGCGGGCATTCTGCGCCCTGTCAGATCGGAGGGTCCACTTGCACGACACCACGGCGTGAAGGATCGGCGGCCCCTGCATGTCCGCGCGGATCGCCGTCAATTGTGCGAACTGATCATCAACTAGCCAAGACTGCTGGTTGATGTACCCATCGGGCTCAGGCTGCCGGGTGACGACGATGTCAGGCGAGATCGCGTACGCATTGCCTAGCACAGAGACGAGCGTTGGATCCCGCTCGATTGCTTCTGCCAAGTCCGCAAGGTGCTGGTACGGCTCGAAGGCCGCGATAGCCGAACGCCGGGTGTTGCCGATTTTGCGTACGTCCCACTGCCCGGGGCGCAGCATCCAGAAGGCGGGGAACGTCGCCCGAAGATAGTTCGCCGTAGCCTCCTCGAATGAGCCGCCGAGTGTCTGGCCTGCTGCCCGCTCGGCCTCGGTGTCTACCAGCAGGGCCGTGGCGATCTCGGAACCGACCGCGACCGACAGCCGATTGGCCCCGTCCGCGATCGAGGCAACTCCTCGTGCGTTAACCGTGAGGGTGCCCTCCGCCACGAGGCCAGCGTGAAACTCGGACCTCATCTGCTGGATGAGTGACTCGTTGGCGTCCATTACGTCGGACCTCGATTTCGTCGTCTGCCTGCAGGAGTTCGGTGTGGATGGCCTTGCCGACTGCCTCTGCGACCGCTTGGCAAGGATCTCACTACCGATAACCAACACTTCGACGGAGGACGAGGTTCTGGCCTCGAACCTACGTCCGAACGCCCCACCGCATGCTTACAGTGAGCCGATAGCAGAGGGTCGGCCGAGCAACTTGGCTGCGATCCGAAGGCCGCCGTACCACCGGTGAGCTGGCGTTCTGCCGCCCTCTAGTCACCATCGCCGACAGGCCTTGGGTATCGAGGAGTTCCTCCAGGGGGCGAAGTCCGGCCCCGGTCTCAACCAGCACCAACATCGCTGTTGAAAGCCTGGCGCCGTTGGACCACCCTGGTCGTCGCTGCTCACGCGTTCCCTGCCGCCGCTATCGCCACCAGATTGGCAATCCCAGACAGCCTGGGCGCCGCCACTGGCATGGAACTGGTCCACGCCCTGGTTATCGAGCCGGCCCTGCGGGCGCCGACGTCGTTGCCTGTCCGTTTCCGACACCGGAAACGGATCCTCTGCTGGAGTATTAGCCTGTCATGTTCGGGCAGTTCGGCCTGAGCTGGCCCCGCTTTGATGTAGCAGTTGATCGTCGCCGGCGAGACTGTGGAGGTCGAGCCGAAGTGCACGGGAGGCGAGAGTCCGACGGGTCTCGGACTTCTTTCACGTGCAAGAACTGTCGGCCCGAGAACGGTGTCTCAGCAGACCAGATCGCCATCATGGCAGATCGGCGTTGCGGGTGATGGCTCGCTCGACCTCTTCTACAGCAGTGTCTACTGGCACGTGCTCCCATACGCGTACGACGGTCCAGCCAGCTGCTTGCAGTGCAGCGGTGGCAGCAAGATCTCGTTCTACGGTCCGCTGCAGTTTCGGGCCCCAGTACCAGTCGTTTACCTTGGGTTTGCGCCCGTGTTCAGGGCATAGGTGCCAGAAGCAGCCGTCGACGAAAACAGCGATGCGCTTACGGGTGAACGCGATGTCCGGCCGGACCCGGGCTCCATCTAGGTCCACGCGCAGGTCCTTGCGAAAACGGTAGCCGAGCTTGTGCAGCGCGGCCCTTAGGCGTACCTCGGGCTTGGTGTCTGTACGCCTGTTCGCCTGCATGTTGCGAGACCGGCCCTCGTTCAAGGGCCGGGGATGGCGGCCTGCCGCCCAGGCGTTTTCGCGTGCGCCGTGAAACATGAGGACACCGTGCCCAAGCAAGTGGTCAGAACCCCACCAGCCTAGGTGAGGCCCAAAGGGCCGCACCAAGGCCGACGGTCATCGTGGTCGTATTGGGCAGCGTCCGCTGACCAGGGCGTTGCGGGTCTTTTAGCTTACCTTGGCCCGGATCTTCGCCTCGGCGAACGCGAGGTGACGGTCGTGATCGTCCTGTCCGCGGAAGGCTTTCCAGTCACCAAGCCGGTAGGTCGGGCGCCCGCCCCGGGACTGCACCTCAACGGTGAAGTCCCGGGCGATGGCCTCGATGCGCTGAATGATCTTGTCAATTGTGAGACTGCTGCCAAGTAGCTGCTGGATACGCTCAGCCGTGAGTGGCTCATTCCGGTCCCGCAGAAGCCGGTACACCTCGTCATGCACTCTGCGTGGCGCGGGGATCGCCGACGACTTTTGCTTCTTCAACAACGCGTCAGCGATAGACGAACCGACTGCGCGTGCTACTGGCGGCGGGAACGCGTTTCCGATCTGCCGGTACTGGCTGGTCTTCCTGCCAGTGAAATCCCACCGGTACTCGTCGCCCAGCCATCCCTGAATGCGAGCGACCATCTCGACAGTGAGCTTGGGGCCGCGGGGATGATCCTCGATCTTCCAGTCCTCGCCGGGGGCGCTATTTGCTAGGCCGTGTCCGTCAGTCCACAGCTCGGCCCAGGCGCGCTTCGCGCGGGTCGGGCCCAGGTCGGCACCGCCGTGTTTCTTGCTACCGCCGACGATGGTCGGAGCGATGCGGTCGGCCGCTTTAATCCACTTTTCTAGGTAGTCTTCGCGCCAGTGGTTGGCTGCCATCAGATTGCTGAGGACACCGCTGACAGTCCGGGTCACGGCCGATTTCTCAGGCCAGGCGAAATACTCGACGTATTCCGGGCGCAGTGCAACCAGAATCATGCGCGGACGCAGCTGTGGCACCCCGAAGTCCCGGGCCTCGAGAAGTTCCCAGAAGGCCGTATACCCCAGGTCTGCGAAGCGATCGACGACCGCCTGGCGGTAGCCGGCGAACCGGGCGTCGTTAAGGCCGCGCACATTCTCCAGCAACACCGCTTCTGGCTGCATCCGGCTAGCTGCTTCGACCGCCCAGGCGAACAGGTCGCGCTCGTCGGCTGAGCCAAGCTGCTTGCCAGCCACCGAAAACGGAGGGCACGGCACGCCGCCAGCGAGAAGGGCCGCCTTGCCGGCATAGTCCTCCGGCTTCCACACATCCTCGTCGGCCACATCGCCAACTCGGACGAGTGAGCTGGCGTCGTCGGCAGGCTGGAGGCGCTGCAAGTTGGCGGCCAAGGTAGCCGCGGCAGTGGGATCCAGCTCCACGGCAAGCTTGTGCTCGAAGCCCGCAAGGTGCAGGCCGAGAGACTGCCCTCCCGCGCCAGCGCAAATCTCAACGACACTCAGGTCAGTCACTGCTCTCCCAGTCAGTCTCGGTGCCCCATCCGCGGCAAGCAGCCCTCTTAGGCATCTTGCAGCATTTGCCTGCTGGCGTGGCGGTAGGGCCAGCACCTTATGAAACGTGTCGCAAGTAACGCATCGTCAAAAGTCCAATGCGCTCTGTAATAACTTTCATGGCGGGGCGTGAGGCACGCAGTGTGGGCGCCCTTGCCCCGCTGTGATGGCTTGAAGGTGGTGCACGACCCGTTCCGGCACCCAGACTGCCAGGATTGCTATGCGCACCATCGCGGCACTGCTCCCCTCTGGCCCGACCCGTGACTGCTGGTCCAGGACGATTTGCGAACGTCTCTCAGGCGTCAAGTCATGGCCTAGCTAGAGACCGGAGTCCAAGACAGTAGCCCGTGCCATCGTCTGCCAGGACTTCAGCAATCGCGTCCTCGGCGCTCTCCCATGCACGTCGCCCGCACGGACCACTATCAAGGCGGCTTGGGTCAAGGGTCGTGAACTGGTGCTGATGCGGCTCCCGGCCACGTGATGCCTCCCGTCAGCAGTGGCGGCGCGTGGGATCGCAGGACTGGCAGTAGCGACGCAATCCCCGGACACAGGGCCGACGGTGGCACATCGAAGCGGCATGATTCCCATCTCCCGGACATGCCGCCGTCGACTGGCGCTTCGGACGCCACCCACTCGCGGTGCACCGTAGCTATAGCGGCGATTTTGTCGTCTGAGTCAAGCCGTACTACCACCAGTTGCCAGTGTGGGTCTCGGCGCATTGCCTCAAATTCATTTCTGGATAGGTAGATCTTGAGCCGACTGCGCCGAAGCGTTGTCTTTACTTCGACATGCAGTATGTAGTCGCCGGCATGGACAGCAATGTCGTACCCGTATCCGTCGGCTGCTGCGGCGACGTGGTTGACGTCGGCATCCACGCAATCGCGCAACAGCTTCACGAGGGCCACCTCCCCGGCCATGCCCACCCGGACTCGCTCCGCCGTGTCGACCTTTCCCCATGCGGTGATGACATGCGCGAACGCCGCGGCCGGCGTAAGGCCGAGGGCCTCGGCGGCGTGCACAGCATCCTCCGGCAGCTCGTCGGGGGAACGCACCAGGTCGTCGGCATCTCGGAGCCAATGAACGCCCCCGTGTGTGATGGTGGCGGTGAAGACGCGCTGAGCCGCCGGGAGCGAGCTATGCACATCATCGAGTAGGTTCGCCTCCCTTAGCCAGGCGTATGCGGCCTCGTACTGCGTGGGAGTGATGTCGCTGAACTCGCGGTGATTCGTGAAGAGCGCACGGCAGCGTGCCGCGCTGGACGGAGGCAGGTGTTCCAGCCACCGCACAGCTGCTTGTAACACCGGCTCAGGCGGTATAGGCACGCAGGTGTCCCATCAATGCCTGCAGATCCCGGTCGTCGAGGCCGGCGCCGGTGGAAGGTTCCTCCTCGAGGTCGGCCAGACGCTGGACGGCCGGGTCATCAAGGATGCGTCCCATGAATTTCAGCTTGTCGCTCAATCGCTGTTCTACGACCTCGTCGATCGTGCCCTCGGTGGCGAGGACGGTGATGCGAGTTTCCGTGTCGGGCGCTAGTCCAAGCCGGTGGATGCGGTCCAGGCTTTGTAGGAACCGGCCCGCGGCGAAGTCACGGTCGACATAGACGGCGTCGTGGCACTCGTGATGCAGGCTGATGCCCTCGCCGAGCGTCGCTGGGTTCGACAACAGAACGGCGCAGGAGGGGTCAGCCCGGAAGCGCATGATCTCCGCATCGCGATCTTCGGTGCCGCCGTGCACGACGGCCGGTTCAAACTCGCGCAGAACCTCTCGCAAGGTATTTAGACTCCGGACGAATGTTGACCAGACCAGTGTCTTGCGGCCCTGGCTCGCGTTGGCGGCCACGATGGCCAGCGTCTCCTGGTACTTCGGCGACATCTCATAGCTGGGAAGATCCCGCATCAACTCCGACAGGGGAGTGCCATCGGGAACGCTGAGTGGCGGCACTTGGTACATGAGCGGCTCGTAACGCGTCGTGCCCACTGACAGAAGGGCAGGGCTCGTGGCGGCCATGAGCATGTAAACCACGATCTTGCCCATGGCTGGAAGATCGTCGGCGGCGTCCGCTATCCGGGCCGAAAACCGCCCGAGTAGTGCCTCGTAAATCTCCTCGTGAAGCGGCGGCATCTTGAGCGGGCGAATGCTCGTTGTGACGGGAGGCAGGCCCAGCTCCGCCTTGGTGGTCCGGGAGAACAGCGGCTTGAGAACGCGGCTCGCCTGCGCCAAGTCGCCTCCGGCAACTGCTTGGATGACTTTTTGCCGACCGTAGCCTGGCCAGACGAAGCTGAGAAGATTCTGCAGGTCCTTAACGCCGTTAGGGGCTGGGGTGCCAGTAAGGATCAGCCGGTGGCGTGCCCGCGGTGCCAAGGCGAGACAGGCGGCACCATACGTGCCTTCGGCGCCCAGCTTCATTCGGTGCGCCTCGTCAAGGAGCAGCATTGATGGCCGGTCCGCGAGCCACGCGCCGAGCTCATTGACAGCACCGTCTATGCGCTCGTAGTTGACGATCAGGGCATCGACAGCTGGGTCAATCGGCCGAGTGAAGACGTCCATCCGGAGTGGCTCTGCCAGGCACAGCTGATTCTCGTCGCGCCAGGCGTCATAGCAGGACTTAGGGCCAACGATGAGGAGCCGTTGTGCCTTACCGGCATACCGCAGCGCTTCGAAGACAGCGAGCGCGACTCGGGTCTTGCCTGCGCCTGGCACCGAGAAGTTGGCGCCGTGGCGCATCGAGAGGAGCTTGGCGATGTCCCGCCGCTGAAAGTCGGTCAGGTTTCCGGTCCAGTTCGGCCCTAGCACACCAGGAATGTCGCCAAGCTGTACCTCGCCAGGCAGGGCATCGCCGGGCTCGAGCCGACGGGCGACAGTCTGAGCGTCAGCCGCCGAGTCTGACGCAAGTGCCGCTAGTTGTGGATCCCACGCGACGCTCATTGTGGCGGGCCACGTGGCAAGCGCTACGAGATTAGTGAGTAGGTCGTCGATGTTGACGTCCATCGTCGATGGCGATCGTTGGACGCTTGAGCCAAACCGCAGTGCCAGTCGGCGCAGGTCGTCTTCATATCCGCGGCCAGCGCGCAGCCGGGCTGTCGTGACCGCGTCGCCGAATTCGATCTTCAGAGTGGGTGTAGGACTGTCGGCCATGTCAGCGCTCCTGGGCTGCGTCCAGCAGCCACGCCACGCCATCGCCGGGTGAGCTGAACGTGCGGCCGGCCTGCTTGGCGAGCCGTGCGAGGCTGGCACGCAGAGCCAGCAACGCGTCGTCGAAGGCATCCTCGTCGAGCGCCCGCTTGGCCTTTGCCTCGGCGAATTCTGCTGCACACTGATTGACGTAGTCTGCCGCGTCGGTAAGCCGCTCACTGACCGCGACCTGCCTCTTCTGAAGTTGTGCGTTCTGCCCGGCCAGCTTGACTGCCGCGTCGAACGTCTTGCGGGCCGTCTTCATGAGGCTGTCGGCCTCGGCCACAGTGGATGGCACCAGCTTGTCACCGGCACGTGCCTTGGCGCTCGCCCGCAGTAGCGAGTCAGTCAGGGCCCGCGTGCTCTTCACTACCGCGGTGGCGTCCTGAATCGCTACGCCGGGAAGCCCTGGAATGCTCACCGGGGTGCCTTCCTGTACCGCTGGGCGCAAGTCTTCGGGCAGCCGTTCGTTGAGATACCGCGTGTGGAAGTCAGCCTCGGCGAGCCGCACAGAGGTCTTTGGGTAGTTGAGGACCACCATGGCGAGCCGGGTCTCCTTCAGCTGCTCCGCAGCGTCGGGGTTGCTCCTCGCTAGTTTGGTGTAATCGCGGTAGAGCTCACGCAGCTTTTCCTGGTGGTCCTCGAAGTCGACCTCACGCAGAGCCACCCCGTCGTCAGCCGTGCTGCGGTCGATGGCGTCCTTGATGAGCTGGTAGACCCAGCGATCCTGGTGGAGGGTCGTCGTCTTGATGTTGAAGTCGCGGGCGACGTCCTCTTCGCGGCGCCCGCTAGACAGTTCATCCTCGATTGCAATTAGCCGGTTGATGTAGGAATACTCACGCCGCTTGTCGCGGCGCAACTGCAGAGACAGTTCCACGGCGTTGATGTCGCGCCGTGACGTGTCCGCCGGGAGAACGCCGACGCGGATGTCCTTAACGCCGAGGTCCCGCAGCGCTGCGCATCGGGTATTTCCGTCTACCAAAATGCCGAGTCGGCTAACGATGCCAGGTTCTTTCTGCCCGAAGTCCTCGAGCTCCTCCATCAGCGCCGTGTAGTCCGGGTCGACCTGGTCAGGGTTCGACGGCTTCCGCGTCAGCAAATGA
This sequence comes from Amorphoplanes digitatis, assembly GCF_014205335.1. NCBI lineage: Bacteria > Bacillati > Actinomycetota > Actinomycetes > Micromonosporales > Micromonosporaceae > Actinoplanes > Actinoplanes digitatis. The sequence continues at coordinate 8,157,831 of NZ_JACHNH010000001.1, read as the reverse complement.
TGCAGGTACTGCTGCGCCGCCTCGCTCCACGGCTTTTCCTCGAGCGTCCGGTTTCGCTGGGGGTCGAGTGTCCGCTGCGCCCGGATCCGGTGAGTGTCCGGGTTGAAGTACAGCATGTCGACGGGCATGGAGATCACATGAAGGTGCCGCTGCTCACCGCGCCAATCCACCGTGACCTTGGCGCCATGCTCCGCCATCACCTGCTTGAGCCGCTCCTCCACGAGCGAGCGAATGTTGTCACCCTCCGGCGGAGTGCCGAAATCTACCGACATGCTGGAGCCTCCCAGGACCTGTGCCAGTTGCTTCGTGCATGATGGCAGCACCCACTGACATTTCGCGGGCAACCTGCGATCGGCCAGGTGCCTGTGCGACGGGAGGGGCAAGAGTGGATCTTCCGGCCTGGGATGACCCCGACTTCAAAGGCGGCACGATGGTGCGCGCTGCATTGTGGCTCGTGCAGGTGGTCGGCGAAGGCAACACCTTTACTAAGGAACAGCTGCGTCTCGCGTTCCCTGGGGTTAGCCAGGCCGACCGCAGGCTCCGTGACCTGCGGGACTATCGGTGGTCAATCCTTACCAGCACGGAGGATGCCTCGCTGCTGGCGGAGGAACAGCGGTTCCTGCATGTCGGGGTGCCCGTCTGGGACCCTGCCGCCCGCCGCGCGGCGGCACCGCAGAACACGATGTCTGCCAAGGAAAAGCAGGCCGCGCTGAGCCGCGACGACTACATGTGCACGATATGCGGTATTTCTGGCGGGGAGCCCTACCCCGATGACTCCACCCAGACGGGCGTCCTATCGGTGAGCCGACGCCCGACGCTGCTTCCTGATGGCAGGGAGCGCGTCATGCTGGTCACCGAGTGCAAACGATGCCGGGCGGGTTCGAATGGTTCGCCGGCGCGAGCCGACGAGGTGCTGACCGCCATCAACTCCCTCGACGATGACGACCGCCGGCAGCTACAGCGCTGGATCGCCAGAGGCCGGCGGGTCCTCACTCCGCTCGATCGTGCGTGGAACACCTACCGGAGGTTGCCGCCAGATGCACGCGATGAGATCCGCGGCCGCTTGGGTAGATGAGGGCCGCAGTCCTGACAATCCGCCTCGGAGGTAGTAGAACCAGTGTGGGTAGTGAGGCTCTTTCACGTACCGCTCATCTGGGTGATGCCTGACGGCCCGGGGCCTGTTGAGCCCCGGGCCGCCGCCGTCGACCTTGTTAGCTGACTGCCTTCCACGGGCTGAACGGCTTGCCGGGTACCTGGTTGCGGGTCCACCACTGGGCGACGTACTTCTTGCCCTGGTAGACGACCGTGTCGCCGGCGGTGAAGATGCGTGACGGGGTCCAGATGGCGGTGCCGTCCGCGGCAGTAGCGATCTGTTCCCAGGCGCCGTACGGGTTGCCCGGTGCCTGCCAGATCGTCCACCACAGTGCGCGGTAGATCGCGCCCTGGTAGGCGACCGTGTCGCCGGCCTGGTAGATCTTCGTGGCGTTCCACGCCGGGGTCGACGGCAGGTTCAGGCCGACGATGACCGGGTCGTGGTCGGAGGCCGCGAACGGGTCGCTGCCATCGAAGAGCAGCGTGGCGTTGTAGTTGTAGCGGCTGTAGTTGTACGCGACCGCTTCCTGGGCGTTGATCTGCCAGACGTCCGCCCCGGTGACCATCGCCAGGGCGGTCGGGCTGGCCAGCACGTGGTCGAGCGAGCCCTGCAGGTCGTTGAACCCGTATGTGTGCTCGTTCGGGTCGTACCTGCTGCCCAGGTCGGTGTAGCCGGCCTCGTACAGGACGTGGATCGGGTCCTCGTGGGTGTACGAGTTGAAGTCGCCGACCAGGAAGATCCTGGTCGTGCCGAGGCTCGCCGCGACCTCGTTCGCGAACGTGACAACGGCCTGCGCCTCACGTACCCGGGTCGCGTTGAACGCGCCCTGGTTGTTGGCGGGCGACGAGGTGTCCTCGGCGTCGCCGTCGTAGAGCGGAGTGCCGCTGCCCTTGGACTTCCAGTGGTTGGAGACGACCAGGAACGCGTCGAGGTCGCTGGCGCCGGCCTTCTTGAAGCCGTGCGCGTCCGGCTCCCGAGCGATCGAGAAAGGCTCGCCCTCGTCCGACTCGGTTGACAGCACCGCCGGCTCCCCGACCAGCGAGACCTCGGCCGGCTTGTAGATGAAGGCCGTCCGGATCACGTCCTGCTGGGCGAGCGGCGGCAGCTTGTCGGCGGACGGCGACGGGGCGTACGCCCACACGGCCGAGCCCGCCGCGGCGTTGAGCGCGTCGACCAGCCCGGCGAGCGCGCTGTCCCGATCCTCGCCGAACCACGCCGAGTTCTCGACCTCCTCGAGGGAGACGATGCTCGCGCCGAGCCGGTTGATGCCGGTGACGATCTTCGCCTGCTGGCGGGCGAAGCTGACGGCATCGGCGGCACCGCGCGGGCCGGGCGAGTTGCCGGGGCCGGAGCACCGGTTCACCGTGATGTGGTTGCCGGCCCGGTCGTTGTAGTACGTGCAGGTGCCGAGGCCCCGCGTCACGTACTCCTCGCCGGTCATCGGGAAGTAGTTCTGCACGTTGAACGTGCCGATCCTGGTGCCCTGCAGGGCGGCCGGCCGCTGCTTGCCGGCCCGGATGTCGCTGAACGTCGCGACCGCCGCGCCGTCGTCGGTGACCTGCCGCGGCGGCTGCATGTTCCACAGCGAGAAGCGGTAGTCCAGGATCACCGGCTGGTGGAAGGTCACCTTCGAGCCGACGCTGGCGGCGTTGCCGGGCGTGAGCCACGGCAGCGGCTTACCCGTATTCGCGGCGCTGCTGTAGTTCAGGCTCGAGCCGTCATCGAGAGTGATCATGCGGGCCGCGTTGTCGGCGACCACGGCCTGCGCCGCGGCGCTGCCGGCCCGCCCGGCGTCGGTCGGCTGGCGCAGCGGCTTGTCGCCGGCGGCCAGCGTGAACGAGCCGTAGAAGTTCGTGTCGTAGTTGTCCGACACGGTGAACGTGCCCTGCGGCGCGATCAGCTCACCCTCGTACGCCTCCTTCTCGGCGTCGGTGTCGAGAGCGGTCCACGGCAGGGTCTCCGCGACGACCGCGGGCAGCGGGTCGGCGAGCTTCGTGACCGTCGGCCCGCTGATCTCGGTCAGGCCCTGGAACTCCACCACCGAGCCGGTGACCCGCACGCTGTCACCGACGGCAACCTGCCCGGCCGAGATCGAACCGAAGACGAAAACCGCGTCCGAGGCCCCCGGCGTCAGGTCCGGGCCACCGCTCTCCAGGAAGAAACCATTCAAACCCCCGACCGGGTACGCCGCGGTGACGACGCCGGTCGTGGTCACGCTCTTCCCCGCGTACGGGGAAGTGTTTGTGTTCGTGCCCTGGATCTCGGCGATCGATGCCGTGACCGGCGCGGCCGCCACCTGGAAGGTGAACGACGCCGAGCCGGTCGCACCGCCCGAGTCGGTGGCCGTCACCGTCACGCTCGAGGTGCCGGCGTCGGTCGGCGTACCGGAAAGGATGCCGGCGGGGGAGACCGCCAGGCCGGCGGGCAGGCCGGAACCGGACCACGTGTACGGCGCGGCGCCGCCGGTGGCCGCCAGGGTCAGCGGCGCGATGGCCTCGCCGGCGGTGGCGTTCTGGGTGCCCGGGTCGGTCACCGCGACCGCCGCGGTGCCGCCACCGGAATTCCGCGGCGTCGGCGTGGCCGCGGCGAAGTCGGCGCTGTTGTTGTCCGTGTCCGCGCCGGTCGCGGCGCGCTGGTAGCTCAGGACGAGCGAGTTACCGGTCGCGGCCGCGCCCTCCGGCGAGTTGCTGGTGCCCCAGCCGAGCTTGTCGACGACCGCGGCGTCGGTGGGCAGGACGCCGGTCGCACTGGCGGCGACGTAGAGCGTTCCACCTGCCGCGCCCGGGTTGACGGTGCTGGTCAGATCGGGGGTGGGCAGGGGCTCACCCGGGTTGGTGCTCGCGTTGTTGCTCGGCAGCTGGATCAGGAAGTAGCCGTGCGGGGCCACGGTCCCGGACAGGGCGAAGACCTGGGCGCCGCCCGGCACGACCGTGCTGGTGGCCGCCCGGTACTGCAGGGTGCTGCCGGTCAGCGGCAGGCCGCTCGACGTCGGGTTGTAAAGCTCGACGAACTTGTTCAGGTAGCTGGCACCGGAGGAGCCGCCGTTGACGTAGACCTCGCTGATGATCAGCCCGGTACCCGCCGGGTTGGCGAACGCGGGGGTGAGGGGTGCTGCGGCGACGGCCGCCACTATGGATAGTGGCAACGCTCCTATGGTGAGTCGCCTGATGAACGCACGAGACACGGACCGGACCTCCAGGATGGCTGGCTTTGACGGGTCTGGATTGTTGTCGGCCTCACTTGCGGTAAACCAAGCGGCAGGCGACCCATCGGCAAACTATTACCTGCCGCGGGCGGCCGATCAAAGGCGTCGATCGAATTGCAACTTCTTCGCGCCGGAATTGGGGCGCGATGCCCGATGCGCGCTGCCTGCGCGGTGCCGTTCGCGCCCGATCGCGCCGCGAGGCGACCGCCTGGCCGGCCGCGGTGACCCGCGTGTGCGATCATGCCCGCCTCGGCTCGGCTTTGGTGGGTCTGCCGGGTTCGGTTGCCGGACGGCGAGCAGGCCACGACGGCGTCGTGGATCCGCACGTCCGTCAAATCCCTGCGTTCGGAATCGGAGACGACAATGTCGCGCCGCAACTTCTTCACCGTGGAGCCTGCCGATGGCCCGGTGGTGGAACCGATCTCCAAGATGGGCGGCCAGCCGGTGTGGCTTGAGCAGCCGCAGTGGCCGATTTCTCGGAACCACGGCACGCCGATGTCGTTCATCGCGCAGATCAAGCTCCCGGCTGGGCTGATTTACGTCTTCATGACCGACGCCACGGAGTACGTGGACGACGCCTGGGAGGCGGACGGCGGTGAGAACGCCGTCATCATCCAGCCCGACGGGCGACTGCCGCTGCTCGGGGTGTACGGGTCGATAGTGGAGGTCTACGGCTCCGACGATCCGCGGCCGATCGACGTGTCGGCGCAGGCGACCGGGCCAACGGTCGCCGCCGATCACCTGCTCGTGGCGGTACCGGATGACCCGGACAGCTATCAGTTCACCAATGGTGAGCCGCTGTGGTTGCAGAACCCGGAGGTGCCGGGGGAGGGCTACGGGCTCCTGCTCCAGTGGGAATCCGAACGACTTCCCTTCCCGATCAATTTCGGTGACGCCGGCATCGGCTACGTGTTCCTGTCGCCGGATCTCCGGGAAGGCCGTTTCCTCTGGCAGAATTCGTAGCCTCCTGCCACGAGTCCTTCGCTGGGTCGTTCAGCCGGTCATCGTGCCGCAAACATGACGTTTGTCAGCGATCGCTCTGACTCCGCTCACCGTCAGCCGATGACAGCACTCACTGGGTTGAGTCCACACCGGCAACGAGGCTTATCGATGACAGCAGAAGTCAAGCGGATCGTGATCAGCAGGAGGAATGATGGCATCTCGGACTCGGCTATCGATGATCGTCGTAGCATTGCTTGCGGCGTTGGGACTCAGCTTCGCGGGTGCTGGTGTGGCCAATGCCGCCCCAAGTGCCCCGGCGGCCGCGCCGCCGGTAACTGCCCTCGCCACACCGATCACCGGCACGGCCGACAACGGCTCCTTCGCCGGCACCTTCACCCCGACGGGGTTCTCGCAGCGGAACGGGAACCTGCTGGCCACCGGTGTGCTCACCGGTACGGTCAGCGACTCGTCCGGCGCCACCATCGGTACGGTCACCCGTACCGTGAGCATGCCCGTGACCGTCGCGGCCGCGACGTGTCAGGTGTTGAACCTCGTGCTCGGGCCACTGCACCTTGACCTGCTCGGCCTGGTGGTCGACCTGAACCAGGTGCACCTGGTGATCACCGCGGTGCAGGCGCCCGGCAGCCTGCTCGGCAACCTGCTGTGCGCGATCACCCACCTGCTCGACGGCACCCCCACCGCGGGTGGACTGGCAGCGCTCCTCAACGCCATCCTGGCGCTGCTCGGCCAGCTCTGATCGGTACCTCCGACGCAGCCGCACCCCGCCCGGGGTGCGGCCACGTCGCCGTCATTGGAGCCAACCGGCGCCCTCCGCGAGACGGACCGCCTCCAAGCGGTTGCGGGCGCCGGTTTTGCGGAGGATCGCCGAGATGTAGTTGCGTACGGTGCCGGCGCTCAGGTGCAGTTCGGCGGCGACCTCCGTGGACGGCACCCCGGACGCGGCCACGCTGAGCACGTTGAGTTCACGCCTCGATAGTGGACTGCGTGGCGCCGTCACCATCGCCACGGCCAGGCTCGCGTCGATGACCCGTTCGCCACGGACGAGCCGGCGGATGCCGCGGATCAGCTCACAGGGGGCGGCCTGTGTGCCGACGACGCCGTCGATGCGCAGGTCAAGCGCGCGGTTGAGCAGTCCGGACTCTTCCGGGCCGGCCAGCAACAAGGTGGCGCAGTCGGGCTGCTCCGCGGTGAGCCGGGCGAACGTGGACAGGCCGGCGCCGGCCAGCAGCGCGATGTTGACCACGGCCACGTCCGGCGGCACCGCGCGGGCCATGTCCGGCGCCTGGTCGAGGGTGCCCAGGTCAGCGATCACCTCGAGGTCTTCCTCAGCGGACAACGTTGCGACGAGGGCGCCGCGGAGCAGATTCATGGGTTCGATGAGCAGAATGCGGATCACGATGGCCTCCCAGCCAGGGTCAAAGCTTCGGGACGGCCGAACTGGTGCCGGCCGGTTTCCGGAATCCCTGCGGGAGTTCGTTCAGCTGGGAGGGCCCGCGTAGCGGACGGTGCGTCCGCGGGCGATGAGATCGGTGGCCAGGCGACAGCCGGTGGCCACCACTTCGGCCCGCCACGACGACGAGACGGTGCCCATCACGGGCGCGTTTCCGCTGCCGGAGTCACGTGCTTGTCCGGTGGAAGTCGAGCGGTCGGGCGGCTGGCGTGACGGGGCCGGGAGCGGCGCTGTCCGCGGTTGAGCCCGTGCTGTCGGCGGCTTGGTCACGCCGGACAGCCCGGGTGTCGGTGCGGAGGCCGCCGGCATGAGCGGCTGGTGTGGCACTAGGGCGTTGAGCGACGCCGTGGTTCGGGCCGGTGCTGGCGCCCAGGCCTGCGGCGGCCCGGGCTGCTGCGGCAGTGCGGGGAGGTGGGCCTGCGGCAGGTTGGTCAGCTGCGGCCATGACGGCAGCTGCGGCAAAGCGGGGAGTTGGAGCTGCGGCGGATCGGGAGGCCGCGGCCAAGAGGCAAATGCGGCCTGCGCCAGATCGGCGAGCTTGGGCAGAGAAGAGATCTGGGTGGGGGTCGACACTTTCTGCCGTATGACCGCCATCCCTGCCGGGGTCACCGTGGCTCGGGCGGCGTCTCGGGCCGCATCGGACGTGGGCTGACGGAGCTCCGATGTCCGGACCGTCCCGCCGTCGCGGATGCTCGGCGCCGAGACCCTCTCCGATGCCTGGTTTTGAAGGGCATGAGCCGTCTTGGGTTTCTGGATCTTCGGCGGGCGGACCTTGGGTGTCTTGATCGCTGGCCGGTGGATCCTGTGCGGGAGAACCCTCAGGGCGGTCGACTTCGGAATGATCGACTTCGGCTTCGGGATGACTTTTCTGGCGCCCGCGGCCTTGCCCGAGGCGACCGGATCCGTAGCGCCAATTTGATCAATCGACCCCGCATCGGCCCGCGCCGCATGATCGAAAAGGCTCAGTGCTAGATACACCGCAACGGCCACGCCGAGCAGCACAAGCAGGCGAGCAATGCGCCGAGTGACCCCGGGCGCACCATCCGCTGCTTGCGTAACTCCGCTCCGCATCAGATCTGATTACCCATTCCCCGGCAAGCTGACACTCATCGGGCAGTCAGGGGAGCAGCTGGCCTCGCCGCGGTCCGGAGCGGTCCTGCTCCTGACGTTCCCGTCCAGCGCGCCGCGACGACCTTCCTGAGCCTCCGTGCACCTGGCGAGTCCGGCGCAACCCGCGTGCCGGGCGCACGAGAAGTCGCGGTGACTCGCTCGGTGCGTACCCAGGGCCAGGGTGCTCGCGAGCTGACGGGCAGCCATCCGGGCCGTGCTGAGGTGTCAGTAGTAGTAGGCGTGTGCGGTGGCCGGCGCCTTTCCGGCCCGCCTGTACGCACGCATGATCGCGACGACCACCTGGTTGAACAACCGTTGGTTCATGCCGGGGGCAGTGCCCGACGGCTCACCCGCGGCAGGATCGAACAACAGATCCCCGATCGGCAGACCGTTTTCGTCCGCCAGCCGGACCTTCCGGGTCGCTACCTCGAACGTCACGAAACCGGTCTGTTGATCGGCCTCCCATCGGTAGACCACAGACTCGCCGGTCGGGTCGCCTTGCGCCCAAATCTCAATCGAGGCGGTCATCAGCGGCACCACCCACAGTCACCGAGCACGTCAGTCCTTTCGCTGGTAGCCGACCCCATCCTGCAGCCATGATCACCGAGGCCGGGGTCGCTCGAGTTACACCTGCCGTTCGTTTGACAGGCCCGACCTGAGGCGCTTCTCGCTGCGAGGGATCCTGACTTCTGCCGCAGAGAACGCTCGGACCGCGACCGCTGTGGTGGAGTGGTCGGATCATCGTGCGACCGTTCGTGATGTTCAATGCGATGCCCCCGGCGGCCAGCCAATTGACCCACAAATCGGCCGCGACGATCCCGGTCGAGCGGCGGCCTTACCCTGGTGTGGCGCGGCTTGATCAAGCGAAATCAGACAACTCAAGCGGGAGGTCAGCAATGTGCGGCTGTCGGAGGAGCAGCGATCTCCCGCGCAGGACGAACTCGGTGAAGCGAGTCGGCTGCTCGATCACTCCGAGCAGTTTGTACCGTGAGTCCCCCACTGAACGGGAGATGCCATGACCGACGCACTAGAGCAATCCCTCGAAGAGTTTGAGGGCGACGCCTGGGATGACGCGCCGGCTGGTGCTACCAAGCTTGTCGCCACGGTTCACGAGCTGCGCCGCAAACCGATCGGCACGCTTGAGGTCGAAGACCTGCGGGTGCTGCTCGGCCAGCGAGAAGGCGTGTTGGTTCTGGTGCCGCGAGCGCTTGACGTTCTCGAACACGACCCGCTCGCCGAAGGCGACTACTACCCGGGTGACCTACTGACAGCCGTCCTTCGCCGGGTACCGGCGGAATACTGGGCCACCCATCCGGGCGAGTTGGCCCGCCTGGCTGGTCTGGTCGCCACGATCGACTTGGACGAGGTCGATGACGACGAGTTGCGGGCCGACGTCGTTGCTTTCCGCGACGGTGAGGCTCCTGACTCGCCGGCACCATCGCCGGGTGTGCTTTGAGGGCAGGTGCGGCCGGCTTTGGGCAGTGATGGTCACCGGCTCCTCGGCGCGCCATCTGCCGCTCTGGATGACCCGGTGGCCGATTGTCCTCGCGGGGACACCGCTGGTCAGCGATGGTGTTGTCGCGTGCTGGTGGGCTTCGCCCGTCAGGTAGCATGAGCAACCGCGCCCTCGTAGCTCAGGGGATAGAGCAACGGTTTCCTAAACCGTGTGTCGCAGGTTCGATTCCTGCCGGGGGCACCCCATTGGCCAGGTCAAGCGCCTTGATCGGCTATAACCCGAGGCGCTGATGACCGGTCCCCAGTCCGGTCATGCCGTCCCCAGCCGCCTGAAGCGGGCCGCGAACTGCAGCCGCCCCGCTCAGGTCCGCTGCTCGGCACGCGATGTTGCGAAGGGCACGCGCGGCCGCCGACGGAACACACCTTCGTGAATTTATTTCACGTATCGGCGTTGCGGCCCGCCCAGCAGGGGCCGGGCGGGCCGCTACTCGCTCGGCTCAGGCCACGCCGGTCGAGCTCGCGCCGCAGCACGTCGTGTCGCCCCAGTACTGGTAGACGAGAACCTCGATTTTCCGTCCGTCCGGCACGTTCTTCGAGCCGGTCTTGCAGCCATCGGCGGCGTTTGAGTCCGTAACGGAGAACTCATTCTCCCAGAAATCGCCGGCGGAATTGTATGAGTAGATGACGCCCCGGATGCCCCGGCCGTCGGCGCTCATGTCGCAGACCTTGAGGCTGTCACCGTCGTGGTACCAGACGGCCTGACCTCGGGCGGTTCCGCTGTCGTACGTCCAGGCCATCGCGTTTGCACCGGCCATGGCCGGCGAGGCGGCAACCGTGACCGACGTCAGCACGGCGAGTGCGGTCGCGGCGAGGAAGGACGTGATTCGACGCAGCATTAAGAGTGTCCCTTCTGGATTACTGCCAAACACGCTGGAAATTGAGGCGGCGACGGCGGAACGGAAATCTCGCCGTCGGCCAGGCGCTCAACGGCTGGTTCGGTCCCTTGCGCACGGCGAGTTGGACTCCGCACCCGTGCCGGCGTCCGCCGGTCAGCGAGCCAGTGCCTGGCCGGTGACTACCGTCCCTCCGCTCTGCTTCGGTGGAGCCGCCACGACCATGCGCGGCGGCTCCACCCGCCGATACCGGGGTCAGCCGCAGTGGTCGTCGATGACCCCGCCGACGCCGTCGATGTGGCCGTTCGCCCACACGCACTTGTTGCGGCCGTCAACCTTCACCGGCCCGGCGTACCAGGTGTAGTTCCCGGGGTCCTGGACGGTTCTGTACGGTGCCTCGGCCTGATGGATCGCCACCTGCATGGGCACCCTGCCCGGGAGGACGTCGCCGTTCTTCACCATGACAGCGCAGTTGTCACCCGAAGCGCTGTCCCAGTAGAACGTCAGCCAACCAAGGGTCCTCCCGCCACGCGTGATGGTGTCGCTGTCCACCGCGACGCCGGCGCAGCCGTACGCGCCCGCGCTCGCCGGGGCAACGTCGACCACCACCGTGGCGATAGCCGCAGCAGCCGCCATTCCTAGCGCCGTAGCAACGCGTTTGGTATCCAACTGCCTACCTCTTCTGATCGATCTGCGTGCTGCGGAAAGCGCACGCTTCGGATAAAAAACCGGTACCCGCCCACCGGCCGGCACGCATCGTCGAGATCTGCGCGGCGCACCGGATTACTTGTGTTTGTACGGCTACGGATGGTTGTCCGAAAGCTGTTCGGAGGGTGATCAATCAATTCTGGACAACCAGGAATGGGCTGATACCCACGTGTCACCCGTTACGCCCGACATATCTTTGCGACAAGAATCAAGGACTCCCCGCAAAGGGTCGCTGACGTCGTGCGGGAAGTCCGGACCCCGAACTGGTATCAGGCGTACCGCCGAATGCGTCGAGGTTGCACTCACGACTCAAGGCCGGGCGGCGGCGAGGTTTCGGCTTGCCGCGACGAGCAGCGACGCGGTCAGAAGGCCCAGACCGACGGCGCACAGCAGACGCGCGCCGGACGTGTGCGCCAAGGTCGCGCCCGGAAGGAACGGGATCAGGGCGACCAGCGGCAGCGCGACTCCCGCGGCGACGGCCCAGAACACCGCCGGGCGCCCCTGCCGCGGCGGTGGGTCTCCGTGCCATCGGCGCAGCAACCGGTGTCGGCCGATGTTGACGGCGACGGCCGCCAGCGTGACGGCGCCCAGTACGTGCATGACGTTCTCGGTCGCGGGTGCGGCGAATTCGATCCGGTCGAGGATCAGGTGGCTGGCGGCGCCGAGGAGCGCCGAGCTGACGGTGATCGGCCATCGGTGCCGGGACTCGCCCAGCGCGCCGTAGTCGCGCAGGGCGAGCGGGCCGGCAACCGGAAGCTGGCCTGCGAGGACCGGTGCGGCGCGGCGGATCAGCCACGTCAGCGCCAGGGTCAGCGGCAGGCACCAAGCGATGAGGCCGGCGGGCTGGTGGGAGAGCGGCCACACCGGCAGGCCGGTGCCGTCCAACGCGTACGCCAGGTCGGGCGCCATCGAGCCGATCGCGAGCGCGACACCGTCGAACCACCGGGGCCGCCACAGCTTGAGGGGTAGCACGGTGGCCGGGTGGGACGGGAAGGTCAGCGGCATCCCGCCAACCTAGGGCCGCGGCTCAACCACGCGAGCGATAGTAGTCGATCTTTCCTCGAAGGTGGGCGCGCTGCGACTGGAGCATGGCGATCTGATCCCGTACGGAATTGTCGTGCTGTTCCAGTAAGGCGATGCGCTCGGCGATCGTGCCGTCGTCGCGGCACAGGTCGGCGTACCGGCGCATCTGTTGGATCGGCATGCCGGTCTCCCGCAGGCAGCGCAGGATCTCCAGCCAGCCGAGGTCGTCGTCGCTGTACTCCCGCCGGCCGGCGGGAGTGCGGTCGACGCCGTCGAGGAGTCCGATCCGTTCGTAGTAGCGCAGGGTGTCCAGGCTGAGGCCGGTTCGCTGGGCGACCTCGCCGGGTGTGTATCGGGACATGCGCCGATTCTGTCAGCGTTGTCCACAGAGCACACTTGACCTGGAGTGCGCTCCAGGCACCAGGATCTGCGGGCATGACGGAGATCGTGCTCGGAGCAATGCTTTTCGGTACCCGGATCGGCGAGGCGGAGTCGTTCGCGCTGCTCGACCGCTTCGTGGAGCGGGGCGGCCGGTGGATCGACACCGCGAACAACTATGCGTTCTGGGAGCACCCGTCCGGCTTCGGCGGGCAGAGCGAACGCACCGTCGGCCGGTGGCTGGCGGAGCGCCCGGGTATGCGGGAGCGGGTCCTGCTCAGCACCAAGGTGGGTGCGCAGCCCACCGATCCGGCGCGGGGGCTGGACTCGGCGGAGGGGCTGTCGGCCGCGGTGGTGCGCGCGGCGATGGGTGCGAGCCTGGGCCGGCTCGGGGTCGAGCATGTGGACATGTACTGGGCGCATGTCGAGGACCGCGGCGTGCCGCTCGGCGAGACCGTCGGCGTGTTCGGGGAGCTGGTGGCCGACGGCCGGGCCCGCCGGATCGGCGCGTCGAACACCCCCGCGTGGCGGGTGGAGCGGGCCCGCGGGCTTGCCGCCGGGCGGGACGTGGCCGGGTGGACGGCCTTGCAGCTTCGGCACTCCTACCTGCTGCCGCGTCCTGGTGCGCCGCTGGAGTCGTGGTCGCACCGGCAGGTCTTCCCGGAGACGCTGGACTACGTGCGCAGCGAGCCGGCGCTGGAACTCTGGGCGTACACCACGCTGTTGAACGGTGGGTACGGCCGGGCGGACCGGCCGCTGGAGCGGGCCTACGACCACCCGGGGACGGTGAGCCGGTCGGCCGCCCTCGCCGAGGTGGCGCGGGAGCTCGGCGCCACCCGCAATCAGGTCGTGCTGGCCTGGCTGCTCGGCGGGGATCCGGCGGTGCTGCCGATCGTCGGCGCGAGCACCCTCGAGCGGCTCGACGAGGTGATGGACTCGCGTGATCTCAAGCTGGACGCGGAGTCGCGGGGCCGGCTGGACGCCGCCTGGTGAGGTTCACACGGAGTCCTTCTGCGCGCGGAGTTCGGCGAGAAGGCTGTCACGGTCAGTGAGGACCTCGCTGAGGATCCGGCGTCCGGCGGCGAGGAGGTCGGCCACGGCGGGGGTGCTCAGTGCGTACATGACCAGAGCGCCGTCGCGGAAGGAGATGACGATGCCGGCCCGGCGCAGGACGGCGAGTTGTTGTGACATGTTGGCGGGTTCGATGTCGATGCGGGCCAGCAGGTCGCGTACCGGAAGAGGGCCGGTTTGCAGCAATTCGAGTACGCGGATCCGAACGGGATGCCCGAGTACCCGGAACATCTCCGCCTTGGCTTGATACAGCGGCACCGACACCGGCGGCTCCCACCCTGGTTTGCAACGGCCCCGGGCCTCGCCCAGGTGCTGGCTATGTCGTGCGCGGCCCACATTACCTAGCCGCGGCAGACCAGAGTCGCACCGCCGTTCGGGTGCAACGGTCCGTTACCTCTACCGGTTTGCTTGCCTTCCGATACTCGGACATTCCGAGATGTCGAGATGTCGAGTTGCGAAAAGTTGCAACTCAAATCCCGAACATCTACATCATCGGGTACGGCAGTTGGCCGTCATCGGACAGCGCGTCCGTTCCCTCCGGGTGTCCGCCGAGCATTCTCAGGTCCTGGTCGTCATGAGCCGAGAGGACGCAAATGACAGAGATGGATGTGGCGCTCAAGGACGCGTTGCAGGTGGACGGGGCGATCGCCGCGGCGATCGGCGACTACACGAGCGGCATGGCGCTGGGCACCGCCGGCGGTGACCACACGTTCGATCCGGCGGTCGCCGCGGCGACCAACACGGAGGTGCTGAAGGCCAAGATGCGCACCATGGAGATGCTGGGCCTGAAGGAGAAGATCGAGGACATCCTCGTGACGCTGGGTTCGCAGTATCACCTGATCCGGCCGGTCACCGCCCGCTCCGGCAAGGGTCTCTTCATCTATCTGGCATTGCACCGCGAGCGCGCCAATCTCGCGATGGCCCGTCACCGGCTGAAGCAGATCGAACAGAATCTTGATATGTGACGGGCCGCCGGCACCAATAGACGCATGACGACCGCTGCGGGCGATACGCATTGCCGTAGCTCGGCCGCCGGTCCGAGTGATTTCCTGCCGGGGCGGCGCCGCCCGATCACGCTGTCGAAGTCTCGACACCGCGACCGGGCCGGCGCCGCCCCGGCCCGCCTTGCCAGCTGTGACCAGGTTCCGAGCGCGGGCTCAGTAGTCTGTCGGTAGTCATCGACGGAGGTGAGTCCCGGTGAATGACATCGATGCCGCCGAGGAGTGGCTGGATTCCTGGGCCGGGCAAGTGAACGCACAGGCCCAGCGCAGCGTCGAGCTTTCCCGGCGGGTAGCGGCGCTGACCGGCTCGGCGCAGGGCCGTGACGGTGCGATCCGGGTGACGGTCGGTTCGGCCGGGCAGGTGGAGCGCCTCGATCTCGACGATCGGGTGCGCGAGTTGACCGGTCCGCGCCTCGCCGAAGAGATCATGTCGGTGATCCAGCGTGCCCAGGCCGCGCTGTCGGGCCAGGTCGCCGAGCAGGTACGGGCAACAGTTGGTGAGGACACCGAGACCGGCCGGGCCGTCCTGCAATCGTTCGAGTCCAGATTCCCGGCGCAACAAGAGCAGGACGACCGGTGAGCGGCGGCATCGAATTCCCGGCCGCGGCAGTACTGCAACACGCCGCCGCGGTGAGCGAGGCATCCGACCGGATGGCGCAGGCGAAGTCCGCCGTACGCGAGGTCACCATGGACAGCCAGGCCTACGGGCAGCTCTGCCAGTTCCTACCAGGCCTGCTGAGCCCACTGTTCGGTCACACCCTCGAGGTCATCAACGACGCCGTCGACGCCCTGGGCGAGACGGCGCTGAAACTACGCGCGACCGCGGCATCCATGGAAGCCGCCGACGCCGGCAGCGTCCGACGCCTCGACGACTCTGCCGGCCCGGGCCTGAACCTGCCGCTGTGAGCGACAACCCGCTGGTCGCCCAAGCGCACAGCTCAACAACCTGGTACGCCGGGCTCGGCCTGGTCGAGGACGCCACTCAGATCTGCGACGGCATCCACGACAACAGCTGGGTCGACACCACCCTGGGCGGAGTCGGCGGCAGCCTCGACATCCTCGCCACGGCCATCGACCCCCTCGGCACCCTGGTCGCCTGGGGCGTCAGCTGGCTGATCGAACACGTCCAACCACTCAAGGACGCCCTCGACTGGCTCGCCGGCAACCCCGACGAAATCGCCGCCCACGCCGCCACCTGGGCCAACGTCTCCGCCCACACCACCAGCACCCACCAGCAATACGCGGACGCCGTCCGCGCCCAGACCGGCGGCTGGACCAGCGCATCCGGGGACGCCTACCGCGGCCACGCCGCCGGGCAACTCGACGCCATCGGCGGTATCGCCACCGCAACCCAGGCCATCTCCTACGCCGTCGAAGGCGCCGGCCTACTGGTCGGCCTGGTCCGCGGCATAGTCCGCGACCTGATCGCCCAATTCGTGGCAACCCTCGCCGCTCGGCTCCCGCAATGGCTGGCCGCAGAAGGCCTCACCCTCGGCATCGCCACCCCAGTCGTCGCCAGCCAGGTCGCCATCCTGGTCGCCAAATGGGCCAACAAAATCCAAAGCTTCATCCGAGCCCTGCTCAACAGCCTGCGCCGACTCAACGGCAAACTCGACGACCTCACCGCCGTACTGGACGCACTCAAACAAGCACTGAGACGACTCAGCCGCTCCGACCCGACGACCGGTGCGCCGGACATCCCGTCTGGCCCGTACTTCTTCAGTAAGAGCCCGGCGCGCAGCAACCGGGACGTTCTCGACAACGGCCCGGGCACCCCGATGACCCTCGACAACGTGAATGAGATCGCCGGCCGGATGGACATCGACCTCCGCGATGTCGATGTCGTGATCATCAGCGATGCGGAAGAGATCCGCTATCTCGACCACATGGACGCCGGCGCCTATACGCCTTCCGAACTCAACGGCGCGCAGATCCGTCTCGGCCCGGCCAGCTTCGCGGACGACGAAACGCTGGCCGCTACCATCGCCCACGAGCACACCCACGTCCGGCAGCAACGCGCCGGGGAACACCTGCAACGGCCGCTGAACGAGCTGGAAGATCAGGCATACGACAGCGAGATACCAGCCCTCGAACGGTATAGGAACCGCCCGCCATGACCGCAGTTCAGTTCCACGTCAACGAGGTCTTCGACATAGCTGCTCGCGGTGGGCTCATCGCCGTCGGGTCGACCCGGAACGGGGACTTCGTCGGCATCCCGCGCCTACGCGACGAGGTCAGCGGGAAATTCATCCACGTGCTCGGTGTCGACCACCCGACGCCCCGTACCCGGCGTACGGGAGAAACGATTCTTGTGGTGGACCGTGCCGATGCCGAATATGTCGCGATCGGGCGGGTCTGGATCGCTGAGGAGCGGTAGTCGTCGTTCGGCGGGACCACGATCGGTGGAGAGCGTTGGGGTTGGCCCGCAACCGAGGTGGGGTGACGTACGTTTTCTGGATTGTCCGTTCCCCTATCAGAGCCAGGGCGAGGGCAAAGCATGAGCGTGATCGATCTCGACCGGCCGGCCGTGCACGGTGGGCCGGAGAGGCGGGCGCCGCAGACCTTCATCGTGGCCGCGCTGATCGTCGGTGTCGTGATCGGTGGCGCTGTCACATACGGGTGGAACCTTCGCCGGCACTCCGCGGCCCGCGACGGTGAGGTCTCCGTGCTGCTCTTCGCCGACGCCAGGGAGATGGTCGACAGTGGCAGCATCGTCCTGCACGGCCGGGTCGCCAGCGTCACGCTCGCGCGGCGGGTCACCCTGGTCAATGTCGGTCCGGCGCCGGTCAACATCCGGAATCTGAGCGCCGGCCGGCCGGGGGTCACCGTGCGCGGGGTGGAGAAGCAGCGGTGGGTCGCTCCCGGCGTGACCGCGCAGGCCGACGTCGATGTGCAGGTCGACTGCCTCCGAGGGCTGCCGCTGGGCCGGATACCCGTCACCCTCTCCGTGCAGACCCTGGACGAGCACTCCCGGACCGCCCGGCCCAAGGCCGCCTTCGACGGCACCCCCTGGAGCGAACAGGCCGAAACCGCCTGCGCCGGCAACTAGCCCACCCGGCCGAGCCCGAGCGCGCGACGGCGGCTGCATGGTCGGCCGGGCCGGAGCACGCGGCGGCAGCGAGTGCGGCCGGGCCTGAGCGGGGGCGGCAGCCAGTGCATCCGGTCGAGGCCGGGCGGGTGGCGGCGGCTGGTGCATCCGGTCGAGGCCGGGCGGGTGGCGGCGGCTAGTGCATTAGGCGAGGCCGAATGCGTGGCGGCAGTGTGGGAGCAGTGCGCGCAGTACCGTGTTCTCCTCCTTGCGCCACACGAGGGCGAGCAGCGCGGGGATCTCGACCCCCTCGATCGGCACCGCGCGCAGGCCGTCGTGGTCGGCGGCCATCGAGGCGCTGAGGATGGCCACGCCGAGACCGCGGGCGGCCAGGTCGGCGACCGCGCCCGGCGCGGTCGCCTGTAGCGCCACCGCGGGCCGCATGCCGGCGGCCGTGCAGGCCTGGTCGAGCACGCTGCGGATTCCGGTTCCCACCGGCAGGCAGATCAACGGGTACGCGGAGAGCCGGCGCAGCGGCACGCTCTCGTGCTCGGCCAGGGGGTGTTCCGGTGGCACCGCCGCAACCAGGCCCTCGCTGAGGATGGTCAGGGAACGGAGCCCGTCCGGCGGGCCGCCCGCCGATCCGACCAGCGCGATGTCGCAGGCGCCCGCCCGGACGCTCTCGACAAGTACGTCGGAGTTGTCCTCGGCCAGTGCGATCTCGATGCGCGGGTAGCGGCGGTGGAACGTGGCGAGGGCGTCGAACAGCGGGGTGACGTTGCAGCCGGTGATCATTCCGAGTTTCAGGCGGCCGCGGACCAGGCCGTTCACCTCGTCGCAGGCGTGGCGGATGGCCTGCGCGGCGGCCAGCGCGGCGCGGGCGTGCGGCAGGGCCGCGGCGCCGGCGGGGGTGAGGCGGACCATGCGGGCGGAGCGGTCGAACAGGTCGGCGCCGAGTTCCCGTTCGAACTGGCGGATCTGTGCGCTGACGCCCGACTGGGTGATGTGCACGCGGTCTGCCGCCCTGGTGAAATTGGCCTCCTCGGCCACCGCCACGAAGTATTCGAGCTGCCGCAGATCCATGAGCGCTGATCATAGCTATCACAACAACCATCTGTTGGACTTGTCACTCGCGCGGGGTAAGGCTGGCATCATGACCGATCGCGAGAAGGCCGCCAGGCCCGAGGATCTGACCCGCCTCTTCGTCGAGCGCGCCAACGCCGGCGACGCCGAGGGGATCGCGCTGCTCTATGAACCAGATGCGGTGATGGCGTACCCGCCTGGCCGGCAGACGGTCGGCCGGGACGCCATTCGCCGGCTGTGGGAGCAGGCGCTGCCGCATATGCCGGCCTTCGAACCGGAGGAGCCGCTGCCGACCCTGATCAGCGGCGACCTGGCGCTCACGTCGACCCCGCCGAAGGACGGCTCCGGTGCCCGCGCCCAGGTGGTACGCCGCCAGCCGGACGGCACCTGGCTCCGGGTGCTCGACCAGCCCGAGTTCATCACGCAGCGGGAGTGACGGGACACGCCGTTGTGGACGGTGGGGCAGAAAATGCACAGTTTGCAAGCCGCCAGGTCGCCGGAGACCGCGCGTCGTCGAGTCGTACGCCTCGGTGCGAGCAGCTGATCATCGGTTCGCCGCCGTACTCGCCGCAGAACCTGCGGCTTTCGCGCGACCGGTGAGCCCGCCTGGCGACTCGTGGGTCAGCGTACACCGGTTGTGCACGCCCTCCCGTCGGCGACGATGGCCGTGCCCGGGCTGGGGATTCATTTCGTGCTACCGTGGGTTCCAGTTCTGAATCCGTTGACGTCACCGCGCCTGATGGGTAACCGTTCCCGTCCGGCGCTTTTTGGTTTCTCCGGCCTCATGCCATTTTCTCTTGACGGGCCCAGACATGATCGTCCAGAAGAGCGTCATCATCGCAAAGCTTCGGGAACGCGGCCAGAACGTCCGGGCCGATTGGGTCGATCGGGAGCTTCCCGACGAAGTCGACACGTTCCTCTTCAGCGGACTGCTGGCCACGCTGCACCTCGACCTGAACGAACTCGAAGAATCGCCCTCGTAGCTGCCCCAACACACAGATCATCGGACCGGTGAATGAAATCTACCGACCAGCACGATCCCGCCCTGTTCCTCGCCCCGGCCGACGCTGTCGTGCCCGAGCCCGAGGCTGAGCTGGCCGACAGCAGCGCCGAGGCGATGACGCGCCTGCGCGACCCGTTCGCCGTCGCGCCCGAACCGCCCCGCAACGCCAGCCGTCACGGCTGAACCGCCGCGGAACCGCGCGATCGCGCCAGCCGCTACGGAAACCTGAGCCGTTGCGGGCTGAGCTGCTACGGAATCCAGAGCCGTTCCGGGCTGAGCTGCTACGGAAACCTGGGCCGCCCGGGGCGGCGGCGCCCCGGGCGGCCGGTTTTCCACAGGATCTCCACAGGCGTTGCGGCCTTACGGAATCAGCACCATTCGGCAGTCCGTGCGGTGCCAGGCCGCGGCGACGTCCTCCATGCGTACCGTCTCGAAGTCGACCTTCAGCCGCCCGGCCGCCGCGTGCGCGGCGACCAGGGTGAGTGCCTTGGAGCGTTGCGCGGGGGTCAGTTCGTTGTTCGTGTAGCCGAGCACCCGCAGCGAGCCGCCGCGCAGCGTCGCCGAGTCCATCGGCGCGGTCGCGCCGGCGGCGTCGCCGAGGTTGACCAGCCGGCCGCCGGGCCGCAGTGTCCGCAGCGCGGCCGCCGCCGGAACCCCGAAGAGGGGATCGAGAACAAGATCCACCGGGCCGTCCGCCGCGGCCCGCATCCGTGCGGCCAGCCAGGCGACCTCGGCATTCTCCTCCAGGGGTACGACCACAGTCGCGCCCGCGCGGGCCGCGCGCCGCTGGGCCGGGCCGGAACGGGCGGCCGCCACGACCCGGTCGGCGCCGGCGAGCAGGGCGAGTCGCACCGCGGACTGTCCGACGACGCCGCCGGCGCCGAGCACGAGCACCCGCTCACCCGGTCGCAGCTCGCCGCGCCAGGTCAGGGCCATCTGCGCGGCGACCGCCGAGAGGCCGAGCGCCGCCACCAGCGCGTGGTCGGCGCCCGTCGGCAGCTCGACGGTGTCGGCGGCCCGCACGGCCGAGTACTCGGCCATGCTGCCGTCGCCCGGGCGCATGCCCGCGCCGGTCGGGAACCACACCGCGGTCCCGTCCTCGCGCAGCCCGACACCCTGAACACCCGGCACGTACGGGGTGGCCGGCGTGCCGAAGTACGAGGTGCCGGACGCGCACAGCCGGTCGAGCGGGGTGATCGAGGCCGCGGTGACGCGTACCAGAATCTCGTCGTCCGCCGGCACGGGCCTCGCGCGGTCGCCGATCGCCGGGGCGGCGCCGCATTCGGTCAACAGGGCGGCGCGCATCAGGTGGCGATGTCGGGGTAGGGCATCGAGAAGTGCGCGAGGCGTGCGCCGAACGCCTTCTGATACTCCAGCGGGCCGTGGTCGCGTTCGAACATCGCGATGAACAGGGTCAGCGTGAGGAACGGGTGCGCGCCGAGTGCGAAGAGCGCGACGTGGTCGTGCGTGGCGAGGGCTTCGCGCTCGTCGTCGGTGAAGCGCAGCCAGGTGCTGGCCTCGCCGCCGTGGCAGTTGAGCACGGAGTTCGCGCGCTCGGCCTCCCACCACAGCACGGTCCCACGGGGCTCCGCCCGGTAGCGCTCGACCAGGTCGGGATCCCGGTCGACCGTGTAGAGGAACTTGTCCACCAGATACCTGCTCATGCCGGCACCCCGTTCGGGTACCAGGTGAAGTAGGCCTCCATGGTGTGGAAGAGGTCGAGGCTGTCGACGTGGTCGGCTTTGCGGCCGGCGCCGGCCACGCCCATCATCAGCATGAAGTCCATGAAGCCGTGGGTGGCGTTGCCGGGGGAGTGCAGGCTGTCGAGGGTCACCTCGGCCAGGCACCGCTCGATGTCGCCGGTGGCGATCCACTCGACGGCCTTGGCGTCGAACTCGGGGTCGGGTCCGTGCGGGCCGAACTGGCGTGGCCCGCCGAGCTCGAGCGACAGGTGGCCGGTGCCGACGATCGCGACGCGCAGGTGGCTGGGCCAGGACTCGACGATCTCGCGGATGGCCTGTCCGAGCTGGACGAAGCGCTTCGGCCGCGGCAGCGGCGGCGCGAAGATGTTCGTATAGATCGGCACGATCGGAAGGTCGGCCTCGGGCCGCAGCGTGATGATCGGGCAGGTGACGCTGTGGTCGATCCGCAGTTCGTTGCTGAACGCCAGGTCGAAACCGGAGTCGAGGCCGGCGCGCAGGATGTGCGCCGACAGGTCCTCCTGGCCCTTGAGCAGCATCTTCGGCAGGCCGAACTCGCGCTCCTCGTTGTACCAGTTGGCGTCGTAGAACGGCGCCTTGCCGACGAGGAACTGCGGCATGTTGTCCAGCCAGAGCTGGTGGAAGTGGTCGGAGCCGACCATGACGAGCACGTCCGGCCGGGCCGCGGTCAGCGTCTGCCGGAACGCGGTGATCTTGCGGACCCACTCGTCGGCGAAGGGCGGGCGGTCCTCGCCGGTCGCGGTGCTGGCGCGGTAGTAGAAGGGGTGGTGGGTGGAGGCGATCACCGCGGCGATCGTGGCCATGGCGGCTCCTTCCTAGTCCTCGTAGACGGCGTTGCGGTCGACGGTCAGGTAGACGTCCATGCCGATCGGGTCGCGGCGCTCCTCGGCGAGGTGGCCGAGCAGCCCGGCGGCGCGGGCGAGCAGGGCGAAACCGCGCAGCATGTCGACGGGCAGGCCCAGGTCGGCCAGCGCCGCGCCGCAGACCCCGGCGCCGTTCAACGGCAGCGTGCGGCCGAGCACCCGCGGGTGTACCCGGCCGACGGCCTCGAACAGGCGCAGGTGCGGGCCGCGCAGGCCCTCCTCCTCGGCGATGCGGATCAGCACCGGTGTCCGGGGGTCCTGCCGCTTGTGTACGGGGTGCCCGAGGCCGGGCACGAACCTCTTTCCGGCGTGGGCCGCGGTCACCGCCTCGAGCGCGAGCGCGTCGAAGCCGGCGTCATCGGCGGGTACGCCGTTCGCGAGCGCGTCGGCCAGGAAACGCGCGCAGTCCTCTGTCACGCCGAGGAAGCGGGAGCCGCCGCCCAGCAGGCCCGCGGCGAGCGCGCCCTGCAACGACTCGGGCGCGCTCAGATAGGTGAGCCGGGCCGCGATCGCGGTCGGCGTGAAGCCGTGATCGGCGAGCGCGACCAGCACGGTCTCGAAGACGCGGACCTCGCCCGGCGTCGGCCGGCGCCGGGCCACCAGCCAGAACGCCAGCTCGCCGAAGCCGACCCGGCCCATCAGGTCCGCGGCGAGGTCCTGGCCGAGCAGCCGGATCTGATTCTCGTCGGAGGTGCCGATCGCGGTCGGGAACCTCAGTCCTTCGTCAGCCACTCGCGGATCTCCTCACCGTGCTCGTCGAGGCCGGGCGGCGGCAGTTCGTAGCCCGCCGGCGTACCGGAGAAGGTGATCGGGTTGCGGACCCCGGGGATTCCGCCGACCGTGACCACCGGGTCCAGGCCCAGCTCCTCGGCGAGCGCGACCCCGCCGTCGATCGTGTTGATCGGCGCGCAGGGCACGCCGGCCGCGAGCAGGTCGCGGAACCATTCGTCCTTGGTGCGCCGCGCGAGCCGCTCGACCAGGATCGGGCGCAGCGCCTCGCGGTTGGCCGTGCGGTCCTGGTTGCGCCCGAACCGCGGGTCGTCCGGCAGGTCGGGCAGGTCGAGCACCTGGCAGAGCCGGCGGAACTGCCCGTCGTTGCCGGCGATGACGATCAGCTCGCCGTCGGCGGTCGGCAGCGGCTCGTACGGGAACAGGCTGGGGTGCGCGTTGCCCATCCGGTAGCCGACGTTTCCGCCGGCGACGTACCCGCTGGAGTGGTTGACCAGCCCGGACAGCGCGGACGAGAGCAGATTGACCTCGACGTGCTGGCCGTTTCCGGTGGCGTCGCGGTGGTGCAGTGCGGCCAGGATGCCGATGTCGGCGTGCATGCCCGCCATCACGTCGAAGACGGAGATCCCCGCCCGGTACGGCGGGCCGTCGGCGTCGCCGGTCAGGCTCATCAGGCCGGAGATCGCCTGGATCATGAGGTCGTAGCCGGGGTATCCGGCGCCGGCGCCGGTGCCGAAGCCGCTTATCGACGCGTAGACGATCCGCTCGTTCGCCGCCGCGACGGTGTCGTAGTCGAGCCCGAAGCGCTTCAGCCCGCCGGGCCGGAAATTCTCGATCATCACGTCCGCCCGGGCGGCCAGCCGCCGGGCCACGTCGAGGTCCTCGTCCTTGCGGAAGTCGAGCGCGATCGAGCGCTTGTTGCGATTGATGCCCAGGTAGTAGGTCGAGACGCCGTCGCGCACCGGGGGCATCCAGGTGCGGGTGTCGTCGCCGGCCGGGCCCTCGACCTTGATCACCTGGGCGCCGAGGTCGGCGAGCAGCATCGTCGCGTACGGCCCCGCGAGGATCCGGGAGAAGTCCGCGACGAGCAGTCCGCTGAGTGGTCCCATGTGCCGCCTTTCGAGGATGTGGCCGTCAGGCGGACGACCGTCCGCATATTCGCCAGTCTTGACCGGGGCGTATTTGCTGTCAACCGCTCTTACGCAGGTCGCGTCCTTGACTTCGTCAGTGAGCCGCAACACACTTGCCGCGAGATGGTGACCGCCTGGCGGACGTCTGTCCGTCCGGCTTCGAAGGGAGTTGACGGTGAGATGAGTGACAGTGTGCTGTTCCGCAACGGCACCGTGCTGACCATGGACGACCGGCACACCGTGCTGCCGGATGCCGACGTGCTCGTCGTCGGCGAGCGCATCGCCGAGGTCGGCGCCGGCCTCGCCGCGCCAGAGGGCGCCACGGTGATCGACGCGTCCGGCGGCATCCTGATGCCCGGCATGATCGACACCCATCGGCACATGTGGCAGACCGCGATGCGCGGCTACGGCGCCGACTGGACACTTACCCAGTACTTCGTCTGGTACTACCTGGAGTCCGGCAAGCTGTTCCGCCCGGAGGACATCCACGCCGGCAACCTGCTCGCCGCGATCGAGGCCATCGACGCCGGGGTCACCACCACGGTCGACTGGTCGCACGGCCTGCAAACGCCGCAGCACGCCGACGCGGCCGTCGACGCGCTCCAGGCGGTGCCGGGCCGGTTCGTGCTCGCGTACGGGAACATCCAGCAGGGCCCGTGGGAGTGGTCGGCCAGCCCGGAGTTCCGCGACTTCGTCAGCCGGCGGATCACCCCCGGCGACGACATGCTCGGCTTCCAGATGGCGTTCGACGTCACCGGCGACCCCGCATTCCCGGAGCGGGCGGCCTTCGAGGTGGCCCGCGAGCTGGGCGTCGGGGTCACCACGCACGCGGGCGTCTGGGGCGCGACGAACGACGACGGCATCCGGCTCATGCACGAGAACGGCTTCATGACCCCGCAGACCGTGTACGTGCACTCGGCGACGCTGAACCACGATTCGTACCACCGGATCGCCGCAACCGGCGGCTCGGTCTCGGTCGCCACCGAGAGCGAGCAGAGCGCCGGGCAGGGCTACCCGCCCACCTGGATCCTGCGCGACCACGACATCCCGGTCTCGCTCTCGATGGACACCAGCGTGTGGTGGAGCGGCGACCTGTTCTCCGCGATGCGCACCACGCTCGGCGCGGACCGTTCGCGCGAGCACATGGAGGCGCACGGCCGCGGCGAGACCGTCACCCAGCTGCACCTGCGCGCGGAGCAGGTCGTCGACTGGGCCACCCGCGGCGGCAGCCGGGCGCTCGGCCTCGACGGCGTCGTCGGCAGCCTCGAGCCGGGCAAGAAGGCCGACGTGGTGCTGCTGAAGAACGACGACTCCCCGGTGATGTTCCCGATCCTCCACCCGTACGGTCACGTGGCGTTCCAGGCGCAGCGCGGCGACGTCGACACGGTGCTGGTCAACGGCCGGATCGTGAAGCGGGACCACAAGCTGGTCGGCGTCGACCTGGCCGCCGCCCGCGCGCAGGTCGGGCGGACCATCGAATACCTGCGCGGTGAGATGGGCGAGGAGGCCTGGGCCCGCGGCATGAATCCCGAGATTCCGGAGACGAAGGTCCAGGACAACCCGTACACATACACCGAGTGGGACGCCGGCTCGGCGCAATGGAAGCATTAGCCGCTGCGACGGCGACGAGAGAGGGCTCGATGACACGGGAGAGCGGTCCGGACTTCATCGAGGCCCTCGCCCGCGGGCTGGACGTGCTGCGCAGTTTCCGGCCGGGCCGCCGGGTGTCGACGCTGAGCGAGATCGCCGTCGACACCGGGCTCGCCCGGCCCACCGTGCGCCGGATCCTGCTCACCCTGACCGAGCTGGGCTACGTGCGGTCCGTCGAGCGCGGCTACACGCTGACACCCCGGGTGCTCGAGCTGGGCATGGCCTACGTCAACTCCCTGGACATGTGGGACGTCGCTCGGCCGCACATGGAACGCCTGGTGTCGCAGACCGGCGAGTCCTCGTCGATGGCGCAGCTCGACGGCTCCGACATCGTGTACGTCGCGCGGGTCGCCGTACCGAAGATCGTCACGCTGGCGGTCTCGATCGGCACCCGCTTCCCCGCGCACGCGACCTCGATGGGCAAGGTGCTGCTCGCCGCGCTGGAGCCCGCCGAGCTGGACGCGGTCCTGGCCGAGCCCGGCCGCTCGGGCGTCGACGCCCGGTGGCGGCCCGACCGCGAGTCCCTGCTCCGGTCGCTGCGCGAGGTCCGCGCCCGGGGCTGGGCCCTGGCGGATCAGGACCTCGCGCTCGGCATCCGGTCCATCGCCGCGGGCGTGCGCAACGGCGACGGCCGGGTGGTCGCCGCGCTCAACGTCACCGTGCACGCGGCGGAGACGTCTGTCGATAAGTTGACAGGCGCGTACCTGCCGCTGCTGCTGCACGCGGCCGCCGACATAAGCCACGACTGGGCTTTGCTGGATACGGCGCCGATCGTGGTCCGCGGCTGAAGGTTTCATTCACGGCATTCATAGGACTCCGGCTGGCCGGAACCGGGTGTTTACGGGCAGGATCGGCGCATGACGACCTCCGGCCGCCTGCCTTACCCCATCGCGCTGACCGGGGACGGCATCCAGCTGCGCGAGTGGCGGGACGAGGACCTCGACGATCTGGTCGAGCTCCTCGACGAACCGGACATCGCACGATGGACACCGATGCCGTCCCCGTTCGACCGTGAAGCAGGCGTCGCGTACCTGAAGCGTGCGCGGCAGAGCCGCGCCAGCGGCCAGCGGATCCAGCTCGCGATCATCGCCGGCGGCCGTCCGGTCGGCGAGGTCCTGCTCTTCGGCGTCGACGCCGGCCTCAAGGAGGCCGAGCTGGGCTACCTCGTGGGTGCCGCGCATCGCCGGCACGGGCACGCCTCGACATCACTCTCGCTCCTCTCCGGGTACGCCCGCAGCGAGCTCAAACTCAGCCGGCTGCTGCTGCGCATCGACCCGGCGAACACGGCGAGCTGTGCCGTCGCCCGGCGCTGCGGCTATCGGCTCACCGGCGAGCCGCCCATCCTTCAGGAGGGCCCGTACGGCCCGAGCAGCCTGGACACCTGGGAACTCGTCTCGGTCGGCGGCGGAACCCGCCTCGAGCGGCTGAAGAATGTCGCAGCCCGGCGTTACGGTCGTCGCGGGTGAAGGGTGGTTCCCATGGACGTGGACCGCGGACAGGTGATGGCATATCGGGTCGCCGCACTCGGGCTGGCCGAGCGCGGCCGGCAGCGCCCGGGTGACCTGGCGGTGCTCGACCTGGGCGTGCAGGAATACACGCCCGGATCGGTGGCGGTGGCGCTCGCGGCCCGCACCGGCGCCGAGCTGACCGACGACCGGCTGCTGATGGTCTGGGCCGCACGGGGCGCGCCGCATCTGCACCGCCGCCGCGACCTCGGTGCGCTGGTCAAGGCGTTGTGGCCGGTCAGCGACGCGGACGCGTCGGCGCGGATCAACAGCGCCCAGATCCCCGAGGGCGTCAAGCTCGGCCTGAAGGCGTTCGAGGCGACCGCGAGTGCGTTCCGCGAGGTCGTCACGTCATCGATGCCGCGGGGCGAGGCCAGCACCCGGGTCAGCGCGCTGGTGCCGCGCGAGCTGACCTATGACTGCCGGTCATGCGGCGCCCGGCACATCGCCGGCAATGTGTGGCAGCACTCCGGCCTGGCGGGCGGCGTCGAGGTCGAGTCGCGCGGCAAGGACGCGACGCTCGGCCCGATCCGCGACGCGCCGCCGCGGCCCGACCGCAACGAGGGCATCGAGGACCTGATCGGGACCTATCTGCGGCTGCTCGGGCCGGCCACCCCGGCCGAGGTGGCGAAATACCTGGGCAGCACCGCAGCCGAGATCAAGAAGGTCTGGCCGGGCGACCTGAGCGAGGTCCGGGTCGACGGCCGCAGGGCCTGGCTGCCCGCGTCCGCGGTTGCCGGGCTCGCCGCCGCCGCGCCCGCGCGGGGCGTGCGGTTGCTTCCCGCGATGGACGCGCTGCTGCAAGCGCGCGACCGCGACCTGCTGGTCCCGGAGCGGGCCCGGCAGAAGGAGATCTGGCGGCTGCTGGGAAATCCGGGCGTGGTGTTGAGCGACGGCGAGATCGCCGGGGTGTGGCGGGCCAGGATGGCCGGTCGAAAGCGCGTCGATCTCACGGTGACGCCGTTCGGGTCGATGAACGCCAAGGCCCGCAAGGCGGTCGAGGAAGAGTCCGCCGTGGTGGCCCGGGCCCGCGGGGTCGCCGACGCGACCGTCACCTTCGCCTGAGCGCACGCGACCGTTCCGCCCGGCCGGTCACCAGGCTGGCGGGAGGCCCCCGGGGGATGGGCGGCTGGGGCGGCAGCGGTAGGTGAGTGCGGCGAGCAGGACCGCGCCCCACACCGCGGCGACGGCGGCCGCGCCCCACCAGCCGAGGACGCCGAGGGCCAGGACGGCGGCCCAGACCACGCAGGCGGCGAGCACGAGGGAGGCCGGCACCCGCCGGCGGGCGGGCGCATGGCCTCGCATCCGCGCGCAGAACTCCGGGTCGTCCCGGCGTAGCTGGCGCTCCAGCTGCGCCAGTCTGCGGCTGTCTTCCTTGCTGAGCATGTCGCCACCTCCGGCGGGCCCGGACAGAAAGGCACGTCGACCGGGACCATGTAGCCGTCCCGGTCGTTGCCCATTGTTACTCGTCGGTCACCGAATTCATACTCTTTGGAGCATTGTGTTCACGCCTGATCAAAGCTAGGGGGAGCGGCGCGGAAGACCCAGCCGCGCATCAGCAGGAAGCGCACCCCGGTGGCGACCAGGTTGGCGACCACCAGGACGCCGAGCTCCACGATGGTCGGTGGGTCGCTCGCCAGGTGCAGCAGGGCGAGCGAGCCGCTGGTAAGCCCCAGCCCGACGGCGAAGACGACGAGCCCCTGCGCCTGATGGCGCCAGGCGCCGTCGCTGCCGCGTACCCGGAAGGTGAGCCGCCGGTTGGCCGCGGTGTTGGCCACCGCGGTGGCCAGCAACGCCACCAGGTTGGCGGCCTGCGGGCCGAAACCGTTGCGCAGCAGGGCGTAGAGCAGCAGGTAGGCGAGCGTGCTTGCCACGCCGACCGCCGCGAACCGCAGTAGCTGCCCGGTGAGCCCGGCCGGCACGCCCGCCACCGGCAGCGGGTTGCGGCCGAGCTGGCGGCGCAGGGCGGCCACCGGCAGCCGGCCGCTGCCGAGCGCCCGGGTGAGCCGGGCGATGCCGCGCAGGTCGGCGATCGCGGTGGCCACGATGTCGACCCGGCTGTCCGGATCGTCGATCCAGTCCACCGGCACCTCGTGGATGCGCAGCCCGGTCCGCTCGGCCAGCACCAGCAGCTCGGTGTCGAAGAACCAGCCGGTGTCCTCCACCATCGGCAGCAGCCGCTCGGCCACGTCCGCCCGGATCGCCTTGAAGCCGCACTGCGCGTCGGAGAAGCGCGCCGAGAGGGTGCCCCGCAGGATCAGGTTGTAGGTGCGGGAGATGAACTCGCGCTTGGCGCCGCGTACCACCCGGGAGCCGCGGGCCAGCCGGGAGCCGATCGCCAGGTCCGAGTGGCCCGAGATCAGCGGCGCGACCAGCGGAAGCAGCGCGCCGAGGTCGGTCGAGAGGTCCACGTCGAGGTAGGCGAGGACGGCCGCGTCGGAGTGCGTCCACACGTGCTTGAGCGCCCGGCCCCGGCCCTTCTCCGGCAGGTGCACCGCCACCACCCCGGGCAGCGACCCGGCCAGCCGGCGGGCGACCTCCTGAGTGGAGTCGGTGCTGGCGTTGTCCGCGATGGTGATCCGGAACCGGTACGGGAACGCGGTACGCAGGTGCTCGTGCAGCCGGCGGACGCAGGGCTCGAGGTCGATCTCCTCGTTGTAGACCGGCACGACGACGTCGAGCATCGGGGCGAGGGTCCGGACCTGCTCGGCGGCGGGCGAGGGCAGCATGGAAAGGCTCATGTCACGAAGATCGGTCGCGGTGCTATGCCCGGAATATGGCGAACCTGTGCCTGGCCTGTGAGTCCCGTTTGGAGTCTGTGGCACGCCGCGCGGGCGGCCCCCGAGTTCGGGGACCGCCCGCGCCGGGTCGGAGGGGTGTGTCATCGGGTGGCGGTCAGGTCGTAGACGGTCGCACCGCCGACGGTCTGCGCGGTGTAGTTCGCGGTCACCCACTCGGAGATCTGCGAGCTGTAGTTGCTGCCGCCCGAGCCGCCGCCGGGACGGCCGCCACCGAACCCTCCGCCACCGATGAAGTAGTGGATCTTCCCCTCGGCCACGTACCTCTGGAACTGCGCCAGCGTCGGCGACGGGTCGCTGCCATTGAAGCCGCCGATCGCCATGACCGGGTCGCCGGTGGCGAGCTGGTAGCCCGAGGCGTTCTGCGAGCCGATCGCCGCGGCAACCCAGGTGTACCGGTCGGCGTCCGCCTCGAGCAGCGCCTTCATCTCGGCGCTGACGGTGGCCGCGTTGAGCAGGCCGCCCATGCCCCCGCCGCCGCGCGTCCCGCCGCCCGGCGTGCCGGTGCCGCCGTTCTGCTGACCGCCGGGGAAAGCGCCGCCGGGGAAGGTACCCGTGCCGCCGGGTGCGGTGCCGGTGCCGCCGGGCCCGCCGGGGAAGGCGCCCATGCCGCCCGGGAACCCGCCGCGCTGGCCGCGACCGCCGCCGGGGCCGCCGCCGCCCGGGCCGCCGCGGCCGCCGAACCCGCCCTGTCCGGCCGGTCCGGCCGACGGGATCGAGCCGGTGTGCGGCTCGGACGCCGTCTGCACCGCGTAGGCCGCCGGGCCGGCGAGCACCGCCGCCAGCGCCAGCCCTGCGGTCGCCACCGCGATCCGGGCCGGCAGCCGCAGCGCCGCGAGCACGCCGAGGGCCGCCGCGACGCCGCCGACCAGGACCACCCAGCGCAGCCACGGCAGGAAGTCGGCGCTGCGCGCCAGCAGGTGGTAAGACCACCAGGCGCTCACCGCGATCGTCGCCGCCAGGGTCAGCGCGGCGAACACGTTGCGCCGGTGGCGCCAGAGCAGCGCCGAGCCCATGCCGGCCACCGCGCCGATCGCCGGCGCCAGGGCCACCGTGTAGTAGGCGTGGAAGATGCCCTGCATGAGGCTGAAGACCAGGCCGGTGCCGACGAGCCAGGTGCCCCAGAGGATCAGCCCGGCGCGCAGCCGGTCGGTGCGCGCGGCCCGCAGCGTCAGGACCAGCCCGGCCGCCAGCAGGATCAGCGCGGCCGGCAGCAGCCAGGAGACCTGACCGCCCTGCGAGCCGTCGAACATGCGCAGCAGGCTGGGATCACCCCAGGCGCCGCCGCCGTTGCCGCCCCCGCCGCCGACGCTGCCGGTCTCGTCGCCGTTCAGCCGGCCCAGGCCGTTGTAGCCCAGGGTCAGCTCGAGCAGGCTGTTGTTCTGCGAGCCGCCGATGTAGGGCCGCATGGAGGCGGGCACCAGCTCGACGATGGCGATGTACCAGCCGGCGGAGACCACGACCGCGAGGCCGGCGAGCAGCAGCTGCACGATCCGCCGGCCCAGCTTCGGCGGCCCGGCGAACAGGTAGGCGAGCGCGTACGCCGGCACGACAAGCAGCGCCTGGAGCATCTTGGTGAGGAAGCCGAAGCCGACAAGGGTGCCGGCAAGCAGCAGCCACCTCGTCGAGCCGTGCTCGATGGCCCGCACTGTCGCGTACGCCCCGGCGACCATCAGCAGCACCAGCAGCGCGTCCGGGTTGTTGAACCGGAACATCAGCACCGCGACCGGGGTCAGCGCGGACACCGCGCCCGCGATCAGGCCGGCCGCCGGGCCGTACCAGCGGCGGACCGTGGCGAAGAGCAGGCCGGTCGTCGCGACGCCCATCAGGGCCTGCGGTACGAGGATGCTCCACGCGTTCACGCCGAAGATCCGGGCGGACAGCGCCATCACCCACAGCGAGGCGGGCGTCTTGTCGACGGTGATCGAGTTGGCCGCGTCGGACGAGCCGTAGAAGAACGCCTTCCAGCTCTCGGACCCGGCCTGCACGGCCGCCGAGTAGAACGCGTTGCCCCAGCCGGAGGCGCCCAGGCCCCAGACGTAGAGGACGCCGGTGAGCAGCAGCAGGGCCAGCAGCGAGGGCCGCACCCACGGCGGGTCGTCGGTGCGGCCGCGGGTGAACGCCGACCAGCGGGACCGGGGCGGGTCCGCCGCCGGCGGCGCGGTCGGTGGCGGCTCGACCGGCGACACCATCGGCGGTACGGGCAACGTCGAGGTCATCGAGGATCCTTAGGGCAGGCGGAAGAGCTGTCCCCGTCACTGTCTTCCGCCCGCCTGTCGGACCCTTATGCCGTTCCTGTGCGCGCCCTGTGAACTCCGTTCAGACGGCGCGGCGCTTCGCCGAGGCCGTGGCGAGCCGGTTCAGCACCTCGACGGTCGGCTCCCAGCCCATGCACGCGTCGGTGACGCTCTGCCCGTACGCGAGCTCGCCGCCCAGGTCCTGCCGGCCGGGTACGAGGAAGCTCTCCAGCATCACGCCCCGGATGCCCCGCTGGCCGGCCTCGAGCTGGCCGGCGACGTCGTCGGCGACGATCGGCTGGCGCAGGTGGTCCTTCTCGCTGTTGCCGTGCGAACAGTCCACGATGACCCGTTCGGGCAGGCCGGCGGCCTTCAGCAGCGCGAGCGCCGCGTTGACGTCGGCGGCGCTGTAGTTCGGGCCCTTGCCGCCGCGCAGCACCAGGTGGCAGTCCGGGTTGCCGGTGGTGTGCATGATCGCCGGGGTGCCGGAGACGTCGATGCCGGGGAAGACGTGCGGCACGGCGGCGGCGTTGATCGCGTCGATGGCGGTGGCGATGCTGCCGTCGGGGCGGTTCTTCATGCCGATCGGCATGGACAGGCCGGAGGCGAGCTGGCGGTGCACCTGCGACTCGACGGTGCGGGCACCGATCGCGCCCCAGGCCACGGTGTCCGCGATGTACTGCGGGGTGATCGGGTCGAGGAACTCGACGCCGACCGGCAGGCCCCGGCCCAGCACCTCGACCAGCAGCGACCGGGCCACCCGCAGCCCCCGGCCGACGTCGCCGGTGCCGTCCAGGCCGGGGTCGTTGATGAGCCCCTTCCAGCCGACCGTCGAGCGCGGCTTCTCGAAGTAGACCCGCATCACGATCAGCAGGTCGTCGGCGAGCCGTTCGGCCTCGACCTTGAGCCGGTCCGCGTACTCCGCGGCGGCCACGGGGTCGTGCACCGAGCACGGCCCGACGACGACGAGCAGGCGCGGATCTCGGCCGTCGAGCACGGCCTCCACCTGGCGGCGGCTGTCCAGCACGGTCGCGGACAGCTCATGCGTCAGCGGCAGCTCGTGGTGGAGCAGGGCGGGGCTCATCAGCGGCACGATGGTGTCGATGCGCTGGTCGCTGACCCGCTGCACCTCGGGGATGGTCACGGCTGGCTCTTCTCCTCCGCCGGTGCCCGGGGCCGGCGGCCCGGGTGGTGCCGGCATTCGCAAAAAACGAAAGGCAGCGACGATTGTCGCTGCCTTGGCCGGCCCTACGGGGGTGTCTCAGGTCATGGGATCATGGCCGAGGCACCGGCGGGAGCCGGCCTCGTAAACCACTGATACCAGAAGGACACGCGCAGAGCTTAGCCCATCGGCGCGGGTGCGTGTCCGTCAGCCGGGGTATGTGCACCCGCAACTTGCTGTGCTGCGATTAAGCGCATGAACAACGCGAGCGCGCCGTACCTCCTGGACGGCCTGGCCGAGCTGCCGCCGGCACGGCGACGGCAGGCCGTGGCGATGGTCGTGCTCAGGGTCTGGGAGACACCGGCCGTCCTACTGGATGAGATCCCGCCGACTCAGGCGCTGACGGCCATCGCCGCCATCGCGGCCGGGCTGCCCGGCGCGGCCGGCCGCCCCTGGGTCGACGACCGGCTGCGGGCGGCGGCCTGCCCGAACGTGACGAGCGAGCTGGCCGGCCGGGCGCTGCGCGCCCTGGACGTGATCGTGGGCCGGGACAGCGCGTCGGTGCCGCTGGAGCTGCACGTCACGGACGGCGAGGCGGCGGGCGCGCTGCTGAACGAGCTCCGGGACGTCCTGATGGACGGCCTGCGCCTGAACCGCTGACCGCCTACCTGCCGGCGTACTGGTGCTCCGGGTGCTGCGGCACCGCCGTGGCCGGCAGCCGGACGGTGAACTCCGTGCGGCCCGGCGCGCTGTGCACCGACACCGTCCCGCCGTGCGCCGTCACCACCGCGTGCACGATCGACAGGCCAAGGCCGGTGCTGCCCGCCTCGCGTGAGCGCGAACCGTCGCCGCGCGCGAACCGCTCGAAGATGTGCGGCTGCAGCTCCGCCGGGATGCCCGGGCCCTCGTCCGTCACGGTCAGCAGCGCGGCGTGGTCGTCGCGGCCGACGCCGACCGTCACCCGGGTGCCCTCCGGCGTGTGTGTCCGCGCGTTGGTAAGCAGGTTGGCCAGCACCTGTTGCAGCCGCTGCCCGTCGCCGGTGATCGTCACCGGCTCCTCCGGCAGGTCGAGCCGCCAGTCGTGCCGGGGGCCGGCCGCGTGCGCGTCGCTGACCGCGTCGACCACCAGCATCGTCAGGTCGACCGGCTCGTGCGCCAGCGGCCGCCCGGCGTCCAGGCGGGCGAGCAGCAGCAGGTCCTCGACCAGCGCGGTCATGCGCTGCGCCTGCGACTCGACGCGGCGCAGCACGTGGGCGATCTCGTCCGGTACGGGCTGGCGGCTGCGGCGGCTCAGCTCGGCGTAGCCGCGGATGGCCGCGAGCGGGGTGCGCAGTTCGTGGCTGGCGTCGGCGACGAACTGGCGTACCTGCGTCTCGCTGGCGTGCCGGGCCTCCAGCGCGTCGCCGACGTGGTCGAGCAGCCGGTTGAGCGCCGAGCCGACCTGGCCCACCTCGGTGCGGGGGTCGGTGTCCGCGGCCGGTACCCGCTGGGCGAGCTTCACCTCGCCCCGGTCCAGCTCCAGCTCGGAGACCCGGGTCGCGGTCGCGGCGACCCGGCTCAGCGGCTTGAGGTTGCGGCGGATGATCACCGCGCCCGCCCAGCCGGCGACGATCAGCGTGACGAGCACGGTCGCCCCGGTGACGACGGCGATGCTCAGCAGCGTGCCCTGGGTCTCCTCGAGGGGCAGGGCGGTGACGACCTGGGTGCCGTCGTCGAGGACCGTGGCGATGGCGCGGTAGTCGCCGAGGTCGCCGCCGAGGTCGACGTCGACCGGGTTGCCGTCCGGCGGTACCGTCGCGAGCTCGTCGACGGCGTCGGCCGGCAGCGCGGCGAACTCGTTGAACTGCCACTGCGAGGTCTCGCTCGCGGTCTCGGTCTGGCGGTACTGCACGATGCCGCCGCCGGCCACCTGCACGCCGCTGTCCGACGGGACCAGCCCGACGTAGATCTGGCCGGACTGCGCGCCGGGCGGCGGGATCTGGTTCGGCCAGTACTGGGTCGGACGGTTCCGGCCCGGCTCACCGGGCCTCGGCCCGCCGAGCGCGCGCCGGCCGGCCTCCTGCAGCTGCTCGTCGACGCGCTCGTAGAGGGCCTTGTGCAGGTAGATCTCGGCGGTGACGCCGACCACCAGGCCGAGCAGCACCAGCAGGCCGACCATGATCGCGATCAGCCGGGTGCGCAGGGGCCAGCCCGCGGGACTCCAGCCTGCGGGCCGCCGCGGGGCCTCAGTCGGCGGGCTTGAGGACATAGCCGGCTCCGCGCATCGTGTGGATCATGGGAGTCCGGCCCGCGTCGACCTTCTTGCGCAGGTAGGAGATGTACAGCTCGACCACGTTCGCCTGGCCGCCGAAGTCGTAGTTCCACACCCGGTCCAGGATCTGGGCCTTGCTCAGCACCCGGCGCGGATTGCGCATCAGGTAGCGCAGCAGCTCGAACTCCGTCGCGGTCAGGGTGATCTGGTCGCCGCCGCGGCGCACCTCGTGGCTGTCCTCGTCCAGGCTCAGGTCGCCGACGATGAGCTGCGACTCCGTCCGCATCCCGGAGTTGGTCGACCGGCGCATCAGCCCGCGCAGCCGGGCCACGACCTCCTCCAGGCTGAACGGCTTGGTGACGTAGTCGTCGCCGCCGGCGGTGAGGCCGATGATCCGGTCCTCGACGGAGTCCTTCGCGGTCAGGAAGAGCACC
The DNA here is from genome assembly GCF_014205335.1 of Amorphoplanes digitatis. Lineage (NCBI taxonomy): Bacteria > Bacillati > Actinomycetota > Actinomycetes > Micromonosporales > Micromonosporaceae > Actinoplanes > Actinoplanes digitatis. Next base: position 8,121,887 of record NZ_JACHNH010000001.1, on the reverse strand, counting down.
GGCACGTCGGGCGTCTCGCCGCGCAGCCGGCGCAGCACCTCGAGCCCGTCGAGGTCGGGCAGCATCATGTCGAGCACGACGGCGTCGGGCCGGAAGTCGCGGGCGGTCCGGACGGCGGTCTGCCCGTCGCCGGCGCTGCGCACCTCCCAGCCCTCGTATCGCAGGGCCATCGAGAGGACCTCGGCCAGCGTGGCCTCGTCGTCGACCACGAGGACCCGGACCGGCCCGCCGTCCGGGCGCCGGAGCTCCGCTCCGACCTCTGCGTTCGCCATCGTCATGCCCCAACTGTCGCGGGCCTCGCTTTGCGCCGCCTTTCCGCTTCCTGTGTAGCACCTGTGCGTCTCTGTCACCGGCAGTCAGGCGTGTCGGAATCGGACTAAAAGCTAAAAACTCCGCATAATGTCCGGCGTTGCGCCGGGCGGCTGAGGGAGGAACGGGTGCGAGCACGCCGGGTCGGTGCTGTCTTCGCCGTGCTCGCTCTGGTCCTGCTGCCGGGGCCGGCGGCCGCGGAGGCGCCGTATCCGCCGGGCATCAGCGCCGACACGGTACGGACCGCGACCCTGGGCGCCGCGACCATCGCGGCCGGCGGCGCACACTCCTGCGCGATCACCAGCCTGGGCGGCCTCTACTGCTGGGGCGACGACTCGTCGGGGCAGCTCGGCGACGGTCCGCGGGCGCACGCAGTCGGCGAGGTGGTGCCCGCCCTGCCGGCCGCCGTCGGTGTCGACGCGGGCAGGGCGCACACCTGCGCGATCGACCTGCGCGGCGCCGCGCACTGCTGGGGCGACGGCTCCGCCGGGCAGCTCGGCGACGGCGGGCACGCCGACCGGGACGCGCCGGCCAAGGTCGCGGCCCTGGCCGGCCGGAACCTGGTGGAGATCGCCACCGGCGCGCGCCACTCCTGTGCCGTCGACGACGAGGGCGTGGCCTGGTGCTGGGGCGACGGCTCGCACGGCCAGCTCGGCGCGCATGGGGTGACCGGCTCGGCCCTGCCGGTGCGGGTCAGTACCCGGACCGGGATGCGCGACCCGGTCGTCGGCATCTCCGCCGGGCGGGACACCACCTGCGCCACGACCGCGGTCGGCGCCGCGTACTGCTGGGGCTCCGACGCGTACGGGCAGCTGGGTCCCGCCGGGCGTGGCGACCGGGACGAGCCGGCGGTCATTCCCGCGCGTGGCGCGCTGCGCGGCAAGATCCGTGAGATCGCGGTCGGCGGGACGCAGGCCTGTGCGGTCGACACCGACGGGCGGGCGTTCTGCTGGGGCAGCCGGGCGCTCGGCTCCGGGCCGGACCGGCCGCGGTTCGAGCCGGTCGCCGTCGGCGCCGCCGGCGCGTTCGACGAGATCGCGGCGGGCGGCGAGCACACCTGCGGGCTGGACCGCGCCGGGCGGGCGTCGTGCTGGGGCGAGGGCGCGGGCGGCCGGCTCGGCAACGGCGGGGCGGCCCGGCGTACGGCGCCGGTCGGCGTGCGGAGTGCCGCGCTGCGCGACATCGACGCCGGCGACGAGCACACCTGCGCCTTCGACACCCGCGGGTACGCGTACTGCTGGGGCGCCGGCGCAAACGGCCGGCTCGGCACGCCCGTTGCGGCGGGTCGCTCCGTACCGGTGCAGGTCCGGGGATTGCCGAGGCCACCGGTGGCCGCGACGGGCGTGCGGGTGCGTGCGCTCGACGGCGGCCTGCGGGTCTTCTGGCGCCCGCCCGCGGACATGGGGTCCGGTGAGTTCCTGTACTTCTGGGCGACGACGGCCGACTACCGCTCGACGTGCACGCTGGCGGTCGCCACCGCGGACGGCTGCGAGCTGGTCGGCCTCGAGAACGGCCGGCGGTACGACGTGGCGGTGCTGGTGCGCACCCGGGACGGCCTCACGGTGAGCAACCTCGTCACCGGCATGCCGGCCATGGTCGCGCCCCCGCCGTCCGGGGTGCCGCCGCCGCGCCGGGCGTCCGTCACGGTGCTGCCCGGCGACGGCGCGGGCGAGCTGGTGACCGGCCTGAGCCCGCTCGCGCTCGTCGCCCTCGGCACCATGCTGCTCGGCGGCGGCCTGGCGGCCCTGCTGGTCAGGAGGAGATAGCCGGTCCCAAGGCTTGCGGAATACGGTGAATTGTCGGGAAGCTTGGAGCAGCGGAACACTCGCCGTACGGCCGATGTTGTGCCAGCGTTGGTCAAGTCGCCGGCTGAGCGTGGGGAGCGGGTTTGTGGATCTTCTCGAGGAGTACCGCAGGGCCACCTTCATCTTCGAGTCCGGCGACCCGCTCGGCGCGGCCCGCCTCCTGGAACCGATAGTCGAGGCGGAGCCCGGCAACGCCGCGGTCCGGCAGCTACTGGCCCGCGCCTACTTCAACTCGGCCCAGCTGACCAGGGCGGAGGCGCAGCTACGGGCGCTGATCGAGCATGACCCGTCCGATCACTACGCGCACCACGTCCTCGGCCGGACCCTGGAGCGGGCGGGGCGCTTCCGCGAGGCACTGCCGCACCTGCGCCTGGCGGCCGCGATGAAACAGCACGACGACTACACCGACGCGGTCCGCCGGGCCGAGACTTGGCTGGGCAAGAACGACGGCGCATAGGATCGCGAACGTGAAGCTCAAGCTGGATCTCCACGACATCTTCAACCGCGGTACCGAGATCGACAGGGCGCTGCGCGGCATCATCGACGAGGCCATCCAGAAGAAGGCGACCCTTGTCGAGATCATCCCGGGCAAGGGGTCGGGAGCCCTCAAGAAGAAGGTGCTCCGCTTCCTGGACCAGAAGGAGATCAAGCAGCTCTACCACCGGGTGGAGAAGGACGGCGACAACTGGGGCCGGCTGTTCATCCACTTCCGCTTCGAGCCGGCGCAGGGCCGCGGCCGCCGCGGCCGGTGAACCTCAGAGGGTGTACGTGTGCGCCACCGCCAGCATCTCGGAGCTGTGTGAGCCGGTGATCCCCACGTCGGCCGGGCGGGGCTTGAAGCCCGGGAGGGTGGAGAGGCCGTCGCTGGCGTCCATGACGCGGATCTTCAGCGGCGCCGTGCCGCGTACCGTCATGGTGATCTCCACGCCGTCCGCCGGCGGCGCGTGGAAGACGAAGCCGAACCCCCACGGGCCGCCCGCGGTCCGGTCCGTCGGGACGGGCCGGCCGCCGGCGGTGGCCGCCGTGACCGTCGTCTCGGCGCCGACGTGCAGGGTGACCAGCCGGACCGGGCGTTGCGGCGCCAGCCGCAGCCGGACCGTGCGCAGGTCGCCGGCGGTCGAGTCGGCCACCTTGGTCAGCAGCGGCGCGGGCAGCGTCGCGGCCTGAGCCGGCCCGGCGAGCAGCTTCTCGGCGCCGAACGCCGGCAGGGTCGCGGTGACGGTCGCCGCCGGGCCGAACACGTACTGCGAGGTCCACTGCTGCGGCGAGGCCTCGGCGCTGAGCCAGAGCGCCTCGTTGGTGTCGGTGTCCAGGGCGTACATGAGGTGGGTCGGCGCGGGGTGTGCCGCGTCGAAGCGGTCCACGACCAGGCCCGTCGCGGTGCAGGCCAGCACGGCAACCGCCGCCGCCAGCGCCGGCAGCGCGCCCAGCCGGCGGGCGCGGGCGGCGACCATGCCACGCTGGCCGCCCGCCTCCGGGTGCAGCAGGTCGATCACCGGAAGGAGGGCGAGCCCCAGCAGGGTGGCGATGAACGCGCCGGAGGCCGCGAGGTTCAGGCCGAGCGCCGGGAAGAACATGATCACGGTCGGGAGCAGCACGATGATCGCGACCGCCGCGCCCAGCGCCAGCGCCACCACCGGCCACCAGCCGCGCAGGAACACGGCGGCGATGCCGGCGAGCGCGCCCGCCAGGGCCGGCAGGGCCGTCAGGTACGACCCGCCGGGCGCGAACGCGGCAAGCACCAGCCCGAGCACCGCCAGCCAGCCCAGGCCGCCGATCGCCAGCGCCGCCGGGCCCAGCCGGCGGCGCAGCAGCGCGTACCAGGCGAAGACGACGAGGGCGGCCAGCGCCAGGATCGCCAGCCTGTACCAGAACGGGCGGTACGGGTCGATGGGCAGCTCGGCGTACCCCGGACGGATGACCTTGAGCAGCGCCCAGAGGAGCTGGGCCAGCACCGGTACCACGACGATCGGCACCAGGGCCAGGCCGAAGCCCGCCGCGAGCCGGCCTGTGCCGGCCAGGCCGCGGCGCCGGGCCAGCCAGGCCAGGGCGAGCTCGGCCAGCAGCGCCAGCGCGGCCAGCGGCCAGGTCAGCGCGCCGGGGTAGACGGCGAGCCCGCCCGGCACCGGGAAGTAGGTGGCGTCCGCGCCGGACCTCAGCCCGGCCAGGTCGCGGTCGCCCAGGTCGCGGGCCAGCGCCAGCGTGTTGTCGCCGAGGTGTTGCAGGCTGTCGGTATCCATCGCGGACGGCGTGTCGGTCGGCGCGTGGTACACCGCCGCGCCGTCGATGTACGCGGTGTTCAGCCCCGTGAAGCCCCGCTCGCGAAACGCCGTGAAGTCCGTGTCGTTCGGCAGCCGCCGGTAGATCTCGACCGCGAACGAGGTGCCCACCGGCTTCGGCGCCTTCGCGAACGCGCCGACCAGGGCCGCGTTGTCCGCCGCCGTCTCGAACATGATCGCCGGGCCGCTGCTGCCGCGGGCCTCCAGGTTGAGCACCACGCCGCCGCCCTGCGCCAGCGGATGCTGCTCGACGAAGGCCTGCGCGCCGCAGAGGCAGGCCTCCTCGGCGTCGGTCAGCACGAAGACGACGTCGTTGCGCAGGCGCGGCCCGCCGGCCAGGGCGCGCGCCGCCTCCAGCACGGTCGCGGTGCCGGCCGCGTCGTCGTTGCCGCCCGGCCCGGTCTGCGCCGAGTCGTAGTGCGCGACCAGGAAGATCCGTCCGGTCGACGCGGTGCCCGGCAGCAGCGCCACGACGTTGCGGACCCGGGCCAGGCCCGTGCCGCCGGCGCTGGAGGACAACTCGCCGCCCTGCACCGACGTGGTGTCCTGCACCTCGGCGGTGAGTCCGGCGGCGCGCAGGGCGGCGAGCACCTGGTCGCGGACCGCCGAGTTGGCCGCGCTGCCGGCCACGTGCGGCCCGGTGGCGATCGCCTGGACCCGCTCGAACGCCCGGCCCGCGCTGAAGTCGGAGGCGGGCGCGCCGGCCGGGCGGGCCGCGGGCGGCCGCACGGACTGCCACGCCAGCGCCGCGACCACCGCGAGCGCCAGGACTGTGGCCAGGGCGGTCAGCGCCCGCCGAGGGGGGCGTGCCAGGGCGCGCGAGGCGGCCACGATCCGGGGTTCGTTCACGTTTGACATCTAAGCGCCTGCGGCCCGGACCGGGTACCCCGATGATCGTTGGGGCTGGTGGCATAGCTTTGTCCAGTGACCGTCCCGCTCGACCCCCCAGCCGTGTTCGCCGAGTTCATCGAACGCGTTGCCTGCTACGACCCCGTGCCCGACACCGGCCCCGTCGCCGTCATCGGCCTGCGCACCGCGTTGGGGGAGGCGACGTTCCAGGTCAGCGACCATGTCGTCCGGGCGATGTGCCGGGCGCTGGAGGCGTACCGGGATCCCGACGACCGGGGTACCTGTAGCTCGTGCGGCAGCCGGAGCCTCGACGAGAATCTGCACTGCCGCGACTGCGGCCGGCTGCACGGGATCCTCGGCGCGGTGATCGCCGAGCACGCCCGCCGGGTCGCCGCGGATCCCTCGTACGGGCCGCCTGGGTGAGTACCCCGCCCGGCATCGGCGGCCGGTGTTGTGTACCCGCAGCGTGTGGTGGACTATCAGCGGGTCCCGCCCGAAGGAGTCGAGCCATCAAGCGTCCCCGCCGCGCCGGTGCCGTCGTTGCCCTGCCGTGCGGGGTGGCGCGTTGATGGAGCGTTCTCTCGCCGGCTCGCCGACCGCGCTGACGGCCCCGGAGCGGCTGCGCATCCTGCTCGTCGAGGACGACGAGGGCGACGCGTTCCTGGTCCGCGAGCTGCTCGCCGAGGCCGGCGCGTCCTTCGACCTCCAGGTGGCGACCAGCCTGCGCGAGGCCCGGCCGCTGATGCACGGCGTGCAGTGCGTCCTGCTCGACCTGGGCCTGCCCGACGCCGAGGGCATCGAGGGGCTGCGCAGCCTGCTCTCGGTGGCCGGCGGCGCCGCGGTGTGCGTGCTCACCGGGCGCTCCGACGAGCACCTCGGCGTGGCGGCCGTGGCCGAGGGAGCGCAGGACTACCTGGTCAAGGGCCAGGTCGACGGCGTCCTGCTGATCCGGGCGCTGCGCTACGCGGTCGAGCGCAAGCGCGCGGACGAGAACGCGCGGCGGCTGCGCGAGGTGGAGCTGCGCCAGGCCGAGTCCGCGCGCCTCGAGCGCGGCCTGCTGCCGCAGCCGCTGATGCAGACCACCGAGGTCGCGGTGCACACGTTCTACCGCTCCGGGCGGGCGATGGGCCTGCTCGGCGGCGACTTCTTCGACGTGGTGCAGATCGGCGAGGACCGGCTGCACGTGATCGTCGGCGACGTCTGCGGGCACAGCGTGGACGAGGCGGCGCTGGGCGTCGAGCTCCGGGTGGCCTGGCGGGCGCTGGTGCTCGGCGGCGTACCGGAGGATCAGGTCCTCGGCGCCCTGGAGCAGGTGCTGATGAGCGAGCGCCGGGCCCGCGAGGTCTTCGCCACGGTCGCGTCGGCCGTCATCGACCTCGCCGGCAACCGGGCCACCGTGCGGGTGGCCGGCCACCCGCCCCCGGTGCTGCTCACCGGCGACCGGGCCGAGCCGGTGGACGCACGCCGGGGCATCGTCCTGGGTGTCCGGCCGGCACCGACGCCGGCGACCGAGGTGGAGTTCCCCGGCGGCGACTGGTCCCTGCTGATGTACACCGACGGGCTGATCGAGGGGCGCACCGGCGCCGGCGACGAACGCCTCGACGTGGACGGCCTCTGCGGACTGCTCGGCCGGCCGGCCGCGAAGGGTGTTCCGCTCGCGGCGCTGCCGGCCTGGCTGGTCGGCCGGGCCGAGGAGGGCAACGGCGGCCCGCTTGCCGACGACGTCGCCATGCTGCTGATCTCCCGTGGAGGCGGTCGATGACCCTGCTCAGCGTGCGTACCTGGACACTGCGCCGGCGGGTGGTCGCACTCTGTCTCGCCGTCGGCCTGATGCTCACCGTGCTCGGCGTTTTCGCCGCGATCACCGCGGCGAGCAGCAACGAGCAGATCGACGTCATCCTCAACACGACCACCCCGATGCGGGCTGCCGGCGAGAGGCTCAGCACCGCGGCCGTCGACCAGGAGACCGGGGTCCGCGGTTTCGCGATCAGCGGCAACGAGGGCAATCTCAGGCCGTACACGGACGGGCTGGCCGCCCAGGAGCGGCTCCTCTCCGAGATCGAGAAGTTCAACGAGGAGGACGGTACGGCCGACCCCAGGATCAGCGCGGGGCTGGCGCTGGTGCGGCAACGGGCGGGCCTCTGGCGGGCCGCCGTCGCCGACCCGTTGATCAACACCGTTCGCGCGCAGGGCCCCGAGGCCGGCCAGGCGCTTGTCGACGCGGCCGGCACCAGGGAGTTCGACGCGCTGCGGGCCTCGATCAGCGACCTACAGGCCGAGATCCTGATCGTCCGCCAGAAGTCCGCCGACGACGCCAAGCGCACGGGCTCGGTCCTCGTCGGCCTCGAGGTCTTCGCCGCGGTCGTGGTGATCCTCGCCGGTGCCGCGCTGCTGCTGCTGCTCGACCGCCTGGTCACCCGGCCGGTCACCGACCTGGCCGAGCAGGTCCGCGAGGTCGCCCGCGGCGACTACGACCGGGCCATCACCAGCGAGGGCTCGCCCGAGCTGCGCACGCTGGCCGCCGACGTCGACGGGATGCGCCGGCAGATCTCCGCCGAGCTGTCCGAGGTACGCGAGGCGCGCCGGCAGATCGAGTGGGTCAACGAGCAGCTCAAGGTGCAGGCGGAGGAGCTGACCCGCTCCAACCGCGACCTCGAGCAGTTCGCCTACGTCGCCTCGCACGACCTCCAGGAGCCGCTCCGCAAGGTGGCCAGCTTCTGCCAGCTGCTACAGCGCCGGTACGCGGGCAAGCTGGACGAGCGCGCCGACCAGTACATCGGCTTCGCGGTGGACGGCGCGCAGCGGATGCAGCAACTGATCAATGACCTGCTGGCGTTCTCCCGGATCGGGCGGCTCACCGCGGGCTTCACGGACGTCGACCTGGACCGGGTGCTCACCGAGGTCAGGTCGCAGCTGGAGGGGCGGGGCGGCGCGGACGCGGAGATCGTCTGGGCCGGCCTGCCGACGGTGGAGGGCGAGGAGCCGCTGCTCACCACGCTCTTCGTCAACCTGATCGGCAACTCGCTGAAGTTCCGCCGGCCCGGCGTGCCGCCGGTCGTCACCGTCTCCGCGGAGCTTCAGGAGCAGGAGTGGCGGATCAACGTCCGCGACAACGGCATCGGCATCGAGGCGGAGTTCGCCGACAAGGTCTTCGTGATCTTCCAGCGGCTGCACGCCCGGGACGCCTACGAGGGCACCGGCATCGGGCTGGCCATCGTCAAGAAGATCGTCGAATACCATGGTGGACGGATTTGGCTCGATCATGACGTCGCCGAGGGTGCCTCGATCTACTTCACCCTGCCGCTGCTGGCCGGTGTCCCGGTGCGCGAGCCACAGGAAGCTGCGAAAGGGGGCTCATCGTGACCGGTGCCATTCGTCAGGACGGCACGCCCATCGAGGTGCTGCTCGTCGAGGACGACCCCGGCGACGTGCTGATGACCCAGGAGGCGTTCGAGGAGCACAAGGTCCGCAACCGGCTCACCGTCGTCTCCGACGGCGCGGCGGCGCTCTCCTATCTGCGCCGCGAGGCTCCATATGAGAACTCGGTGCGCCCCGACCTGATCCTGCTCGACCTCAACCTGCCGCGCCGCGACGGGCGCGAGGTGCTCGAGGAGATCAAGAAGGACGACGAGCTGTGCCGCATCCCGGTGGTTGTGCTGACCACGTCGGCGGCGGACGAGGACATCCTGCGCAGCTACCAGTTGCACGCGAACGCGTACGTGACCAAGCCGGTCGACTTCGAGCGCTTCATCGCGGTGATCCGCCAGATCGACGAGTTCTTCGTCACCGTCGTGAAGCTGCCGCCGCGTGCGTGATGACCTGATCGACCGCGCGACCTCGCTGATCCGCGAGGTGGCGCAGACCGAGGTGCTGCCCCGGTGGCGGCACCTCAGCGACGCCGAGATCCACCAGAAGTCGCCCGGCGACCTGGTCACCATCGCCGATCAGGAGGCCGAGCGGGCGCTGACGGCGGGGCTGACCGCGCTGCTGCCCGGCTCGCAGGTCGTCGGCGAGGAGGCCGTGGCGGCCGACCCCGGCGTGCTGGGCCGGGTCGGCGACGCCGGTGCCCTCTGGATCGTGGACCCGGTCGACGGCACCAACAACTTCGCCGCGGGCAAGACGCCGTTCGCCGTGATGGTCGCCCTGCTGCGCGACGGTGAGCCGGCCGCGGGCTGGATCCTGGACGTGGTCGACGACCGGATGACCGTCGCCGAGGCCGGCAGCGGGGCGTACACGGACGGCCTGCGGGTCAAGGTCCGCACCGACGACCCGCCCGCGAGCGCGCTGAGCGGCGCGGTCTCCCGCAGCTACTTCCCCGACGACGTGCGGGCGCGCATGGAGCGGGGCATGGGCGCGCTCGGCACGGTGACCCGCGGGCGTCACTGCGCCGGCTACGAGTACGTGGCGGTCGTCGCCGACGTGCAGCAGTTCGCGACGTTCTGGCGGATCCTGCCGTGGGACCACGTGCCGGGCGCGCTGATCGTCTCCGAGGCGGGCGGCACGGTGCTGCACCTCGACGGCTCGCCGTACCGCCCGACGGACTCCGAGCGCGGCCTGCTGGTCGCGGCGAACGAGGACGTCTGGGCGACCGTCCACGCCGCGCTCCTCGCCTGACGCCGTGTCCGCGTACCTCGAGGAGCTCTTCGGCCTGACCGGCCTGACCGCCGTCGTGACGGGCGGCAGCTCCGGGATCGGCCGCGCGATGGCGGGTGCGCTCGGCCGGGCGGGCGCCCGGATCGTCCTGGTCGCGCGGCGACCCGGGCCGCTGGCGGAGACCGCCGCGGAGCTGGCGGCCGACGGCGTGCGGGTCGCGACGGTCGCCGCGGACCTCGCCGACCGCGCGGCGCTCACCGCCGCGATCGACAGGATCGTCTCGCCGTACGGGGACCCGGACGTGCTGGTCAACGCGGCGGCGGTGAACCGGCGGCCGCCGATGGACGAGCTGACCGACGACGACTGGGACGTCACCCTCGCCGCCAACCTGACCGCGCCGTTCCTGCTGGGGCAGGCCTTCGCGCCGGCGATGGCGGCGCGGGGCCGGGGCCGGATCATCAACGTCGTCTCCCAGCAGGCCTTCCGGGCGTACGGCAACAGCGGCGCGTACGGCGTGGCCAAGGCCGGCCTGGTGGCGCTGACCAGATCGCAGGCGGAGGCGTGGTCGGCGCGCGGCGTCTGCTGCAACGCGGTGGCACCGGGTGTCGTGCACACCCCGCTGACCGAGCCGGTCTTCGCCGACCCGGAGAAGGTGGCCGCGCACGCCCGCCGCACGATGATCGGCCGAAATGGCGTACCGGCCGATTTCGCCGGTTGTGCCGTTTATCTGGCGAGTGGTGCTAGCGCTGCGGTGACAGGCCAAACACTCTTCGTCGACGGTGGATACTCGGCGACTTGACCGAGCTGTAGATATCACCCAAGGCGAGGTAGAGTCACCGCGCTCACGACTTGGGAGGTAGACCGTGGCGGCGACTCTCCTGCGCCGGCTCCAGCCTGTCCTGGCACTGCTCGCTGCGGTGGCCGTGCTCGTCGTCGCCGCGCCGGCCGCGCATGCGGAACCCGACAAAGAGGGCGGGACGAAGACCCTTCGCGCGGCCCTCGAGTCGGCCGCCAAGGGCCACATCGAGGCCAAGAACAAGCTCGACAACTCCAAGAAGCGTCAGGTCCAGCTCGGCGAGACGCTCAAGCAGGCCAAGGTGCGGGCGGCGGCGCTGGAGACCCGGGTCGGCGAGATCGCCAACCGTGCCTACCGGCAGGGCCGCTTCAACACGATGACGCTGCTGATCAACAGCACCTCGCCGGACGCGTTCATGGAGCGGGCGCTGCGCCTCGACCAGATGGCACAGGTCGACGGCAAGGCCCTGACCGGCTACCAGGACGCGGTCGCCACGACCGAGCAGGCGAAGAATGCGATCGACCTGGAGATCAAGGAGCAGAAGAAGCAGGTCACGGTCATGGCCAAGAAGAAGGAGCAGGCCGAGCAGGCGCTGGCCAGCGTCGGCGGAGGCGCCGTCGCCGGCGGCTTCATCAACGCGAACTCGCCGCTGGCCAAGGCCGCGCCGCGCAACTCCGACGGCTCCTGGCCCAAGGAGTCCTGCACGATCAACGACCCCACCACCTCCGGCTGCATCACGCCGCGGCTGCTCAACTCCTACCAGCAGTCCAGGGCGGCCAACTTCAAGCGGTACACCTCGTGCTTCAGCGAGCGCTCGTCCGGCGAGCATCCCAAGGGACGGGCCTGCGACTTCTCCGCGGCGGCCGGTGGCTTCGAGAACGTCAACGCCTCCGGCGGCGACCGGACCTACGGCAACAGCCTGGCCGCCTACTTCGTCAAGAACGCGTCGCGACTGGGCGTGCTCTACGTGATCTGGTTCCGGCAGATCTGGTCGCCGGGCACGGGCTGGCGGGCATACAGCGGCTCGGGCGGTCCCTCTGCCACGCACACCAACCACGTGCACCTTTCCGTCATTTAAGGCGTGCGCCGGTAGCATCCGCGCGATGGAGACCTCCCCGCCGCGTGCGCTGCCGTCCGGACTCGCGACCGGGCTGGTGTTCTTCGCCAGCGGCGCGGTGCTGGTCCTGGAGATCGTCGCGCTGCGGCTGGTCGGGCCCTATGTCGGCGTGACGCTACAGGTGAGCAGCTCGGTCATCGGGATATCGCTGGCCGCGATCGCGTACGGCACGTGGCTCGGCGGCCGGCTCGCCGACCGGCTCGACCCCCGGGTGCTCCTCGCCCCGGCGCTGCTCCTCGCCGCGATCACCACCGCGGGCACCCTCCCGCTGGTCCGCTGGGGCGGCGAGATCATGCGCGGCGGCGCGGCCCCGGCGGTGCTGCTGCTGGCCGCCATGGCCGTCTTCCTGCCCGCGTTCCTGCTCTCCACGATCACGCCGCTGACGGTGAAGCTCCAGCTCGGCGACCTGCGCCGGACCGGCGAGGTGGTCGGCCGGCTCTCCAGCTTCGGTACGCTCGGCGCGATCACCGCCACCCTCGGCACCGGCTTCGTCCTCGTCGCGGCGATGCCGAGCAGCTGGATCGTGCTGACCCTCGCCGGGGTGCTGGCCCTCGCCGGCTTCGGGCTCGGCTGGTGGCTGCGCCGCACCACACCGGGGCTGACCCTGCCGGGCCGGCCGCGGACCCGGGCCGTGGTGGTCACCATCGGGCTGTTCGGCGCCGGGCTGGGCGCGTCGGCGCCGACGCCGTGCGACATCGAGACCGCCTATCACTGCGCGCGGGTCGACGCCGATCCGGCCAGGCCGGGCGGGCGGACGCTGATCCTCAACTCGGCGCGGCACTCGTACGTCGACCTGAACGACCCCCGGCACCTGGAGTTCGCGTACGTGCAGTGGCTCGGCGCGCTCGTCGACGTCGCCAAGGCCGGCGGCGCCCCGATCGACGCCCTGCACCTGGGCGGGGGCGGATTCACCGTGCCGGGATACGTCGCCGAGACCCGGCCCGGCAGCGACCAGCTCGTCCTCGAGCTCGACGGCGGCCTGGTCGAACTCGACCGGCGCGAACTCGGCCTCCGCACCGGGCCGGGGCTGCGGGTGCGGGTCGGCGACGCGCGGGTGGGGCTCGCCGCGCAGCGGGCCGGCGCGTACGACCTCGTGGTCGGCGACGCGTTCGGGCACCTGGTGGTCCCGTGGCACCTCGCCACCCGGGAGATGGCCGCCGACATCTCGCGGGTGCTGCGCGCGGACGGCGTCTACGCCCAGAACGTCATCGACTACCCGCCGGGCCGCTTCATCCGGGCCGAGGTGGCCACGGTCGCGTCCGTCTTTCCGCACGTCGCGCTCGTCGCGCCGCAGGCTGCCCTCGACGGCGAGACCGGGTCCAACTTCGTGATCGTGGCGTCGCGGTCGCCGCTGGCGCTTGACGAGATCCGCGGCCGCCTCGAGCTGGTCGACGAGCCGGTGGAGCTGATCTCCGGCGCCCGGCTGGACGACTTCGTCGGCGGCGCCCGGGTGCTGACCGACGACTACGCGCCGGTGGATCAACTGTTGGCGGGGTGATTCCGGACAAAGAGCGTTGCGCCGGTCAGACCGCCGTGACCGCCGGAGGTGTTTTCCGGGACCCCGGGTGAGAGGGCGGTGCGCGGGGCAACAATCGGCTCATGGGGTGGCTGGCGACCGGCAGACGAGGTGGCCTTGTCGGCAATCGATACCGCCTGATAGAGCGGCTCGGCACCGGCGGGATGTCCGTCGTGTGGCGCGCGCACGACGAGATCCTCGGCCGGGCCGTCGCGGTCAAGGTGCTATCCCCGCAGCTCGCCACCGATTCGCTGTTCCGCGACCGGCTGCGCCAGGAGGCGCTGGCCGCGGCCCGGCTGTGCCACCCGCACATCACCGGGATCTTCGACTTCGGCGAGTCCCCGCTCGACGAGAACCTCACCGTCCCGTACGTGGTGATGGAGCTCAACGACGGCGAGTCGGTCTCCGTCCGGCTGCACCGGCAGGGCTCGCTCCCGTGGCGCGAAGCGGTGATCATGGTGGCCGAGGTGGCGTCGGCGCTGGCCTCCGCGCACGCCCGGGGCGTCGTGCACCGCGACGTGACCCCGGCCAACGTCATGCTCACCGGCACAGGGGCCAAGGTGGTCGACTTCGGCATCTCGGCCCTGATCGGGCAGCGGGACGCCGCGGCGGACGGCAGCCTGCTCGGCACGCCCGCATACCTCGCGCCCGAGCGGCTCAGCGGCAGCCCGGTGTCGCCCGCGACCGACGTGTACGCCCTCGGCCTGCTGCTGTACCGCACGCTCACCGGGCGGTTCCCGTGGCCGGCCGGCAACACGACCGAGGCGCTGCGGGCGCACCTGTTCGCGGATCCCGAGCCCGTACCGTCGCTGCCCGGCCTGCCGCCGGAGGTCGCGGACCTGTGCCGGCGCTGCCTGGCCAAGGAGCCCGGGCAGCGCCCGGACGCCGCCGAGGTCGCCGTGACGCTGGCCGCCCTGGTCGGGATGCAGCCGATCATCCCGCCGGTGGCGGCCCGCGAGGCCACGCCGCGCCCGTCGCCGCGCCCGGTGCCGCGCCCGTCGCCGCACCCGGCGCCGCGTCCCGCGCCGCGCCGGGCCACCGGCTCGCCGCCGCGCGCCGCGTCGCGTCGGGCCGGCGGGCCGTTCCGGGGCGGCCTGGTACGCGAGCTGTTCCGCGGCGGCCGGCTCGATGCCGCCGTCCTGGCCGGCCGGCATCGTCTCCAGGCGGGGGTCGCCACCGTCGTCCTGGCCGCGACCCTCGGCCTTGCCTGGTCGTCCAGCCGCGAACCGGTCGACGTCGGCACCGCACAGGCCGCGGCGGCGGGCGCCGGGCCGAACGCGGTCGCGCCGCGCGGCAGCGGGTGTAAGGTCCGCTACCGCGTCCAGCACGACACGGGTACGGACTTCGGCGCGCAGGTCACGGTGATCAACACCGGCGAGCACGTGCTGTCCGGGTGGCGGCTGGAGTTCGCCTTCGCGGGCGGGCAGCGGCTCACCGACTCGCCGAAGCGGCTCAGCCAGCGCGGCCGCAAGCTGATGCTGGAGGCCCGGGAGGGCAGGGACCTGCGGCCCGGCCGCTCCGACACCATCGTGCTGAGCGGTAGCTACCGGGACAGCAACCCGCTGCCGTTTGCCTTCCGGCTCAACGGGCACAAGTGCCGGGCCGAGGTGCTCGGCGCCGTGCTGACGCCCGAGACGGCGGACAACGGCCCCGCGCCCCCGGCCTCGTCCCGGAAGCCGGCCGAGTCGACGCCCTCGCCGCGGCCGCCGAAGAAGCCCGTCGGCAACCTCGCCCCGGCCCCGGCGCAGACGCCGGAGCCGCGCAAGGATCCGCCGACGGCGGGCTTCTCCGTCACGATCTGAGCGGTGCCGCCGGTACGCCGGTGGTCGGTGCGCGTGCGGCCCGCGGCCGCCGGTTCCGCTGGCTAGAGTCGGCGACATGACGAGGCTTGCGGTGGTCAGCGGGGGCGGCACGGGAATCGGCCGGGCGACGGCGGGGATGCTGGCGGGGGAGGGCTACGACGTCATCATCGTCGGGCGGCGCCCGGACGTGCTTGCCGACGCCGTGAAGTGGATCGGCCCGCAGGCGACCGCGGTCCGGGCCGACCTCGCGGAACCGGGGCAGGCCGACGCCGTGGTGGAGGCGGTCGCCGGCCGCGCGGTGGACGTCGTGATCAACAACGCGGGCGCGTACATCGGCGGTGACGACTCGACGCCGCAGGGCGTTGCGGCGCGCTGGCGGGCGAACTTCGACTCGAACGTCATCACGGCCGTCCTGCTCACGGACGCGCTGCTGCCCCTGCTGCGGCGCCCGGGCGGGCGGATCGTCCTGACCAGTTCGATCGCGGCGCAGCGTGGCGGCGGCGGGCCGTACTCGGCGGCGAAGGCGGCGCTGCACGGCTACGTGCTGGACCTGGCGACCCGGCTGAGCCCCGAGGGCATCACGGCGAACGTCATCTCGCCCGGCTACGTGACGGACAGCGAGTTCTTCGACGGCCGCATGACTGAGGAGGGCCACGCGCAGCGGGTCGCGGCGACCCTGGTGAAGCGGGCCGGCGTGCCGGACGACATCGCCGAGGCGGTCCGCTGGCTGGTCGGCCCCGGCGGCGGCTTCGTGACTGGCCAGATCATCAACGTGAACGGCGGCTCGGTGCTGGGCCGCTGACGCCCGGTGCCGCAAGTCTGTCGGTGCGGGCTGGTAGACATGCTGGCGTGGCGGATATGCGGCGGGACATGAGCGAGGCCGAGCGGCTGGGCGTGCGCGAGTGCGCCGAGGAGGTGCTGCGCCGCCTCGCCGGCGCTGACGCGGTGCTGCGCGAGGACCAGTGGCGCGCCATCGAGGCCCTGGTCGTCGACCGGCGCCGGGTGCTCTGCGTGCAGCGCACCGGCTGGGGCAAGTCGGCGGTCTACTTCGTCGCCACCGCCCTGCTGCGCGACGGGATCACCGCCGAGGCCGGCGACCCGCCCGCCGGCCCGACCGTGATCGTCTCGCCGCTGCTGGCCCTGATGCGCAACCAGGTCGAGGCGGCCGCCCGCGCGGGCATCCGGGCCCGCACGATCAACTCGGCCAACCTCGACGAGTGGAGCGAGATCACCGCCGAGATCCGCAACGGCGAGGTCGACGTCCTGCTGATCAGCCCCGAGCGGCTCAACAACCCCGACTTCCGCGACAATGTGCTGCCCGGGCTCGCCGCGAGCACGGGCCTGCTCGTGGTCGACGAGGCGCACTGCGTCTCCGACTGGGGCCACGACTTCCGCCCGGACTACCGGCGGCTGCGCACCTTCCTGGCCGGGCTGCCGGGCCGCACCCCGGTGCTCGCGACCACGGCAACGGCCAACGCCCGGGTCACCGCCGACGTCGCCGAGCAGCTCGGCGACGCCCTGGTCCTGCGCGGCGCGCTCGAGCGCGACTCGCTGCGCCTGGCCGTGCTGGACCTGCCCAACCCCGCGCACCGGCTGGCCTGGCTCGCCGACCACCTCGAGAGGTTCCCGGGCTCCGGCATCATCTACACGCTGACGGTCGCCGCCGCGACGGAGACGGCGGAGTTCCTGCGCTCGCGCGGCTTCCCGGTCGCGTCCTACACCGGCCAGGTCGAGGACTCCGCGCGCCGGGCCGCGGAGCAGGACCTCCTCGACAACAAGATCAAGGCGCTGGTGGCAACGTCCGCGCTGGGGATGGGCTTCGACAAGCCGGACCTGGGCTTCGTCGTGCACCTCGGCGCCCCGCCGTCCCCGATCGCTTATTACCAGCAGGTGGGCCGCGCGGGCCGCGCCGTCGAGCACGCCGAGGTCGTGCTGCTGCCCGGCGCCGAGGACGCCGCGATCTGGCGCTACTTCGCCTCGCTGGCCTTCCCGCCGGAGGATCAGGTCCGCGCCGTGCTGGCGGCGCTGCCGCCCGACCGCCCGCTGTCCACGCAGGCGCTGGAGCCCATTGTGGACCTGCGCCGGGCCCGCCTCGAGCTGATGCTGAAGGTCCTCGACGTGGACGGCGCGGTCCGCCGCACCCGCGGTGGCTGGACCGTCACCGGCGAGCCGTGGACCTACGACACGGCCCGGCTGCGCCGGGTCGCGCAGGCCCGCACGGCGGAGCAGCAGACCATGCTCGACTACGCGGCGACGGACGGCTGCCGGATGGAGTTCCTGCGCCGCTGCCTCGACGACCCGGAGGCCAAGGCCTGCGGCCGCTGCGACACCTGCGCCGACCCGATGTTCGACGCGGAGGTGTCCCCGGCGTCGCTGACCGCGGCCCGGACGTTCCTGGGCCACGCCGGCGTGGACATCTCCCCGAAGAAGCTCTGGCCGACGGGCCTGGCCGCGGTCGGCGTCCCGGTGAAAGGCAAGATCGGTCCGGCCGAGCAGATCCGACCGGGCCGCGCGGTCGGCCGGCTGTCCGACCTCGGCTGGGGTGGCCGGCTCCGGGGCCTGGTCGGGCCGGACGCGCCGGACGGCCCGCTGCCGGACGACCTGGCGGCCGCGGTGGTCGAGGTGCTCAAGGCCTGGGCGCACGGCGACGACGCCTGGGAGCAGCGCCCGGCGGCGGTGGTCTCCGTCGGCTCGCACCGGCGACCGGCGCTGGTGGCCAGCATCGCGGACCGCATCGCGACGGTGGGCAGGCTGCCGATGCTGGGGACGCTGACCTCCACCCACGCGGCGGCCGACACCGGCCACCGCGGCAACAGCGCCCAGCGGGTCCTGGCCCTGCACGACGCGTTCACGGTGCCGCCGGAGGTGGCCGAGCAGCTCGCTGGCCTCGGCGGCCCGGTCCTGCTGGTCGACGACCTCAGCGACTCGGGCTGGACGATGGTCCTGGCCGGCCGCGCGCTACGCCGGGCGGGCGCCCCGGGCGTCCTACCCTTCGCCCTGGCCGTCGCCGGCTGAGGCCCACCGGCCGGGTGAGGCTTGTGGCGTGGTGGTCGCGGTCAGGTCGGGCGGCCGAATCCGTGGATGGGCTGGGTGTCGATGCTGGAGACGCGGACGTTCTCGCCGTACTCCGGTGAGTGGATCATCTTGTCGCTGCCGATGTAGACGCCGACGTGGCTGATCGGGCCGTAGAAGAACACCAGATCGCCCGGCCGCAGGTCGGATCTGCTCACGTGCGTCACGGCGCGGTACTGCCGCGCGGCGTTGTGCGGCAGCCCCACCCCGGCCGCGTCCCAGGCCGCCAGGGTCAGCCCCGAGCAGTCGTAGGAGTTCGGCCCCGCCGCGCCCCACCGGTAGGGCTTGCCGAGCTGACCGAACGCGAACGCCACCGCCCTGCCCGCGCGTCCCGGGATGAACTCCGGCATCGGAATGTTCTCGTCGGGGCCGAACCGGGACCCGCCGGCGTAGGCGATCGCCCGCATCTGCTTGAGGGCCGCGATCTCGCCCTCGACCGTCGCCTGCCCCACGCGCAGGCGCAGCTGCTGCCGGCGCTGCTGATCCGCGAGCGCGTTGAGCATCTTGCGGGTCTTGAAGACCCTGGTCCTGGCCTCGCGCAGCTCGGTGGCGGCCCGCTGCTCCTCGGTGGCGAGCTGGTGCAGCACGAGCAGCTTGTCCACGAACATGTGCGGCTCGTCGGCCGCGAAGAGCGCGATCGTCGGGCCGCTGCGGGTGCGCTGGTAGGTCCGCGAGACCAGCCCGCCCATCAGCTTCTGCCGCCGCGCCAGGTCGCGCGTCATCGGGCCGAGCTGACCACCCAGGTGCTTGGTCTGCATCCTGGTGGCGTGCAGGTCCTCCCGCGCGTCGTTGTACCGCTCGACCATCACCTCGAGCTTCCGGGCCGCCGCCCCGATCCGGTTGTCCAGCTCGGCGGCGGTGGGGCGGTCGACTCCGTGCGCGGCTTCGGGGGCGAGACCCGCGAGCAGCAGCACCGGCAGGAGCGCGACAATGATCTTCTGGGCGGTCAGGGTAAACGACACAGAACCCTTAACGAGACAAAAGGAATAAAAGCCACGCGCGTGGCTCGCCGGCTTCAATACGGGTGGGGGGTATGCTGGCGGTCATGACCACCGACCACGAACATCCCGGCCCGCACGGCTACTCGGGCGACAAGGCCGCGCTGCTCGGCCGCCTGCGGCGCATCGAGGGCCAGATCCGGGGGCTGCAACGGATGGTCGACGAGGACACTTACTGCATCGACGTCCTCACTCAGATCTCCGCCGCCAAGAGTGCCCTGCAGGCCGTCGCCGTCGGCCTGCTCGAGGAC